>NZ_JASGDK010000001.1:0-12123 GCF_047607245.1 Desulfovibrio sp.
GATGCGCAGCTGATCACGCAAACGTGCCAGGGCATCCCGCTCACTGCGCACGCTTTCTTCATAACGCAGAAAATTCAGAAACTGCGTCTGCACCTGCTCCGTCATAGACAGTTCGGCTTTACGCAAGGCGGCCTTGTCGCTATCAGCCTGCAAGGCCGCCTGCTGGTAGTTCGCCAGCAGCTTGAAGCCTTGAAACACGGGCTGCGAAACTTCAATACCCCAGCTGTACGTCCCCATATTGGGCGGAGACACAGTATTGGCAGTGCTCTTTCTTTCCTGCTTGGCTGTTGAATAGCTCATGCCCAACTTGGGACCAAACGCACCACGCGCAGACTTGCGGCTTTCTTCCGAAGAGCGGCCCTGCGCCTCCTGCGAACCGAGACTGGGATTAAACTCCAAGGCGCGGTTCACAGCGTCGTGCATATTGATATTCCACGTTTCGCCGTGTTTTTCCGCGCCAGTGGCCCCAGCCCCGCCTTGAGCTCCCAAACTGCGCTGCCCCTGAAAAACGGGCATGGCAGCTCCAGACGCCGCTCCGCGCGCTGCCGCCGAAGAAGGGGAACAAAAAATGACACACATGAGCACAAGGGAGAGAACAGAAGAGCGAATCACTGAAACCGCCGTAATTGAGGAGGTGGCATGCACCTTAAAAGTGACGTATGGGAATGGCAGGCCTTGCATGGCCCTACATACAACGCGCAAGACATCGTTGGCAATACAGTCCGGCGCAGCTTTGCCGCAAGGCTTTTGAACCATTCGGACATGCCCCCGCCTGGCGCTCTAGTTATAGCGCGGACCATATAGGACGGAAGGGAAAAAATAAATATAAAATATTTTGTCTTCGCGCACCGCAGCGCCCGCTATACGCCGTAAAACAGACGGCGATTCCATCCGGCTTGCCAAAATGGCGTCTTCATATAAAGTAAAGGTAACTGCGCATGCGCACACCTTGCAATTCACGTTTCCAGGGCGGAGCACCCGCAACCCGGCATTGCCGTGGGCTTCTCAGCCTACTGCAAACAATAACATAATGTAATGTATGACGCTTTAACAAGCTTGAAGCCCCTTCAAAGGCTCAGAACAAAGGCCCTGAATGCGCACGCTGCAGCCGCAACCCGAAAAATGGCGCGCGTCAGACTTGACGAACCGCCCGTACAGGTGCATTCCGTTTCGGCGTGCAGGTTTCAAATCCCCATAGCGGGCCAGGGACAAAAGGTCTAAAAAAAATCTTGAAACTTTGCCCCACTCGTTGCATTCTCCGCCAGAGCCTTATGCGGCTGTGACGGCGCTGCCGTCATGACCGGCGCTTTTTTGCGTCCTGCGTTCCGGCACTACTTGCGGCGATTTGTGAAAACACGGCTGCTGCGCACTTATGGAGAATTTCATGGAATTCAGTTTCTTTTCAATGATTGCCCAGGCAAGCCTGGTGGCCAAGGCGGTGCTGGCTCTTCTGGTCGTTATGTCCATTATCAGCTGGGGTCTGATGATCCAGAAGTTTTTTGCGCTCAGCGCCGCCAACAACAAGGCTCTTAACGGCACGGAAGGCTTTGAAAAAGCCCCCAACCTGCGTGAAGCCGTACAGTCCCTCGGCGCCGATCCCGCATCCCCCCTCTACTATATTGCTCATCAGGGCGTGATGGAATTCAACCGCTCAAAAGAATTGGGCAACAGCAGCGAAGTGGTGGTGGACAACGTTCGCCGTGCACTGCGACAAGGCGTGGGCAGCGAGTTGTCTCGCCTGCAGCGTTCGCTTTCCCTGCTGGCCACAACCGCCAATACAGCGCCCTTTATCGGTCTGTTCGGTACGGTGTGGGGCATCATGAGTTCGTTCCACTCCATTGGCATGCTCAAATCAGCTTCGCTGGCCACTGTGGCCCCGGGTATTTCCGAAGCTCTGGTTGCTACCGCCATCGGCCTGGCCGTGGCTGTGCCTGCCACCATTGGCTTTAACATCTTTATGGGCAAACTTTCTCAGGTAGACACCCTGCTGGTAAACTTTGCAGGCGTCTTTCTGAACCGCGTACAGCGCGAGATCAATGCCCACCGCCCCGTGCAGCGTACGGGCGCAACGGAGATGTAGCATGGGCGCCAGTGTCGGAAACGGCAGTAAATTCGTTTCGGAAATCAACGTTACGCCCTTCGTGGACGTCATGCTGGTGCTGCTCATCATCTTTATGGTGGCAACGCCCATGATGAGCCAGGGGCTTGAAGTTGATTTGCCGCAAACCACTCAGGTTGAAGTTCTGCCTGCGGAAGCCGAGCATATGGTGCTTACCGTGCGCAGTGACGGCAAAATCTATCTTGACGAATACGGCGTGGACAGCATGGAAGACCTTGAAGGCTACCTGCAACGCCTTGTCAAAGAAAAAAATAAAACTCTGTTCCTCCAGGCTGATAAAGCCGTGCCCTACGGCACTGTGGTGGAAGTTATGGGACACATCAAGGCCGTCGGCATTGAAAAGCTCGGCGTAATAGCTGAACAGCCCGATCAAGCCCCGGCCAAGGGTGGCAAAACCACCCCTGCCCATGCCCCGAAGTAGGTTCTTCTATGCGTCTGGCCTCCTATGTTCTCTCTCTGTGCCTGCACCTAGCGGCTTTTCTGCTCATCTGGTTCTGGCCCAGCCCGCCTCCCATTCGGCTTGACGCACCTCCAGTAATGATCAGTCTGGTGGAAGGCGCACCCGGCGGCAACCGTACGCCCTCGCCCATTCTTGGGCATATGGGCGCGCCCGGTGATGGCCCCCTTGCACCCACGCCGCCAGCTCCCAAGGCCGAAGTGGCCGCGCCGGAACGGGTTGAAGTCAAAGAACCTTCTCCTGTGACACCGCCGCCCAAACCGGACGTAGCGCCGATTAAAAAGCCCGAGCCGAAGCCGGAACCCAAACCGGAGCCAAAGCCCGAACCGAAGCCGGAAGCGACGCCCGTGGCCGCCAAGAAAGAAAACAAGCCCAAGGAACCGGAAAAGCCCAAGGAACCTGATAAGTCCAAGGAACAAAAGAAACCGGAACCTGCAAAGAAAGACGATAAGAAAGGCCCGCAGAAGCCTGCGGTTGACCCGGTGGCTGCGGCCCTGCAACAGGCCAAACGCAACGCCACTTCACGCGCGGACTCGGGCGACAGGGGCAATGCCGTTGAACAGGCCCTTGCCCAGGCCCAGAAGCGCGCTGGCGGCAACCGTGGTGGTGGTGGCGGCGAAGGTGACGGCCCCGGCGGCGGGGGGCTTGGCGATGTATACATGGGCCAGGTCATGCTGGCAGTGCGGCCCAACTGGGGTTTTGCCTCGGCGAGCCGCCGGAACCTCAGCTGCATTGTGCGCGTGCGCGTGGATATGCAGGGCAAGGTACAGCAGGCTGTTATTTCGCATAGCTCGGGCAATTCGCAGTATGACGCTTCAGCAGTGAACGCCATCATTCGTACAAGCCAGAGCGGAGACTTCCCGCCCCCGCCTTCAGCGGAGTATGGCGATCTGGATCTTGTGTTCACCTTTGACGAACTGATGGGCAGATAAACCATAAGCAGCATTCACGCATAGGATTAGAGGGAGCGCGATGCTGTTCCACAAGCGGCCTGGTTGCTTTCCCTCTATCTGTCATGCACTTTGTGATCTCCAGCCATGCCAGTGAAAACTGGCATGGCGCCATTCTCACCGCTGCACCCGGATACCGGAAAGCCCTCAGGCATGTTCTTGCAGGTCAACAGCAAATCCGTTTGAGGGCAGACAACACCAAAGGCGCACCAACCAAGGCCTTGCCCCTCCCCCAAAAGCAGGTCAGCTACGCATTCACGAACCGCTGGACATACTAGAAAAGTTGCAGCAATCACTATTTTCAGAGCAGATTAACTTTGAAATATTTGACATTTCAAAGTTGTCATTCAGCCGGAAAATGGTATTTCCAGCCGAATCCACGCCGTATGGCAGCGCGCTGCGCTCTTGCACAGCGTTAGTGCATTTAAATCTTTTTAACGTTAACATGCTTCATTGCTCTGGCCGTGCATCCGACTGTTGAGCATGCAACTTGATTCCGCGCACTTTTGGTAAAAAGAAAGCTCGTTCTCTTTCAGAGCGCTTGTGGGCTGAGTTTTTTCAGCTCTAACCGAGACAGAAGAGTCATGCGTTAAAATACAGGCTATCATGTGCCTACAGGAGGTTATTATGCCATCCCCGCAGCGCACGTCGCTTTTTTCCTCTTTCCACAACGTATTCCCTTTTCTGGCAGTACTGACTCTGTGCTTCACAGCAACAGGGGCTTGGGCTGCCGCTATGGCCACGGCAGATGCTTCCGGGGGATATGCAGGCAAGATGCTTGATAAGATTGTGGACATATGGGCTCCGCCCCCTGCCTTGAAAGGAGACTTTCAGGTGCAGCTCAAGGTTGGGGTTGACGGCAAGGGCAAGGTGCAAAGCTGCACTCCGGTGCGCGCGTCCGGCATGGAAGCTCTGGACAGTTCTGCCTGTGGCGCGGTGCGCCAGATAGACAATTTTGGCAAAACGCCACACGAGAAACCACTGGAAGTTCATCTGTCCTTCTGGACAGGAACGCCCAGAGGCAAAGCGCGCAATCAGATTCCCGACGATGCGGAATCTCTGCGCCTTGAAGAGCGTGCGCGCATCAAAGCCGAAGCTGCCATGAGCGACAACCTTGCTGCCGGTGCTGAAGAACGTGCACGCCAACGGGCCGAGGAAACCGCCAAGGCCACAGGTAAGGATATGCCGGGCATCAAACCCACTATCGTGGCTCCCGCCCATCCCGCCGCAGAACGTGCAACCAGTAACGACAGAAAGAAGCCTGAAAAAACCCCGCTGGCAGCTGGCCGTGGACAGGACAGCTCCCCGGCAAAAGTGAGCCTGGGCGGCGCGAAAACCGAAAAAAAACAGGGCAAGAGCACGGATGAAGAAACAAAAAAGGGCGCAGCCGAAGTAAAAGCACCGCCCTTGACCATTGCACCTTCGCCGCTGCCTGTTGTTGCAGACACTGAACAAAAAACACCTTTGGGCAGCGGGCCTGCCAGCACGACAGGAAGCAGCACGCCTGCGCCTGTTGCAAAGCAAGCGGCGCGCCCCGACAATGCGGATACGGCCTTTGGCTCTGAAACCAAGGCCCAGTACCGTTATGGAAAAAAATACAGCAAGTATTTTTCCGATGTGGTCCGGCAGCTTGCCGAGTCTATCATCATTCCAGTTGAAACCCCGCCCGGTACCTATTATCCTACGGTGAGGTTGAAGGTGAACCCCCAAACCGGGGTCATTGAAGATGTCGCTTTTGTTCAAAAAAGCGGCGACAAAATGCTTGATGCCTTCGTGCGTAAAGGCATTCGTAAGGTTGGCAGCATACCGCTGCCTCCCGAAGGTCTTGAAAACACACTGGATATAACTCTTACCCTGGTGCGCCGGTAGCGCGCCGATCCTACAAGGACTGCTGACGCCATGAAAAAACTGCTTCTTCTCCTCGCTCTGGGGCTATGGCTGGCTCTGGGAAGCGGAGCACAGGCCGCCATGCGCGTGGACATTTACGGTCCGGGCCAGAACATCGTCAATCTGGCACTGGCCGCTCCCCTCAAGGGCCCGCAGGTGCAGGCTACGGGCATGGGCACGGATCTGCAGAAGATTGTTCAGGAGAACCTGAGCTTTCTTCCGTTTATGCGCCTGACAGATCCCAAGGCTGTGCTTGGCGGTGTGGTGCTTGCCGGTTATGAACCGCCCGCACTGGATTTTAAACGCTTTCAGCTTGCCGGGTCAGACATTGTTGTGACCACGTTCTGGCCTGAAGGCGATAGCGGCACCCGCCCGGTGCAGATCCGCGCCTTTGAAACCAACTCTGGCGGACGCCTTTTTGGCAAGGAATACCCCAAGGTCAGCGCCCGCGACCTGCCTGAAGTGGCAGACCGCTTCTGTGCCGACCTTCTGGAAGCCCTGACCGGCAACGGTTCCTTCTTCCGCTCGACCCTGGCCTTCATTAAAAAGAACGGCAAGATGGATTCCAACGTATGGCTGGTCAAGCCTACGGGCCGCGATCTGCGCCAGATCACCAATATGCCGGGCGAAGCTATGTCCCCGTCATGGTCGCCTGACGGACGCTTTGTGGTGTTCACCCAGATTGACCCCAAATCGCATGGCCTGGGCGTTTGGGACCGCTCTACCGGCAAGGTGCAGCGTATCCGCTTCCCCGGCAACGTGGTTATCGGACCTTCTTTCATGCCTGACAACAAGGTGGCCGTGGCTCTTTCCAACGGCAAATACCCTGTTATCTTCCAGCTCAACCACGTTTTCCAGAAAGAAAAAGTGCTGGAACAGAGCGATTCCATCAACGTTTCGCCAACCTTTGACAGCACAGGCACCAAGATGGCCTTTACATCTTCACGCCTGGGTGGCCCGCAGATATTCCTCAAAGACCTGGGCAGCGGCTCCGTCACCCGGGTGAGCAAGAACGGCACATACAATTCCGAGGCGAACCTTTCGCCCGACGGCACCCTTGTGGTCTACAGCCGCATGACGGAATACGGCCATCGCATCTTTGTGCAGGACATGCTCACCGGAATGGAACGCCAGGTGACCTTTGGCCCCGGCAGCGATGAGCAACCTTCTTTCTGCGCAGACAGCTATTTTATAGCTTTTGCCTCCTCGCGTGGGGGCGGCCGTGGCATCTATCTGACCACACGGCACGGCGGCGATGCCAAGCGCGTGCCCACAGGCGGTGGAGACTCGTCATTTCCTCGCTGGGGCATGCCCGGGCAGCAAAAATAATTATTACAGCCGATTGTGGCTTGATAAGAGAAATTTTTACCCGGTTTTCAACGCTTTCAGGCAAAGCCGGGTAAAAAATATTTTACGAAAGTGGGCCTAATACCCCATACACTTCTTGACAAAAATTACGGTGCAGATACCATCTGTTATGCAAGGGCAATGCGCCCTTATGTGTGCAGAAAGGAAAGGTATTAATTTTTTGGAGAATGAGCTGTTCAGGAGGACACCATGAAACGCTACGCTCTTATTCTTGCTCTGGTTATGGCTCTGGCCGCTGGTTTTGGTTGTGCTAAAAAAACGACTGGCGAGCCCGGTTATGATGATGGCATGACCCCTGAAATGCGCGCTGCCGTTCAGCAGATCACTGATGGCCGCGTGTACTTCGCTTTCAACAAGTTCAACGTTGAAAACCAGTACAAAGACATGCTGAAGCAGAAGTCTGATCTGATGAAGCAGTACCCCAGCATCCGCGTTCGCATCGAAGGCAACTGCGACGATCGCGGCACCCAGGAATACAACCTCGCCCTTGGCGAACGCCGCGCCCGCGCTGCGTATGAATACCTGGTTATGATGGGCGTGAACCCCAACCAGCTTGAAATGATCAGCTACGGCAAGGAAAATCCTGCCGTGCAGGGCAACAACGAAGCCGCTTGGGCCAAGAACCGCCGCGACGACTTCCGCGTGATCGCCCACTAGACCTCTGGTCTGTGTGACGAACTTGAAGGCCACCCGCAAGGGTGGCCTTCTTCGTTTCTTGTTTCTGACTATCGGCATAAGGTATTTTAAACAAAACTTAACAGGATGATTTTACTCTAATTCAATCTTTAAAGCTGGTTACAGCCCAATGGTCAACTGGGCGAAAGGCTTGCAGAGGCTTCTGGCACAGGCTACACTGCCCCCAAGCGAGGATATTCCAATGAAGATTGTCATTCTGGACGGCGGGGTTCTTAACCCCGGCGATGTGGATTGGGGCCCCATCAAAGCCTTGGGCGATGTGACCATATATGAATCGACCAACAGCGATCAGCTGGCAGAGCGCGCTAAGGGCGCGGATGTCCTGCTGACAAACAAAACCCCGCTTCTAAAAGAAGACTTGCCTGCCATTGAAGGCGTGCGCATGGTGGGCATACTGGCCACGGGCTACAATATCATTGATACCGAAGCGCTGGCGCAACGCGGCATTCCCGTATGCAATGTTGTGGCTTACGGCGTGAGCGACGTGGCCCAGCATGCTATGGCCATGCTGTTGGAACTGTGCCGCCATACCAGCCTGCACACTGAAAGCGTAAAAAACGGCGACTGGCTGAAATCCAAACAATGGTGCTACTGGAAGCTGCCTCCGGTCTGCCTTGAAGGCCTGACTATGGGGCTTATTGGCTTTGGCTCCATCGGGCGTCGCATGGGTGAACTGGCTCACGCGTTCGGCATGAGCGTGCTGGCCAACTGCCGCGTTCCCAAAGATCCGCCCACCTACAGTCCCTTTGCCTTCGCCACTCTTGAGCACATCTTCTGCTCATCAGACGTTATTTCTCTGCACTGCCCCCTGACCAAGGAAACGAAGCATATTATCAATGCCAAAACCTTGGCCAACATGCGCAAGGGAGCCATACTGCTCAACACTTCGCGCGGGCCGCTTGTAGATGAAGCAGCCGCTGCCGCGGCCCTTAAAAGCGGGCAGCTGAGCGGCCTCGGCACAGACGTTCTTTCCGAAGAACCGCCTGCTGCAGACAATCCCCTGCTCTCCGCGCCCAATACCCTTATCACGCCGCATATTGCCTGGGCCACTACCAGAGCACGGCAGAACATCATTGACCTCACTGCGGAAAATATTCGCCGCTGGCAGTCTGGAACACCTGTCAATGTGGTTAACGGGGTAAGCAACGCCTAGTCATGTATATTGATATCCACACCCACGCCTTTCACCCAAAGATTGCGCACAAGGCCGTGGAACATCTTAATGAACATTATGACGTAGCCTGCGCAGGCAATGGTACCATTGACAACCTGCTGGAAAGTGAACGCAGGGCCGGAATCGACACGTGCGTGGTGCTGTGCGCAGCCACAGCGCCCGCACAGGTCATTCCGGCGAACAACTATGCTATCAGCCTGCAAAAGGCCCACCCCGGCCAGATCATTGCCTTCGGCACCGTACACCCCGGCTATGAACAGTGGGAAGAGGAACTGGACCGCATAGAAGCAGCCGGCATACGGGGCATAAAGCTGCATCCTGACTTTCAGGGATTCTGGCTCAGTGACGAGCGCCTCTTGCCCATATTTGAAGCGGCGCAGGGCCGGTTTGTTTTTGAAGTGCATATTGGCGACAGGATATCGCCTGAAAAAAACCCTTCCTGCCCCTACAAACTGGCGGCAATTCTTGATGCTTTTCCTCAGCTTGAAGTTATCGCAGCGCACTTTGGCGGCTACCGCATGTGGGCGCACGCCCTTAAGACCCTCATGGTCAAGGAGCGCCCCAATCTCTGGTTCGATACTTCCAGCACCACCCCCTTTGCCACGCCCCAGCTGGTTAAAACCTTGCTGAAAGCCTGCCCGCCGGAAAGGTTGCTTTTTGGTACGGACTGGCCGCTTTACGACCCCAAGGAAGAAATGCAGCGGATTCAGATGATGGGACAGCTGAGCGACAGCATGATGGAGAGAATCATGAGCAATGCTTCTGCCCTGCCCGGTTTGCTGCAGCGGGAAAAAATATCGGCTGTCTCTGCTGGCTAGGTGCTGTTTCTAAACAAATGATTTTGCCCCAAGGGCAAGGAAAAAGGTCTTTTTTACGAAAGGAGTGTACTTTTATGGTACATGACTGGAGTAAAAAATGGCCTTTTGACGCAGCCAGTTGGGCAAAAGAATTATTTAGAGACAGTACCTAGAGCAGCATACATGTGATGTTCACCTTTGCCTATTACAGCTGCCAGCCAAGCTTACGCAGACATTGCCTCCGGTGTTAGGCACCAAGGGAGCGCGGCAGGACTGCCGGAAATTTCCTGGTAAAATAAGAAGTAACCTCAAGGCAGCAAGTTCAGGCGGTTTGAATTAACAATGGCCTGTGACAGACGATCATCGCCAGCTGGGCATTGACAGCCCACTTCTTTGCAGGTAAAGCATTTGCCAAGCCGGACGGCGGCAGCACTGCCAACTCCGTCAGGTCCGAAAGGAAGCAGCGGCAACAGACGTTGTCGGGTGTCCGGCCTACAAAAGCCGCAACGGAAATCCCGTTGCGGCTTTTCTGTTTGCCTTTAAAGCTCTGTCACTTTGCATTGCTCTATCGGGGCTGGCGAGCGGACGCCCGGCGCAGTGAAGCAAGCGTGTTATTTATGTACGCTTCTGCATGCCATAAAAAACGTGTCTTGAGCGTTGAAAATTCCCATCCTCAAAATTGATATGTCCTAGTCCTTGCCCGTCTTCTTTTCCGTCTCAGACATAACATCCACCTGATAAATACCGCGCATTTCGCCCAAGTGGGCACGCATGGCATCTTCTGCCGCGTCGGCATCGCGTTTTTTCAGCGCTTCGTATATCCGCACATGGGCCTGGTACGCCAGTTCGCTTTGCTTGCGCACCTGCATGGAGGCGTACAGAGGCGTAATCAGCCAGCCGGAAAAACCATCGGACACGATATCCAAAAAGTTGTTTCCAACGCAGTTGACAAGGTAACGGTGAAAATCAATATCCGCCTCGGCAAATTCCCGAACTTCAGAATTGTCCAGCAAAGACCGCTGTCTTTGCAGAATACGCTCCAGCTCGGCCATATGTTCGTCGGTCATATGGCGGGCCGCATGACGCGCCACAGCGGTTTCGAAGAACTGCCGCAGATCGTGCATATGCCGCCAGCCGTCATTTGTGCTGGAATAAATTTCCATTGTGGCGCGCATTTCACGCAGCAAAGGGTTGAGCGTAAGCCTGCACACCCGCGCGCGCATGCCGGGCGATACCTCTATAAGCCCCATACGGGCCAGGGCCGAAAGGGCTTCGCGCACAGCAGGACGCCCCACGCCGAATTCATCCATAAGTTCGCGTTCTGAAGGCAGCTTCTGCCCTACCTGGTACACGCCCGACTGTATATCTTCCAACAGGCAGGACAGCACCTCCACATGCACACGCGGGCGCTGGATGCTGCGTCTTCTGCCCTGCAGCCTTTCCACACTGCTATTATTTGCATTGGCGGTAGTCATGACGCCATCTGTCTCCTTTATATAGTAAGTAGCACTTGGCATGGCTTACTGTGCCACGCTGGTTTCCAAAAAACAATTGGTATCACAGGTCACTCCTGCCGTATCAGGAATAGCAGCAAAGAAGCTGTTTGCTTGCCTCGGGTCTTCCTGTATACCAACGGGACCGCAAGTATTTTTTAGTGGCGCACTGCCCCTCTTGCCGGTTCTCCGTCTAACCGCCCCAAGGCCGTCCATTTCGACCCACAGGCAGAACATCGTCAGTCAAGGAGTGATCATGTCTCGTATCAAGAATCTGCGGGATGAAGCCCTGGCCATGCACAAGGATTATCAGGGCAAGATAGAGGTTCGCGTCAAGGTACCCGTTCGTGATGCCGATGACCTTACCCTGGCCTATTCGCCCGGTGTTGCCGAACCCTGCATGGAAATCTACCGTCAGCCTGAAAACCTTGATGTCTATACAAACCACTCCAACTTTGTCTGCGTGGTTTCAAACGGCACCGCCGTGCTTGGCCTGGGGGACATCGGCCCCGCAGCAGGCATGCCCGTTATGGAAGGCAAATCACTGCTTTTCAAGACGTTTGGCGATGTAGATGCCTTTCCTATTTGCGTCAACACCAAGGACACGGCAAAAATCGTCGAACTGGTGGAACTTATGGCCCCGACCTTCGGCGGCGTGAACCTTGAAGACATCAAAGCGCCAGAGTGCTTTGTCATTGAAGACAGCCTGAAAAAAAATGGCGTCTTCAAAGGTCCCATCTTTCACGATGACCAGCACGGCACAGCGGTTGTCACCCTGGCCGGGCTCATCAACGCCCTCAGGATCGTGAACAAGAAGCTGGACGAAATCACCGTTGTCACCAGCGGCGCAGGAGCAGCTGGCATAGCCATCATCAAGCTGCTTATGGCTCTTGGCCTGAAAAACGTCATCATGTGCGACTCACGCGGAGCCATATGGGAAGGCCGCACCGAGGGCATGAATCCTTACAAGGACGAAATCGCCCGCCGCACCAACCCGCAAAAAGTCAAGGGCGGCCTGGCCGAAGCCATCAAGGGGGCCGATGTCTTCATTGGTGTTTCTGCGCCCGACACCCTTACCGAAGACATGATCCGCAGCATGGCCAAAGATCCCATTGTCTTTGCGCAGGCCAACCCCATTCCTGAAATCTGGCCGCTGCAACGCGCCGTGGATGCCGGGGCAAA
>NZ_JASGDK010000002.1:0-52135 GCF_047607245.1 Desulfovibrio sp.
CAACGAATTGGACAACTCTTTCTGAAAGGCTTCCCATATAAGATCGCGGGCTTCAGGAACATTGGCATTATCAGGGTAGGCGTCAATAAAATCTGCTGCCTTCCCCATTGCTTCGGTGTACTTTTTATCCCAGTAAAGCCACATGGCCTCTTTGAGGCGAGCCAGAACAGCTTCTGGAGCTGTATTTGATGCAGCTGCCAGATCACTGTAAATTTTCCACAGTGCTCCACTATCAGCTTTCGCAAATACAGAGCTCATTTCTTGATAGGTAATGGGCGAGTCGTAAATCCCTTTTTCCGCCAACCGTAACTGAGCTGTGGCGGCAGGTGAAGTGCCAGCATACTGGCGTTCAACGTAGCTGTATACAAACTCGGCGGTAGTCCAAACTCCTTGCCGCGCGTATATGTCGCCCAATTCAAGCAAAAGCGAATCATTGCCAGAATGAGCTGGAACGAGGTTATAATACAACCAGTACAGGTTTAAAGCTGTAGCGAGCTTGCCCAGTGCCTTGTCATTTCCAGCCTGTAAAAGCAGAAATGCGGGCTGATCAATATAGTAACGCGGCCAACGTTTGCTGATAAAATCAAGAATAAGCTGTGCGTTCTGAAATTTTTTCTGTTTGGTTAAAGCCTCGGCCAAACCCACAGAAGCTTCTTGTAGATAAGAGGATTCCGGGTACTTATCCAGAACAATGGAAAAAGATTGTTCCGCGCGCTCGTTAAGTCCACGTTTCAACTGTGCTTTGCCCAGGCTGGTAAAGCCCTGAGCAACACCAGGATAATCTGGATAACGGCGCAGCAAGGCCACAATGTATCCACCAGCATCCACCAGATTGCCAACGTTGACGTTAGCCAGACCAAGGCGCAACAACGCTTCTGGCACTCGCGGAGAACGCAGGTTGGCATTCATTGCCTCGCTGGTGGACGAAACAATCGCTTCGTAACCTGCAAGGGGATTGTCCGCATAGCGTGCCCACATGCAGTCACTAATGTAGTATAGTGTTTTTTCTAACAACTCCGGGCTGACGCCGGGCAACGTTTTGAGCTTTTCCAGTTGCGGCAGTGCTTCAACATATTTGTGTTCACGAAGAAGTCTCTCAGCCTCTTCCATTACAACTTCAGGCTTAATGGGCTTGGTTACGGGATTGCCCTGCTCGTCCACATAGATGACCGGGCGGTCTTCAGGCGCTTTGGCTGGCTCTTCAGGAGCGTGTTGCCCGGCTGTCAATCCCACGGTCTGCCCGCTTACCTTGCCGGATACGCTGCCTGAACCGCCAGCCTTGCCCTGTTCATCTGTGCTTCGTTGGGTGGTTTTTCCCGATGGCGTTGCGGTCGATTTGGTTGGTGCAGATACTGGTTGCGTCACAGGGGAAGTTGGCGTTGTCTTGCCTGCTCCACCAGTTGAGACTTGTCCGCCCTTCGCCTGCTGGTCAACAGGCGCCGCTGAGGGCTGCCCCGTGGTTTCAGAATGTGACGCGCTACTGGAAGAAACGGGGCTGTTTTCAGCAGAAGAATCCATACTGGTTGCAGTACCAGTGGTGGAAGCACCAGCGGCTCCATCACCTTGTTGCTGCATATTGCTGGAACTTTGTACTGGTGCTGCGTTGGGTGCGGGATCGCTTTTTCCGGAATCAGGCAGAGATTCTCTTACGGTTGAAAGCGCCTTATTTTCAGGCCAATCCTCGGGGCCCCCGCTATTCACCCTGCCAAGCACCGTTTGGCGATCAACCATGCCGCCCCGATCGCCAAGACTTTGCGTGACTGTCGGTGCAGATGGGGCCGATTCAGATGGCCGCTGCGCAGCCTGGGCTTCAGAGAGTCCCCAAAAGTCCCAAAAACTTCTGGAAGACGCTTCAGAATCAGCCGTAAATAATTCGTGTGAAGGCTCCGCCGAGCTAAGGCGCATCAGTTGCATAAAACTTAAGGATGATTCAGTGCCGAGCTTCTCACGCAGAACATTTCCCAAACTTTCAGCTGGGGCAGTTGCTACTAATCCAGCCTCGGCTGAAGTGGCATTCTCTCCCCCACCTATCGCTGGCGAAGCATCAAGAACGAAACTGGAACTGGACTTAGTAGCCTTTGGATCACCATAGACCACTTTTCCAGAGCCGGAGATATTCGCTATAAAGCTATCTGTATCGTCGGCAGAAAAGGAATTTTTTTCCTTTCCCAACCAATCGTTATGACTAGATTGGCCGACTGTTTCAAGGCCAGCGGCAAAAAATTCTATGTCCAGTTTATCTGGAGCTGTGCGGTGAACAGCGTGTCTGACGGTACGCGAGGAAAGCAAAATCCGGAGATGGTTATCAACAAGCCCAACATTTTCCAGTAGAGCCCCAGAGGGCGGCATTGAACCAATCAGCTCCAACGGCGGCACAAGCGATTCAGAAGAGTTCAAGTATAAGATTAAGGAATTGCCTCCAGCGCGAACCAAGCTGCTGGGCTGTGCAGGTTCATCAAGCTGTAAATGTAGTTTTTCAACGCCAGCCAGTGGCGTCGACCAACTCCACGAAAGGGCTTGTGCGTCAGGAATTTGGAAGGCAAGAACGCTCATTGCCAGAAAGCAGACAACAAGGGATCGCAACAGGTAATGCAACCCTGCTCTAACATTGAAGGCAAAGCCTTCGCTGGTGAAAAGTTGAAGCTGGGCAACGCCAGTGAGGATTTTTTTATTCACGTACACTTCGCGGGATGTTAGCAGGCATTGAAACTAACAAAATCTTGCAAAATAAATGCCATTAGGCATTGCGTTTTTTCAATTTCTCTATGAGTGTTGTGCGCTTTATGCCCAAAAGCTCGGCTGCCTGGTTTTTAACGCCCTCGGCCCTATCCAGTGCTTCGTCAATAAGACGCCCCTCAACAGCGTCAAGAAAATCCTTGAGGTTTACCGCTTGTGCCTCAAGCACGGCCAGGTCCGGCCAGACGAACTTCCCTGTTCCCTGCTGTGGAGCTGCAATCAATTGCCCCTCAGGGGCTCCGGCTGATTTTACAACTTCTGCTGCCCCTGACGAAACGTCCAAGCAGGACCCTTCATTGTATGCTGCTGCGTCGTCGGCATCTTCCTGAACCTCAGGCAGTTCTGCAATATCGCCAACATGATCAAGAATTTTTCTGGGTAAATCCTCTGGACTAACAATATCATCGTCCACAAGAATACTCAGACGCTCCATAAAGTTTTCAAGTTCACGCACGTTACCCGGCCAAGCATAGGCAGCCAGCACGCGGCGAGTATCAGCAGAGAGCGTAAGGACGGGACGTTTTTTCTTGGAGCAAAAATGATTCAAAAAATATCTGGCCAGCACAAGAACATCCCCGCCCCTTTCACGCAGCGGCGGCAAATGCAATGGAATGACATTAAGGCGATAATAAAGATCTTCACGAAAGCGCCCAGCGGCAACTTCGGCTTCAAGGTCTCGATTGGTGGCCGCAACAATCCGCACATCCACCTTTTTACAACCGCTGCCACCAACGCGTTCAATCTCTTTTTCCTGTAATACGCGTAAGATTTTGACTTGAAGGCTCAGATCCATTTCGCCTATTTCGTCAAGAAAGATGGTGCCTCCATCCGCAACTTCAAAGCGGCCAGGGCGAGATCGGATAGCGTGTGTGAACGCGCCCTTTTCGTGCCCGAAGAGTTCACTTTCAAGCAGCTCTTTGGGGATGGCACCGCAGTTGATGGGCACAAAAGGCTTGTCGTGACGACCACTATTGGAGTGCAGAGCACGCACCAGCAACTCCTTGCCTGTTCCCGATTCCCCGGTTACAAGCACGGTGCTGTCTGTGGGAGCAACCTTGCCCAAAACTTTAAACACTTCAACCAAGCTTGTGCTCTGGCCGATTATGCCGCTTTTGTTCAACTCCATGTGTACTTCTCCACCAATAGTCCTTTCTTGTGTCAATACACTGACGCGAAAAGGATTACCAGTAAAAAAGCTGTTTGAACTTTCGGTTCTAATGCAGCACCCGGCATCGCATGACTAACCACCCTGCCCGTTTAACTTCTGCGACGTTTTTGCCTCCCTGCCCTCTGGACACAGAGCGTCAGTCTCTTCTTGCTGCGCTGAGCGCAGGTTGCAATCTTGTTCTTGGCGCCAGCCCCGGAGCGGGAAAAAGCAGTCGAGTTCCATTATGGCTGCTTGATGCTCCCTGGCTTGAGGGGCGCAACATTATCTTGCTGGAACCTCGCAGAGTCGCCGCTCGCGCCCTTGCAAGTTATATGGCTTCGCTTCTTGGCGAAGACGTCGGGCGCGCTGTTGGGCTGCGCATGCGTGATGAAAGTTATATAAGCCGCCACACGCGCATTGAAGTTGTAACTGAAGGCGTACTTACTCGTCTTCTACAGCAAAATCCTGATTTACCACACACGGCCTGTGTACTGTTTGACGAATTTCATGAACGCTCGCTTACGGCAGATACAGGGTTGGCTCTCTGTCTTGAAAGTCAGGCTGTTTTGCGGCCAGACCTGCGTATTCTGGTGATGTCTGCAACGCTGGATATGCAGGCCGTTTCTCACATTATGGGGCATTGCCCGGTAATCCAGTGCCCTGGCCGTGCCTACCCGGTGGAAATGCGCCATATGCCGCAACCTTCCCGGCTGGGAGGCATGATGAGCACTGCAGGCTCGGCGAATACGTCAGCCTTGTGGCAGCACATGGCTCATTTAATCTTAAATTTACTGAATGAGGAAAAAGGCAGTTTGCTGGCATTTTTACCGGGTGCGGGAGAAATACGCCACGTAACAAACCTTCTTGAAGGCCGTCTGCCTTCAAACATTTTGCTCTGCCCGCTGTACGGGAACCTTTCGTCAGCCAGTCAGGATGAAGCCATTGGCCCAGCGCCAGAAGGCAAACGCAAAGTGGTTTTGGCAACATCCATTGCTGAAACATCACTAACCATTGAAGGCGTACGCATAGTTATTGACGCAGGACTAGCGCGCAGATCGCGCTTTGACCCCGCCAGCGGGCTGACAAGGCTGGTAACAGAGCGCGTATCACTGGCAGGCGCAAACCAGCGCGCAGGCCGGGCCGGAAGAACAGAACCAGGTATCTGTTGCCGTTTATGGCCAATTGAAGAAGAAAAAGGCATGCGTCCTCATATCCGGCCAGAAATACTGGACGCCGACCTAACGGGATTGCTGCTGCAGCTGGCGGCATGGGGCACATTGGACCCTGCGGGTATGTCCTGGCTGGACTTTCCTCCTCCTCCGCATCTTTCTGTTGCACGTCAGACCCTTGAACTTCTGGACGCACTTGATAGCGCAGGAAGACTTACTGATACGGGACGCCACATGGCACATCTGCCCCTGGCCCCCAGAACAGCTCGCATGCTTCTGTGGGGGACCCTGCACGGTCACGGGCCATTGGCATGTTGTTTAGCAGCGTTGCTTGAAGAAAAGGATCCCCTGATGCCAGCGACGCAACATGGCAGTCAGGGGCAACGTCCAATACATCAACCGGATTGCGATCTTGGCAGACGCATCGACTGGCTGTGCCACGAATCCAATGGCAAAAAACGTAACGGCAAAGCATTCGACATGGGGCAAAGGGCACGTTTACGCCGCCAATGCCTTCGCCTTGCCCGTTTTATGCCTACAAACGCAGCAAATTCAGCCGCCACTGCTCAATCAGATACAGACTCTGAGCGTTTTTTTGTTGAAGCGTTGGCAGATACTCAAGCATTAGGCATGCTGGTAGCCATTGCTTGGCCAGAACAAGTGAGCATGCTGCAACCTGGAGATTCCAAGGGCGGCAATATCGGAAACATACCTGCTGCCGTTTATCGCATGCGGAGTGGAAGGGCGTGCCTGCTTTCACAGGAGGATCCACTGGCCCGGCAGGATTTTCTGGCAGTGGCCCATGTGGATGGCGCATTGCCGCACGGACGCATCCGGCTGGCTGCACCGCTTACAGAAAAGATGCTTATAGAAGTTTTTGCGCAGCAGATTATCCAGCAAGACGTGACACGTGTCAGCGAATCCGGCCAGCTTACAACACGTCGCCAAAAAAACTTGGGTTCTCTTTTGCTTGAAGACACGCCCCTTCCACGGCCCAAACCGGAACAGGCCATAGAAGCCTTGTGCGCGTACGTGCGTGAGCAAGGTCTGAACTGCCTTCCCTGGGACGAACAGAGTCTTCAATGGCGCGCACGCGTGGCTTTATTACAACAACTGGACGGCGATCCCTGGCCGCTTATGGATGATCAGGCATTGCTTGGTGAGCTGGAAAACTGGCTTCCTCCAGCTTTGGAAGGATGCACCTCTCTGGCATCCATACACCCTGCTGCTTTTTCAGGCGCATTGAACAGCTTGCTGCCTGGACACTTACGCCGGCAGCTTGAAAACTTCGCCCCGACTCACTGGCAGGTGCCTTCTGGTGCGCAGAGGCCTATATTGTATGGTGAGGAAGGAGGCCCGACTCTGGATGTGAAGCTGCAAGAGATGTTCGGGTGCATTGACACGCCTACTATAGCTCAGGGGCGTGTTCCCTTACTTCTGCGCCTTAATTCTCCTGCTGGTCGCCCCTTGCAGGTTACTCGCGACCTGGCTCATTTTTGGCGCAACGGTTATCTGTCGGTACGTAGTGAAATGCGGGGGCGATATCCGCGGCACCCCTGGCCCGAAGACCCCTTGACGGCTTTAGCTACGGCTCTGACCAAGAAGAAGCTGGCCGCAACAGGCAAGAAATAAAATACGACATGCCGTGACCACATTCGGGATAAATCAGGCACAATGACAGAAGACGAGCATTCAACAGGTGTGTTCTGAGTCAAATAGCTTAAGGTTATTACAATTTCAGGCAATTTTAGCCTGATCCAGCAGGCTACGAACAAAGTCCTGCGCTCGTTGTTCACTGTAGTACATGCCGCCAGCTTGAACAAAACCCACGTGTCCGCCATGCCTCGAAACTTCAAGAAACAGGTGCTGACTTGCTCTTGCTGTGTCCCACGGATAACAGGACGGCGCGCAAAAGGGATCATCCGCCGCCATAAGAAGATACAGAGGGACGGATATGCGAGGCAAGTCCGGTAACACTGTATTTTTTTTCCAGTAGT
Source organism: Desulfovibrio sp. (assembly GCF_047607245.1). GTDB lineage: Bacteria > Desulfobacterota > Desulfovibrionia > Desulfovibrionales > Desulfovibrionaceae > Desulfovibrio. The sequence continues at coordinate 7,050 of NZ_JASGDK010000002.1, forward strand.
CTTCAGCTGATGAAAATCCGAAGGTAGGCGCAGTAAAGCGGCTGTCGAATTCCGCAAAGGTTTTAATGGATTCCAGTCCGTCTATGGCCGGGTATCCCGGGAAATGTTCAGCCTTGTAACTCACTTTTTCGCGAAGCGTACGCAAAAAATACCACATGTATACCCGACAGGCAGAACCATCCATAACTGGCGCTGCGGCAGCAAGGTCGCACGGCACCGAAATGGCAATGGCTCCCCTTATCAATGGCGATACTGTTTCACCACCAAGATAACGGCATATCTGGTTGCCGCCCATGCTGAAACCTGCCAACAGCAAGGGACGGTCAAAATTTTCAGCAAAACGGATGACCGTTGAAAGGTCTTCAGTTTCTCCCATATGGTACAAACGGGACGTACGATTTGGTTCCCCCGAGCAGGAACGCATACTCCAGGCGAGCACGTCAAAACCCAAAATTCGCAAAGCCGCAGCCATTCCAAGGATATATTTGCGGCGGCTGTTGCCCTCCAGCCCGTGGGACAAAATAACTATCCCCCTGCCCATGCCAAAGCTCTGGCCGGATGCCTCCGATGTTGGATGCAGATCAACATCCAGAAAATCGCCATCAGGCGTATTAATGCGTTGCCGTGTCACACTGGGCAACAATGCGAACTGTGGCCGAAAAAGTGAAGGCCACATGGTGTTGACGTGGGGATTGGTCATGTACCAGGGGCAAAGATAATTCGAATCAAGTACAGGCATGATCCTCTCAGTTCGCGGTTTGTTGTTCCAGATTTATCAGGTGCAACTGAGTCACGGGGGTGGGGGCACCTTGGCAGACGTCGTCGTCTCGTATATTTTCACGCCATGCAAAGAACTTACTTACATAGCGCTCCCCAGAAAGAGCTGTCAAATCTTGGCGGCAAAACCGAAAACTCGATTTTTCCGCCTTTGCGTATCCCCTATCCAAAAGGCGAAGACTGTCAGCAAGATTCGGCCAAAAATGAAGCCGACGTGCTCATTCTGGGTGCTGGAGCCTCTGGCCTTATGTGTGCCAGAGAAGCCGCCGGGCGCGGTCTTAAAGTAGTTATACTTGAACGTGGAACTGTCCCTGGCCGTAAACTGGCTATCAGCGGTGGAGGCAAGGCCAACTTTACAAATCGGCAGATCAACGCATCCTACTATCGCTGCGCAGGCGTGGAGAACAGTGATTTTTGTGCTCCAGCTTTGCGTTCGTTTACTCCAGCGCACATGATTCGTCTGGTGCGTCACTGGCAGTTACCTTTCGAAGAAAGAGAGCATGGGCAGTTATTTTTGACTGTTCCTGCACAAAAAATTGTCAAAGCTCTGCTTGAAGACTGCCGTCAGCGTGGATGCCACGTTGAATGCAAAAAATCTGTGGAGTCTCTTCACGTTTTGGGTGACTTCTTTGAAGTAAAAACAACCTTGGAAGCATGGCGCGCCAAGAATGTTGTACTTGCTTTGGGCAGTCCTGCATGGCCCCAAGCTGGCGGCAGCGGTCAAGGCTACAGATTGGCTCAAAGTCTTGGACACAGCGTTGTGCTGCCACGTCCAGCTTTGAGCCCCCTGCTTCTGCCTGCTGCGCATCCTTTTACCGAGCTTGCTGGCATCAGCCTGCCGGTATGTATATCAGTAGGGCATCGCCATTGGCAGGATGATCTTCTGTTTACCCATGAGGGGTTAAGCGGACCAGCCGCATTGAAAGCTTCACTGTATTGGGAAGAAGGAGCCGAGATACGCGTCGATTTTCTGCCTGCCCAAAAGTTCAAAACACTTCTGGACGCCAACGAATCGGGAAAGCAGACACCGCGGGCCATTCTTGCCCGCTTGTTGCCGCAAAGGTTGGTAGATGCCCTGCTGCCACAGGAAAATGCAAGGCGCAAGGCGGCAGAGCTGTCGCGAGCAACACGTATAGTGTTGGAAGAAGCTGTGCACAACCATGTGCTGTTGCCTGTGGGGGTGGCCGGATTAAAAAAAGCAGAAATTTGCCTTGGCGGTGTGTCCACCTGTGAAGTGGACCCTTTGACCATGGGCAGTCTTCGTACTCGTGGGTTATATGTTATTGGCGAACTGCTGGATGTGGCTGGACTGCTTGGAGGCTACAACCTGCATTGGGCATGGGCCAGCGGCGTAGCTGCTGCCAGAGCATTATCTTCAGAAACTTGCCACACGCCCAAGGCATAGCGCAAACAACGTGAATCAGATTCGATTGCAATAAACGTTTTCCAAAAAGCTTTCCATCGCATCGTCAGCCTGCTTGATATATTCCTGCAAGGGAAATTCAACCTTGCAGGATGAACAGCGCATGAACACCTCATGACAGGTACGAACGATATGCAGCTTATCCGAGCAATTTGGGCAATCCAACGAAGTTCTGGCATCGCGAGAGGCAAAAAAAGCCATGACAACTCACAGAGTAAAAAAATGTTCGAATTTTGGTCTGCAACTCACTACAGATTGACTATGCAACTGGCATGAGCAGAAGATTATGATTCAGAAATTTTCACACAATCGGCACAACAACCGAAGGCTGTTTAATCACTGACACCATAATCTTGTCAAATACCACAAGAATCCGTTTGGATATCCATAACAACTATCTATTATTATTAGAAATTGATGGGATTTTTTCGATGCTGTGCAAGGGTAAATGTACAAATCAGCGCCCAGGTATTGCTGCGCTGCTTCTTTCAGACAGCTTTTGACCTCAGAGTGGGCTTTATTAGTACTCTTTTTTTTGAGCTACTAAAGCTGCGAGATTAGGCGCACGCACGCGCAATCCAGTGGCGCTTTGTCTTACCGGGACTTGCTGTTTGGCATGACTTTGCAGTATCATTAAAGAAGTGATGATTTTCTTTAACTTTAATCAGGAGGCTGTGGCATGCAGCGGCGCGTATATCTTCCTCTCGTGTTCCTTCTTGCGGGCAGCCTGCTTTTTTCGGGCTGCACCAGCCGTTATGGCGAGCAGAAAACACGAGTAAATTACTATCCCCAATGCTATGAGCCTGTAGCCAAGCTGCGCCAGGATGAAAACAGCACCGGCAAAAGCACGGCTGCTGGCGCTGCTGGTGGTGCCCTGCTTGGCGCGCTTATTGGTGGCCTCGCAACTGGTAAGGTGGAAGGCGCACTGGTTGGCGCTGTTGCAGGTGGTGCTGCAGGGGCTGTTGGCGGCAATATTTACGGAAAATCACAAGAACGGCAGCGTGATGCAAACTATCTGGCGGAATATAATCGCCAGATGGGAGCCGAGGCTGCCAGTATGAACCGTGCCACAGCAGCCGCCAAGCTGGCCACCAAGTGCTACGATCAACAATTCAAGCTGGCTGTCGACCAGTACAAGGCTGGGCAGCTTACCCGTCTTGAACTTCAAGATCGCTATAGTGAAATCCGTAGCGGCATGGAAGAAACCGCCTTCATTCTGAAGGACACTTCAGTCGCAATGGCTCAAAAAGATAGTGAATACGAAAAGGTGCTGGCAGGCTCAACCACTCAGGAACAGCCTGCGGCATCATCGACCACTACCGCCAAGAAAAAACCAACACCTGTTGCCAAGCAGGCGAACCTGACACCGCAGGCCTCGGAATGGAAATCTTCGCGTAAAGAGCTTGAAAGTACGCGCAGTGATGTTGACGCCCGCATGAACAGTTACGAGCAGACTGTCAATAACCTGCTCGGTTAGCCATATGATCGCGCAGCCCCATTCTTTGAGAGTGGGGCGCGCGAACATTTTTTGCGGCGGCACGCCGCGGAGTTGCTATGAGTCAAACGCCCGATCCCGCTGCTCAGGGGCAAGAAGCGCATACCAGCGCTCAGCCAACCCCCGCCTTGCCCTGGTTTCGCCGCCCTCTATTCTGGGGGATTCTGTTCTTTTTGAGCCTTCTTTTATTGGCAGCATGGCTCTTCTGGAAAGAGTGGCAGGCAGCAGAAAATCTCAAAGAACAAACAGCAGCGCGGACAGCTGAGATCCAGAAGCAGAATCAGTCTCGTCAGGATTTTATCGCTCGCTTACGCCAGCTTCTTAAAGAAGAGCCTTGCGAAGTACAGCGGCAATTGCCCTATCTTTCTGCCCCTGCAGGCATTGTTTGGCCGCCATTGGCTGGCAATGCTGAAAAAGCCGGGGGCACACTTCCTGAAGCTTCTGGTGCAACAGCGCGCCCAGCCCCTGTAAATCCTCAGGCTTCGCAACCCGCGGTTGCGCCCCAGGGTTTTGCAGCGCTTATGGAGCAGGCCACTGTTCTTGTTCTGGCCTTGCGGCAGGAAGGTTTGTCTATGGGTTCTGGCTTTTTTGTAGCGCCAGGGTACGTAGTGACCAATGCGCACGTGGTAGGCGCCGCTGAAAAGGCAGCTGTTGTCAACAAGGCTACAGGCTCGCCTCTTTCTGCCCGCGTATTGCGGACCGTTCAGAGCAATGGTCGTGACTTTGCCGTGCTGGCTGTGGATGGGGGCCCCGCAATCACTCCTCTGGCGCTGACCAGCGACGTTTGGCGCACTGAAAGAGTCAGCGCCTGGGGTTTCCCCGGGGCAGTGACCAACGACGATCCACAATTTTTGGCATTACTGAAAGGCAACGAAGCCGCTGCTCCCGAAGTGGTTTACACTGACGGCGTGGTCAGTGTCATTCTTGAGCGCAAACCAGCCCTTATCGTCCACACGGCAACCGTGTCACAGGGCAACAGCGGTGGCCCACTGGTTAATGACAAGGGAGAGGTTGTGGGCATCAACACCTTTATCAAACTAGATGATGAATCCTACAGACAATCCAGTTTGGCTATTGTAAGCGCCAGTTTGGCAGAATTTTTAAAGGCTGCGGGAGTGCCCTTCACGATGGCCCCACCCCGTGCAAGTCAGGGTCAGCCACAGTCCCCCAAGCCTTCTGACAAGGCAGACACATCCAATCAGGATACCACGGGCAACAAGGCACAGGATGCCCCTGCTGATATCGCCAAGGGCGCGCAAGGAGGCAGGTCATGAGCATACGCATTGCCGTAACCATGCGGGGCCCCATGCGGGCACTTGCCAGCCAGGGTATCCTGGCTACTGACTGCCATGCCCAGCTCAAAACCATCCTTCTGCAAAAGCTTAGCCCTGAACATGCGGCACTGCTGGCAGAGCCACAACACGATCCCGAGGCAAACACCGTTGACTGGTATGCTGAAGGCCAGGGATCGGCAATCGCCCTCAAAGATCTTTCAGAAGACGAAGCCAATGCTGTACGTTCCAAAGCCGCAGCCCTTGCACGGGATGTAGCTAATCTGTCAGAGCAACTTACCGCTGATGCTCAAGCCAGACAGGCTCTTTCAGGCCAGCTGTTGCGACAGGCCTTGCAGCATCCGTCCGACGATGATGTCTGGTCTGTAAACGGGCAGCCAGTGCTTATCAACTGGGGCTTTGCCCCCGGCAGCTCCGGGGCATTGCCTCAGGATCTGACGCGCCTTGGCGCGGCATCTCCGCCTCCCCCACCTGTTGCGCCAGTCCCCACGCCTGTGGCCCCTGTATCCGGTGGCTGCTTGCCTTGGCTTTTGCCCTTGTTGCTGCTTTTGCTTCTGCTTTGGCTTTTGGGTGCAGCTTTGGGATTTTTGCCATCACCCATTCCCGCGGGCTGCATGCCAGTAGACCGTCAAAAACTCGCTGCAGAAGAGCAACGCGCAGCTGCTCTTGATGATGAGCTGGCCCTGTTGTGGAACCAGCTTCAAGAGCGCGCAGCCATGTGCAAACCTGTAAAACCAGTTATTCCTCCTGTAGTGGAAAAACAACCGGAACCAGTCGAACCTGCACCTGAACCCGAAATGGTAGAACCATTCCTGGGTGAAACTCCCGTGGAGCCTCCTCAGCCTGAAAAGCCGAAGGAGCAGCCCAAGGAACAACCCAAGCAGCAAAAGCCGGACCCCAAACCCGCAGAACCGCCCAAAGAACCGGAAAAACCCAAGAAAAATAATGAAGATCTGACCATTCCGCAGGACGCAGCCAAAAAGAATGATTTGAGTTTTCTTGAAGGTTGTTGGACCAGCGAAACGGGCCTGTATTCACATCCGTCCAATGAGCCGATCATTGCGGAATACTGCTTTGACAAAAAAGGCAGTGGCCGGCGCTTCGTGCGCGAACGCAACGGTCAGGTGTGCAGCGGCCCGGCTTCGGCCCGCTTCCAGGGCAACAGGTTAAATTTTGACTCAGGCCAGGCCAAATGCCCCAAAGGCGGCACCTACGTTCCTCAGAAGGTCGAATGCACCGGCAGTGAAAACACCACGCAATGCAAGGGCAGAGAGCAAGGTGCGGGCAACAATAAGTGGGATGCCCGCTTCAGAAGGAAATAAGCATGAATGTCATACCCCGTTACCTTTCTCCTGTGAGCATCATTCCTGGTGGCTGCCCGCAGTTTCTGGACTTCTCTCTTCCAGAGGACTCCATTCGGCGAATGCGGCGCTACTTTCGTGAAGAAAAAAAGAATCAAGGCGATCCTGATGGGCGTTACACGCATTATTTGCGCTGTCTGGCCGAAAGTGAAAACGGCTTTATTGACCAACTGACCGGCCAGCCCTGCGATGAAGACTACAGTGTCGAAGCCCGGCGCGCCGTTGGCGTGTGGGAAGGTCACTGGCTGCCTATTCCTTTTTTGCGCACTCTTGACCAGTCGTGGCCCGACGGCGGTAAACGCTTTGAATGTGGCCCCTCAAACTGGGCGCGAGCGCGCGTCATGCAGTCAGAGCGCCATCCCGACCAATTGCGCATTGTTCTGGCCTTTGACACCAATGTGGAACAGCGCCCTGCCGAAGGTGAAAACTATCATGCCCTTTCCCCGCAGGACGTGGCTGCTCACGGCCATTTCATGCTGGCTCACCTGGTGCGCGACAATTCATGGTTTCTCAATGCCGCGTGGGTCGATGAATGGTTGAGCGGTATTTTTGATACCTGGCGGCAATCGCAGCATCGGGGGCGCGGCTCGTGGAAGGATGACACCCCCTATGTTCTGGAGCATCTGGCCAATTACCTCACTTGGCTTGATGTGGTGCGCATGGCCCTCAACGATCTGGCGGCACAGGTCATCAACCCTGACCGCGATACGCCTGTAGACGTGGATCTTGTGCTGGATATTGGCAACTCCCGCACAACAGGCATACTGGTGGAAACGCTGCCCCAGCGCGTGACCAACCTCAATGACAGCTATTTACTGGAACTGCGGGATCTGAGCGAGCCAGAGAATATTTACTCAGACCCCTTTGAAACCCGGGTTGAGTTTGTTGATGCGGCTTTTGGCAATGACGCGCTTTCTCGTCGTTCCGGCAGACAAACTCCTGCCTTTGCATGGCCTTCCGCAGTACGCATCGGGCCGGAGGCTGCACGTCTGGCGACTCAGGCTGTTTGTGCCGAGGGCACAACAGGCATGTCCAGCCCCAAACGTTACCTATGGGATGAACGCCCCTGGCAGCAAAGCTGGCGATACAACACGGGCGGCAAGGCTGAACCTATGGTAAGCCGGGGTCTTTTTCCCCGGCAGCTTAATCCGTTGGGTACCCCGCTTGCCTGTTTTGACGACCCGCTTTTCAAAAAAAGCCCTGCCCTGCAAAAACAGCAGGCTGAACCGATCTTTGAATCATTGTTCACGCGCTCATCGCTCATGCACTTCATGCTCGGGGAAATTCTTACGCAGGCCCTAGTAACCATCAACTCTCCGGCAACCCGCGCACGCCGTGAATTGCCCAATCTGCCACGCCGCCTGCGCAGGCTCATCTTTACTGTGCCTACAGCTATGCCCGTGGCCGAAAAACGCATTTTCCGCCGCTGGGTTGTCTGGGCTGTTCGTGTTGTGTGGAATGCCTTGGGCTGGAGCCAATGGTATACGCCCAAAGCTTTGGTGCGAGGACAAAGTGGTGACTACCGCCAAAGCCCACAGGTGCGTTGTGATTGGGACGAGGCCAGTTGTTCGCAACTGGTGCTGCTTTACAATGAACTGGCTGTCAAACAACACGGCGATGCCCATCATCTTTTCCGCCTTTTAGGCAAACCCCGCGCCTCGTGTCAGGGGCGCCCCTGCGTGCGAATGGCTTCCATTGACATCGGCGGCGGCACGACTGACCTGTCCATCGCCACTTACGAACTGGCCAGCGGCGAAGGCGATACAGCGCGAATAGTGCCGCATACCGAATTCAGAGACGGCTTCAATATTGCGGGAGACGAGGTCTTGCGTGAGGTCGTGGCCAACCATGTAATCCCGGCTATCGGGCAGGCGCTGCTACAGCAGGGATTGGCCGAACCCCGCGCCCTTCTTGGGCAGCTTTTTGGCCGCGATTCCATTGGTATGTCCCAGGAAGATCGCAATACACGGGTCCGTCTGGTGCGACAAATTGCAGTGCCTGTAGCGTTGGGCCTTCTTGCTGCCTGCGAAAACCCGGATATGCGCCACGCCAGCTACACATGCGCATTGCGCGACTTTTTTGAACCTGATCCTCTTGGTTCACCAGATGGCGAACACGGTTCAGGCAAAGAGAACGACGAGGGGGCACGGTTTGAGCCAGCGGCTCTCGCTCCGCGCCCGCTGGCGGCCATCCTTAAGGCCGTGGAAAATATGGTTCGCAGGGGAGCACCCCTCATCCAGAACTTTAACATTTTGGATGTTCCCATCACGGTCAGCCCTGCTGCTGTTGATGTAACTATACGCTCTACCCTTGGCCCCACGTTGTCAGCGCTGTGCGAAGTGGTACATATGTACGACTGTGACGTTCTGCTGCTGACGGGCCGCCCCAGCTCATGGAACGGCGTTGTCGCCTCTGTTCTGGCCAAGCTGCCTGTTCCTCCAGACAGAATAATTCCCATGCGCAGCTACCATGCCGGATCATGGTATCCCTTTGCTGACGCGCAAGGCCGTATTACCGACCCCAAAACCACTGTGGTTGTGGGTGCCATCCTTTGCGCCCTGGCAGACGGGCATCTTGAAGGTTTTTCTTTTGATTCTGGCGCGTTGCATCTCACCTCAACAGCCCGATATATTGGTGAAATGGATATCAACAGCCAGCTCAAAAAACCCAAAGTCTGGTTTGCCGTTGACGTGGACAGTAACGAAGGCACAGAGCAAATACGCCGTGTGGCATTCAGTGGCCCGCTCTCCATTGGCTACCGGCAACTGGATGCAGAGCGCTGGCCCACAACACGTTATCATCTGCTTACTTTCACCAATGAAGATGCGCGCGCCAGAGCTTCCGGCCGCCTTCCCTATGAAGTGGAAGTACGCCTTACTGTTGAAGATGTGTGGGATGATGCCCCTAGAACTGACGATGAAAAAGACCGCAGTGAAGGCGAATTCAGCATCATTTCCATTGTGGACAATCAGGGCCGCGGCGTAGACAGGCGGGATCTTGAGATCCGCTTGCAGACGTTAAAGCTTGATGAAGGTTATTGGCTGGATACGGGCATTGTGACCGATGCCGGTTAACGGCGGTTAAGTGAGGCAATATATGGTTATGCAGCAGGATATGGACCTTGCACGTAAATGCCGCCAATTTGCGGACACCGCCCGAAAGGCCGGAACGTGGCTTCAAGACAATGCCGAAATGGTTGGTGGCGAACGAGTCTCCTTGCTTAAGGATATGCGCCATGCCGCCCGTTTTTTCGGTAAATGCGGGCAGGCAGCCGAACGCAAAATGTGCGCTGGCGTATTTGGCCCCAGCCAATCCGGTAAATCATACCTGATTTCCGCCCTGGCAAGTGATGCCAATGGAGCGTTGTTGGCTGATTTTTGTGGCGAGAGCCATGATTTTCTTAAAAAAATCAATCCTGAAGGCGGCAAGGAGTCCACAGGGCTCGTAACACGCTTTACTACCACGCAGCCCGAGGGGATTTCACCAGAATTTCCCATACGTTTACGCCTGTTGTCCGAAACAGATGTAGCCCGCGTTTTGGCCAACACCTACTATGCTGACTGCGACCATCAGGACGCGCCCAGCGCAGAGGCTCTGGTAAAAGCTCTCGACGCATTGGAGGCAAGCGCTCCCGCCAGCCCCGTTGCAGACGGGCTTAATGTTGACGATGTTGAAGACCTGCGCGATTACGTTAACAAGAATTTCAGCTCCCGCCCGCGTGTGCAGATGCTCCAAAACGGTTACTGGGCACGCGCAACAGCCCTTGCCCCTCGCCTGGACATGGAAGCCCGCGCTCGCCTCTTTGGCCTTGTGTGGGATGAAGTAGAAGAATTTCAGTCAGTCTATCTGCAACTGTGCGGAGCGTTACGAAGCCTTGGCAATGCTGCCGAGGTAAATTGCCCACTTGAAGCTCTTATCCCGCGCGAGCGGAGCATCATTGATGTGGAACGCCTGCAAGGCCTGAAACACCCGACAGACGATACATTGCCGATTCTTGCGCCCAGCGGGCTCAAGGTCAGCTTGCCCAGAGCCGTGGTTACTGCTCTTACGGCAGAAATAACCATTTACATGCGCGAAAAACCTGACGATTTCTTTGATCACACTGACCTGCTGGACTTTCCTGGTTACCGCTCGCGCTACAAGTTCACAGACCTGCGCGCAGCTCTGGGCAGCAAAGAAGAAATGCTTAAAGAGCTTTTCCTGCGAGGTAAGGTCGCGTACCTGTTTGAGCGCTACCGTGAAGAAAAAGAGCTCACCAGCATGCTTTTATGCATTGCCCCCGGGCCGCAGGAAGTTCATGACCTGCCACATGCTGTCTATGAGTGGATATGTTCCACACACGGCGAAAAACCTTCAAGCCGTGCGGGCAAAGCTCCGGCTCTTTTCTTTGTGCTCACCAAGATGGATATGGAGTTTGAAAAAAAGAAGGGTTCTCCTTCTGTCGAGACGCGATGGACCACCCGCATGGAATCGTCGCTGGTCAAGTTTTTCGGTCAGGTGCACGATTGGACGGAAAACTGGGATGGCATCCATCCCTTTAATAACGTCTTTTTGTTGCGCAACCCCAATTTCACCTGCGAAGCCATTTTTGACTATGACAACGGGCGCGAAACCGGGGTTCGTCAAGACCAGTTGGCTTTTGTGGAAGAGGTTCGTCAGTCTTTTCTGCAGTCGCCATTAGTGCAACGTCATGTGGGTTCGCCTGAGGTAGTCTGGCAGGCGGCCATGACGCTCAACGATGGCGGTGTAAGCCTTTTGCGAGACAGCTTGCGCCCTCTCTGCAATCCTGAGCTCAAACGGCAGCAGATCCGCGTCAGTCTTGATGAAAAAAGAGAACAGATTATAACACGCCTTTCGCCCTTTTACCGCACGGACGACAGAGAAGAATTGCGCCGGCAAAAAGAACAGCTTTCGCGTACTTTGATCACCCTGCTTGCCAAGCTGGCTGAAAAACAGCTTTTCGGTGAATTTTTGCGTCACCTGCAGGTGCGGGATTATGATCTTTACGAGCTGTGCCTCAATGCACGGCAAATTCCAGAACAGGGGCAAGGCACTACAAGTGTGCAGGTAGTGGGTACCCGAGTGTCAGCTGATGACATTCTGGGTGACATTTTTGGCGACAGCGCTGAAAGTGCGCCAGTAAATCAGGATAGTGCCGAAGAACAGGCAAGAGATATGGCCGGGGTATTTGCCTCTCTTGTTATGGAGCACTGGATTGGCCGTCTGCGCGACCTTGGCGCATCCAGCGAGGCTCGCGGCCAGTTGGGGCTGCCAGCCCTTGAGCTTGATCAGTTATGCCACGAAATCATATTGGCCGCTTCTCGCTGTCATTTACGGGAAAATCTTGAAGATAACCTGCGGCGCAGCATGTCTTACAGCAATATCGCCCGCGAACGGCTGATCTGGAAGCAGGTCAGCCTGGCTGCTGATGCCATTAATGCCTTTGTGGACTGGTTGGGCTTTGACCCCCGCTTCAAAAACCAGGGTCAACGCACAATTCTTTTTGGCGGCAAAAGCATCAGCTTGTTTGATCCGCCGCCGGATATCGTTGGTGAGCCACGCATTGCCGAACAAGAAGCCCCCTATGACCGTTTCTGGTATACTGACTGGCTGCGTGCTCTGGCTTTCAGCATTACTGCCAATGTAGACTTTGATGGCCAGCAAACGCTGGATCCTGAACAAAATAACCGCCTGCGTGATATTTTGCAGGTTTTCAAGGGATAATTATGCGCGCCACCATTGCAGTGGATCCATCACGTGGGCCCGGTTACGGCATTATTGAAATTGAAGGCGTGGGCGGTATATCTTCCCCGGTCTTTGTGCTGCAACGGGCCTCAGACGGAAAATGCCTTTCTTCTGGCGGCTGGCAGGAAAGTGAAACCACAGTTACGCCAAGCGACTGGAGCGCCACTGACAGCAGCGTGCGCCTGAATGTTGGCCCTGAAGTTGTGGACGAACTGGACAGTCTGGACGCCTACCGCATAAACCTCCCTGGCTTTGGGGCTTGCGCTATGAGCGTAGGCAAGATCATGTATTCCAATATCAGCGGTGGACAGGGCATGGCGGGTGGTTATCAAGCGCCGGAAGCTCCAGCAACACGGCCTGATCCCGATCCTGATCCTATGCCAGTAACACCGCCGGAAGAAATTCCCATACCGGAGCCGGACCCTATTCCGGTGCAAGTAGAACTGCCACTACAGATGGCAAGCACCCCAGAAACTTCAGGCAATGGTTCAGGAAAGTTGATCGCCCTGATTGCGGTGCTTGTTCTTCTGCTCTGTGCCGGTTTTGCGTTATGGTGGTTTGTACTGCGTGAGCCTGCAACCCCGCCTCTGCCAGCTACTTCAGAGCAAACAAGCTCCCCAGCGGCGTCTGCAACATCCCCAGCTCAAGGGGCAAGCGCAAACCCCTCTGAAAAATCTCCTCTGGCGACCGCACGCGAACAGTTGCGAGGCGAAGCTCTGCCCGATGTAAGCCTGGCTATGGCCAAACCCATGCGCAAGGCTGAAGCCAGCCCTGAAGAGAGCGACGCTGCCTTCCTTTTACTGGAAGACGCGGCTCAAAAGGGCAACGCTGAGGCAATGCTGCTTGTGGGACAATTCTACGATCCCACAGCTACCCTGCCCCGTGGCAGTATTCCGATGGACATGACCCAGGCAAAGCGCTGGTATGACGAAGCCCTGCAAAAAGGACAGGACAAGGCGCTGGCACAAAGTTCTCTGGACAAGCTCAAGGAATATGCCAAGGCGGAAGAAGCCAAGGGAAATGCCGAGGCCCGCGCCCTGCTGCAAACGTGGAAATAAAGCCCTAACGGCTGCGAGGATATGCCATGCGCTCTGCCATGACTCAATATTACCGACATTCCCTTTTTGCCATTATAGTCTGCGCCGTTACCTTGGTGTCTGTTCTGTATACTGGCATGGTCTTTTCTGCTACTGACGCGCAGGCCGCGCCATTGCTGCTTGAAGGCAAAAAAACGCTTTTCCAACGCGTAGTGAGCCATCCAGGCGCACGTCTTGTGGCGGCTCCCGCTGCTGACGCAGCTGTGGTGAAAGAAAAAGTAACGCCCTTTACGGTGTTTTATGTCTACGCCCGCAATGAAGGATGGGTTCAGGTAGGCACTGGAACAGCGTCTCCCGAGGGCTGGTTGGAAGCGCCCAAAACTACAGAATGGAATCAGTCGCTCACCCTGCTTTTCACCCCGCGCACGGGCCGTGATCCTGTTCTTTTTTTCAAAACAGAAACCGCGTTGAATGATGTCTGTTCAGCGCCTGATATAGACGCCCGGCTGGACAAGCTTGGTACAGAAGCCACCAGTCTGTTACAGGGAAGTAAAACGCCCCCTGCGGATTTTCCTGTAATTGCCAGTGAACCTGTGGATGCCGCCGGAGCTGTTTCGGAAAAACGTTTTTATCTCATGCCCATTCTGGCCATGAAAGATCCCTTTGATGGCGTAAAGTTTTTGCGGGTAGCTTCCATTGATCCGGGCAGCCTTGGTGGTGGTCAGGATGGAAAAGGCGGTCCTCCCAAAACAGGCATTGCTCTTGTTATTGACACCACGATTTCCATGAAGCCCTACATTGACCAGAGCCTCAATGTTGTGCGGCAGATATACGACAAGATCGAGCAGGACAAACTGGAAGACAACGTCGGCTTCGCCGTAGTGGCGTTTCGCAACAGTACGACAGCTACTCCCGGTTTGGGTTACGTAGCCGAGATTGTAAGCGACTTTGCCACAGCCAAGAACCGTAAGAGTCTTGAAGAAAAACTGGGCAAGGTGCAGGAAGCCACTGTTTCAAGCCACGACTTCAACGAAGATTCTCTGGCGGGCATTTACAAAGCCGTGGAGTCTTTGGACTGGAGCGGCTACTCATCACGGCTCATTCTGCTCATTACGGATGCTGGCCCTCTTAAAAGCACAGACAAATATGCCTCAGTCAGTATGGGCCCCAATGAACTTAATGACTTTGCACGGCAAAAAGGCATCTGGATAACAGCGCTGCATATCAAAAGCCCAAGCGGAGCCAAAAACCACGCCTATGCTGAACAAAATTACCGCGCTTTGAGCAAGCTTTCTGGCAACCGTTCCAACTACCAGGTGGTGGCTGCCCCAACTGCCGCCGCTGGCGCAAAACAGTTTGCTGAAGTTGCCAAGGTTCTGGCTTCTGGCATGGTTGATATGGTCAAAAACACCGCTTCCGGCAAGGTTATGACCAAACCCAAGGACGAAAAGCCCCAAAAGCTTACGGCTGAAGAAGAAGCCGCGCGCCTTGCCGCCACCCTTGGGTATGCAATGCAGCTTGAATATCTTGGCAGAGCGCATGAAAATCAGGCTCCAAGCGTGGTCAGCTCATGGATCGCCGATATGGACCTCAAGCGTCTTGCCAAAAGTGAGCAAAGCCCCAGCGTTGAAGTTGCCGTGTTATTGACCAAAAATCAGCTCAATGACCTCAGCGCCCAGATAAAGGCCATAATTGACAGTGGCGAACGCACCAAAAAAACTGATTCGCGTGACTTTTTCCAGGGTGTGCTTTCTGCCTCTACCCGTATGGCACGAGATCCCAATATGCCTACTCAGGGCAAAAACCTTGCGGAGTTGGGTGTTCTGGCGGAATTTCTTGATGGCCTGCCCTACAAGAGCGACATCATGCTGCTGCGTGAAGAAGACTGGTACCGCATGAGCGTGGGCGAACAAACGGCCTTCATCAACAGACTCAAGTCCCGTCTAGCCCGCTATGAAGAATACGACCGCGACAGAGCCAACTGGGAAAGCTTTGGTCAATCCAACCCTGGTGATTGGGTATACCGTGTGCCCCTGAGCATGCTGCCCTAAAAGAATTTGTATGAATGATCTGGTCTTTTCATTACGCAATATAGGCAAAAGCCGTCCCGGTGCGGATGGCTTTTGCCTGCATATAGCAAACCTTGATGTGGCGCGAGGCAGCCTGCAAGCCTTGGTGGGCCCAAGCGGATGCGGTAAAAGTACTGCTCTGGATCTGCTGGCTGGCATACTTCGCCCTGATCTGGATATTCAGGAAACACCTTCTGCAATAGCACAACGTTTTCTGTTCAGCCCAGTGCATCATGAAGGCATCGACGTACTGCAAACGTGGCGCAGGGGTGGGCTCAACGCTCTGGCCCGTCAGCGGCAACGCCACCTTGGCTATGTGCAACAGACAGGCGGCTTGCTGCCTTTTCTCACAGCGCGCGATAATATTGCATTGCGTTGCAGCAGCTTGGGGTGCCTTGATGAACAGCGTCAGCAGATGCAAAACATTGTGGATGGCCTGGGCATTGGACGCCTGCTCGAACAGTATCCCGCCACTCTTTCCGTTGGCGAGCGTCAGCGGGTAGCCATTGCTGCCGCCTTGGCGCATGCGCCTGAAATGGTACTTGCGGACGAACCCACTGCAGCCCTTGATCCGATGCATGCGCGCAATGCATTACGAATTTTTGCAAACCTTGCCCAAAAGATGGGCATTACCGTGCTTATGGTGACACACAGTCTCGAAATGGCTGTGGAGGCCGGATTCAGCCCCATCCAGGTGACGATTGACCAAAGCGGGCCTAGCTCGATATCCCGCATTGATCATAGCATAGAGCAGAAACCCGTTGCCCCGGCCCCCCACCAACAGCAAGGAGCACGGGCATGAGCAATCAGTCTGCTCCTCCGCGCCGTCGTAAAACATTGAGGCAGATGCTTCGCCTCTCCTGGCGGGATTATGCGCATGAAAAACTGCTCTCCGCTTGCGCTGTTTTGGGATTGGCCGCCGTTCTTACCCCCCTGCTGGTTCTCTATGGCGTCAAGTTCGGGGTGATGCAAACTCTTACGGACAGACTGCGCAGCGAACCACGCACCCTTGAAATTTCTCCGGTGGTCAGCGGCCGCTTTTCAATGAAATACCTTGATGATCTCGCCGCGCATCCTGACGTTGCCTTTGTGTTGCCACGCACGCGCTCTATTGCTGCCACTATGGACCTTGTGGCAGGCCAGGGCACAGACCGAACAACCCTTCTGGTTTCGCTTGAACCGACGGCAAAGGGCGACCCGCTTCTCCAGCGCTATGGCGCAGCACCGCCTGCCATGCCGCAGCACCCAGACAAAGAAGCCATTGGCGTTTCACTTTCAGCCACCGCTGCAGAAAAACTGCATGTCTCGGCAGGCGACACCATTACTGGCCGTGTCGAGCGCCGCTATTCAGGGCAAATGCAAAGCGTGCGCGTCCCTTTGCAGATTGTGTCTGTTCTTCCCCTTGCAGCGCAGCAAAAGGATGTGGCCTTTATTCCGCTGCAACTGCTGGAAGCTACGGAAGACTACCGCGATGGCCGTGCCGTGCCTGAACTTGGCACAGGCAATGGCTGGACGGGCGAAGCCCGCCCGCAAGAGGCCCGCCTGTACCCTGGTTTCAGGCTGTATGCCAAGGATCTGGATGCCGTCATGCGGCTGCGTCAGGGATTTGCACAACAAAAGCTTGATGTGTACACCCATGCCGAAGAAATTGAGCAGATCAACAGTCTTGCACGTGCGCTGAATCTCGTTTTTGCTCTTATTTGCGCTGCCACGGCAGCCGGATTTCTGTCCTCCACAACCAGCAGCACTCTTGCTAGCGTTAAACGCAAAGAACGCACGCTGGGCCTGCTGAATCTGGCGGGCTTCACCACAGGCGAACTGATGTTGCTGCCCCTGACGCAATCCCTGCTCACTGCCTTGCTTGGCACGGCTTTGGCCTCTGGCCTGTACGCACTGGCAGCAGTGGCGATAAACCATTTGTTCAGTGCCAGCCTCAGCGGTATGGAGCAGGTTTGCCGTTTGTTGCCCCAGCATTTTCTGCTGGCTTTCGCGGCCGTGGCTGGCCTGGCCCTGGCAGCGGCCCTTGGGCCAGCGCTACGGGCCGCTCGCATAGAACCCTCGGAGGTCATCCGTGAAGTATAGGTATTGTCATCGCGCAAATTTGCCCTTGCTCGGCCTAATTTTGCTTTGCAGTCTGCTCCTCACGGCATTCCCCGACTCGGCAAATGCCGCACTGGCCCGCAAGGGTGAACTCAGCCTTGCGGACGCCAGCAATCCCAAACCAGCAGATGACGACATCATACTGCCTATGCCCTGTAATCTAAGCATGGCATTCAAGCTCGTAGCAGTACCTGCCAAAGGTTTGCTGTGGGATATGCCTATGCGGCCTGGCATAGACGACAGCGCCAATGCCGACCGCGCCTTCTATGACCGCCGCTATAATACGGCACTTTCCGGGGCATTTTCGCTAGAAGATCTGCCGCCGGATTGGCGCAAACTGGCTCCCAAGGGGCAAAACTATTTTTATCTCATTGCCAAATACGAAGTTTCAAACCTGCAATGGCAGGCTGTTATGGACAGCGCCTGCCCGGTAACGCAACCACCCGCAACTGATGCCGCCAAGCCTGTCACCGACATAAGCTGGTACGCAGCCGTAGATTTTACGCAAAAATACACTGCCTGGCTTTTGCAGAATTCGCCCCAGTCATTACCACGCTTTTCAGGTGACAGCCGCAATGTAGGTTTTGTGCGTCTGCCCACTGAGACTGAATGGGAATACGCCGCGCGTGGCGGTCATATGGCAGGCAGCCAGCAGCTTTTGCAGGAAGATTTTTTTGCCCTGCCACCAGATGCCAACAAGGCAGACTACGCCGTTTACCGGCCCGAAGGTTCAGCCCGCGTTGAAGACACCGCCAATATAGGTTCCCGTAAGCCCAATCCCCTTGGTATATACGACACTGCAGGCAATGCTGCCGAGATGGTGCTGGACGCCTTTCGCTTTTCGCTGGCTGGACGCCTGCACGGCTCTGCTGGCGGTTTTGTGCGCAAGGGGGGCTCATTCCTTTCTGGCGAAGCCGAAATTTTGCCTGGCCGCCGTGAAGAAACCCCTTTCTTTATGGCCGATGGCCCGGCTCATTCGCGTGATATGGGTTTTCGCCCCGTCATTTCAGGCATCAATACCCCCGGCGGCGACCGCCCGCAGGAATTGCAGGCTGAATGGAGCAAAGCGGGCGAATCGATGACCGCAGCAGGATACGACACGCAGGCCGCGCGCAACCCCCTTGAGGAGCTTGACCGCCTGCTGGTGTCTGCCCCCAATGAGGCAGTGAAAAAGAACCTTCAAGAATTGCGCAATACCATCAAAGAAAACAATATCATGCTCGAACGCCAAAAACAGCTTGAGGCTCAATCGCTCTTGCGCACTGGCGTTTACATGACTGAAACCATCCGCAATTACTCCAGCAGGCGCAAATCGCTGCAATCGCAGCTCGAAGGCATGCAAAGAGACAGCAAGACAGCCAAAGGCGCCGAACTTGAAAAACTGCGCCAGATAATAGATACTGCCCATAGAGGGCTTGTCATGCTGGATACCAGCCTGGACAAGTCTTTGACCTTTTATCGCAGCAAGGTTGAAGACGGCGCGCAACTGACGCCGGAAACACTCTCTGCAGCCTATGACTCTTTGAGCAAAGACTTCAGCGGCAGTGACCCCTTCAACGAAAACATGCGGCGCAATCTTGAGTTGTACCGCAAGCATGTAGACTTGTTCCGTAAAAACAAGGCCCTGCCGCGTGAGGCCATGCAAAAGGAAATTTTGGAACGTCGCTTTCAGTAGTCAAAGGAGTTTTTTATGGCTGACAAAATGCGCATTGGGTGGATTGGTACTGGCGTAATGGGTTTATCCATGGCGGGGCACCTGCAGGCCGCAGGCTATCCTCTGACCGTATACAACCGCACCCGCGCCAAGGCCGACCCCCTGCTTGCCAAGGGTGCTCAGTGGGCTGATACCCCGCGTGAAGTAGCGGCCAACTCTGATGTGGTCTTTACCATTGTGAGCTACCCCCGCGATGTGGAAAGCGTAATTCTTGGCGAAAATGGCGTGCTGCAAGGTCTGGCTTCCGGCGGGCTTGTTTGCGACATGAGCACCTCCAGCCCGGTTCTTGCCGAACGCATTGCCGTGGCTGCCCTTCAGCAGGGCTGCGTTTCTATGGATGCCCCGGTAACTGGCGGCGACATCGGCGCACGCAACGCTACCCTTTCTATTTTTGTGGGTGGCGATAAAGAAGGCTATGAAAAGCTTGAACCCTGCTTCAATGTAATGGGCAAAAGCATTCTGCACTGCGGCGCGGCTGGTTTTGGTCAGAAGGCCAAACTTGCCAACCAGGTGGCCATTTCTGGCGTTATGTTCAGCGTATGCGAATCCTGCTTTTTTGCGCAGGAAGCTGGCCTGGATGTAGCCAAGTGGCTGGAGCTGGTGGTGCAGGGCGCTGCTGGCAGCAAGGCTATGGATACCCTTGGCCGCCGCATTCTCAAGCAGGACTTTGACCCCGGCTTTTTCATCAATCACTTCATCAAAGATCTCGGCCTTTGCCTTGATGAATGCCGACGCATGCAGATTGTGCTGCCCGGCATAGGTCTGGCTGAACAGCTCTACCGCAGTATGCAGGCCAGAGGCCAGGGCGATCTGGGCACTCAGGCGCTTATAGACTGCCTTGCCACCCTTTCTGGCAAGCAGTGGCACTCGCACAGCTAACATAGCCTTATTTCCGCCCGGCAGCATTGTCTGCCGGGCGGTTTCGCTTGCATGACGCGCCTGCGCCCCCCTCTCCTTGGGCGAACCAGTCCGTGGAGGCCGCCATGACCCAACATATCCCACAAAATCCTTTACAGGACCCAGAACTGGAGTCCTACCGCTCCTTCCTGCTGGCAAGAAGCGACAGATTCAAAGCCGAAATGGAGCGCATAAATGGCCTCTACGGCTCCTTGCGCTCATATGCCAATCTGCACACCACCCTTGGAGTACATGAAGCCAAAGATGCCTCAGGCAAGCCCGTATGGCGTCTGCGTGAATACATGCCCAATGCAAGCGCGGTGTGGCTGACCACAGACAAACTCAATTTTCAACGTCATGCGCGTTATCAGTACCAGCGCGATAATGATGGCTTTTTTGAACTCACCTTGCCGCATGATGCATTGCAGCACGGCACATATATGGAGCTGCGTGTTCAGGCCGATGGAGCCACTGGCAACGGCACTCAGGGCCGGGCCTTGCGCAGAGTGCCCGCTTTCGCCTGTTGGGTTGAACAAGACCAGACCATGCCTGGGCAATGGTGCGCCCGCCTCTGGCAACCGGAAGAGACATTTCGCTTTAAGCACCGCATGCCCCGCGTGGAGCCGTTCCCCCGAATTTATGAGGCCCATGTGGGTATGGCGCAACCAGCCCTGCACCACAGTGCCGACAGTGTGGGTAGCTACGTCGGCTTTACGCGCCATATTCTGCCTCTCATACGTGAGCGCGGCTACACCGTGGTGCAGCTAATGGGTATTCTTGAGCACCCCCTGTACCGCTCCTTCGGGTATCAGGTCAGCAGCTACTTTGCCCCGTCTTCGCGCTACGGCACACCGGACGAGTTCAAGGCGCTGGTTGACGCAGCTCACGGCCTTGGCCTTGCGGTTGTGCTCGATATTCCGCACGGGCACGCCTGCCCCAATACCGAGCAAGGCCTGGCGCAGTATGACGGAAGCAGTTATTTTTTTACCAATCAGTTTAATCAGTGGGGGACACCTTCATTTGATTTTAGTCAGGAGATGGCACGCCGATTCCTTCTTTCCAACTGCCGCTACTGGATTGAAGAATTCAGGGTTGATGGATTCCGCTTTGATGCTGTGGGCAACATTCTGTATCGCGACCACGGCAAGGATGACGATTTCATTCATGTCAGCCACTGCTTTTACGACAATGTGGGTCTGCCGCGCACTAATGAGAACGGCGAACTATACCTGTGCATGGCTAACACGCTTATTCACCAGCTTTACCCCTCTGCCCTTTCCATTGCGGAGGAATTTTCAGGCATGCCCGGCCTGACCTGCCAGCCAGAAGACGGCGGGCTTGGTTTTGACTACCGCTTCGCAATGGGCATACCAGACTACTGGGCCAAATGTATTGAAGAGCCACGCGACATGGGCAGCCTGTGGTACGAAATGACGAACTACCGCCCGTATGACCGCACCATCAGCTATGTGGAATGCCACGACCAGTGCATCAATGGCGAAGATGCAATGATATGGCGGCTGCTCGGTAATCGCATGTACAGTCATATGTCTGTTTTTACGGATAACTGGCATGTATCACGCGGCCTTGCCTTTTATCGGCTCATGAGGTTCATCACACTGGCAACGGCAGATGCGGGTTATCTTAACTTTATGGGTAATGAATTCGGGCATCCCGAATGGCTGGATGCAGAGGCTTACGCCCACAGGCAGTGGCATCTGGCTGACGCCCCCGAACTCAAATATGGCTTACTGGCAGCATGGGACAAGGCACAGATGCTTGATCTTGTTCGCATCCACCTTGAGAGCTTTTGCCAGAAGCCAGTTTTTCGTTTTATTCATGAAGAAAAACGCCTGCTGGCCTTTGAGCGCGGCCAGCTGCTTTTTGTGTTTAACTTTCATGAACTTGAGGCGCAAAAAGCCCTGACCTTTGCCGTAACGCCCGGCAAATATGTTGAGATAATGAGCTCTGACGAAAAACGCTTTGGCGGGCACGGCAACCTTGATGTTGACGGGCAAATAACAGAGCATTTTACTACCCCGCTGCCCGACAGGCCGGAAGGCGATATTCGCCTGTATCTGCCGCCATTGGTGGGCCTTGCCTTGGTTCGCAAAAAATAATTTAGAAATTGTGTTGACAGACCAGGTGGTTCAGCGTAGTTATCTCTCTCGCGTCGGGATGTAGCGCAGCCTGGGAGCGCACTTGAATGGGGTTCAAGGGGTCGAAGGTTCAAATCCTTTCATCCCGACCAGAGATTTAAAGGGTTTACGGTTAACGCCGTGAACCCTTTTTCTGTTTAGGAAATTCTGGCCCCACTATAGCCCCACCTTTAAAACAGCAACGACTTAGGATATTGATTAAAAATAAGGGGGGGGTAATGAAAGTCTCAAATATTACCTTTACTAATTTTAAAAGATTTACCGGACTGTCCCTAGTTGATATTCCTTCTACAGCCCGCCTAGTCTTACTCGTTGGCCCTAATGGCTGCGGAAAATCCTCCGTTTTTGATGGATTGATGCGCTGGCGAGATACTCACAAAGGCATTGGATTTAGTCCAGACCATGAATATTACAGAAAAGAGCATGACAAACCATTCAATGATACTTCTAATGTTTCTGTGGGATTTCATTCAACCCCCGCACAAGACAACGTTAAAAACTGTATATATGTAAGAACTGCATATAGAAATACGCCTGATTTCAAAATTAATGTTATTGGTACGGAAAGTTCCCCCGAAGCTCATGTTCGTCGTTCCATTGATGTTGACACTGTTGTAAACAAAAACTATCAGGCGCTCATAAGTTCAATTTTTAGTGGGATATTTGATCCAATTAACAATAATACAACAGTAAAGACATTTCGAGAAGGATTTATTTCAAATTTAAACGAATCGTTAAATAATGTTTTTGGAGATTTTGAACTAGTAGACCTCAATAGCCCAATAAAAGATGGTACTTTTTTCTTTAAGAAAGGAGTAGTTGAGTCTATAAACTATAAAAATTTATCGTCAGGCGAAAAATCAGCGTTCGATCTTATTTTGGACTTTCACCTCAAAAAAGTATTTTTTACAAAAACTGTATATTGCGTTGATGAAATCGAAACACACATACACACGAGCATTCAAGGAAATTTGCTGAAGGAGCTGCTACGAATTCTTCCTGCACAATCTCAACTATGGGTATCCACTCATTCTCTTGGTGTGGTACGGGCTGCACAAGCACATGCAGCTGCCAACTCATCAGAAGTTGCCTTGTTTGACTTTAGTGATCTTAACCTTGATGAACAAATCGTGTTGGAGCCGTCTAGCCTGACGGCCGCTAGTTGGAAAAAATGTCTTTCACTGGCGTTAGACGATATGTCAGGCAGAATAGCCCCCGAATATGTCGTCCTATGCGAAGGCAGCAGCTCAGGGACTCGCCGGAAAGATTTTGATGCATTTATCTACAATAAAATTTTCGGGCGGGAATTTCCAAATATTCTTTTTGTATCTGGTGGCAATTGCCACCAAGTAAATGGCGTCGCTGATGCCGTGAGAAATGCCCTTCAGGGGATTCTCTCTAGTGCCAAGTTTATATCGCTAGCCGACAGAGATGGAAAGACCCAACAAGAGGTTGATGATGCGCTCAGGAGCGGCACCATCACTCTTGGAAGACGGCACCTTGAAGCTTATCTATTTGATCCAAGTAATCTGATACTGTTAGCCGAAAAGCAAGGCATGACTGATGCCACTACTTTTCAGGAGATTAAGAGAAAATTTGACGCTGCTATAAAAAATAGCATTTCTCGTGGCAATCCCCACGATGACTTTAAATCAGCTTCTGGAACTATTTATAATGAGCTAAAGCAGATTTTGAATTTAAATCGACACGGTAACAATACAGATGAGTTTTGCAAGCATACTTTGTCTGGTACTGTAGAACAAGACACAAATATATATAATGAGCTTAAAAATGATGTGATTGATAAAATTTTTTCCTATGCTAAATAGAATTATTTAAGGTGGGGTCGGACCACCACCCCAAACGAGAAAAGGGAATTCATGCTTGCATGAATTCCCTTCAAATCTCTGGTCGGGATGAAAGGATTTGAACCTTCGACCCCTTGAACCCCATTCAAGTGCGCTCCCAGGCTGCGCTACATCCCGACGCGAGAGAGATAACTACCCTGAACTGCCTTGTCTGTAAACCCTTAAATCAACCACAATTAAATTTTTCTCAATAATCACAAGATTTTTCTGCATCAGCAACCATTGCGTCAACCATTTCTCCGGGCGCTACCCCTAAAGCTTGGGCAATTTTCACCAGCAGGTTCAGGTTTGGGGCTCTATAGCCAAGTTCCAGTGAAGATATGTAGCTCTTGGAAATTCCAACCTGATCTGCAAGTTCTTGCTGAGACATGCCAGCTGCATCACGATACCTTCGGATCACAGCAGGCATAAAAGTTTTCGCCAACTTATCTTCATCAAAATTCTTTTTCATGCCCTTGAGTACATTTTTTAGGTTCATGCATGGCAGCAAATAACTCCTCAGGCTTCACTTCAAGCGCTCCTGCGATTTTCAGGATATTGAGCAGGCTCAAGTTTCTGCGCCCTTGCTCAACGCCACCGATGTAAGTTCGATGTAAGCCAGCCCTATCTGCCAACTCTTCCTGAGAAATTCCTAACGCATTACGCTTCACTTTAATAATCGCCCCAAATGCCTTCAAAACTCTTGCGTCACTTTGACTATAGCCTGGCATGTCTTTTCCTTGCATCGTTCAAGAATCAATGACGATAACTATACGGCTATAATCTAATTTGCTTGGAGCGCGCTTGAATCAGGCATTCATGAGGTGGCTTTTTTATTTTTTTCGTACTCATCCAGCCACTTATCGGGATTATCTAAGGCCTTTTCTATAGCAGTGACGATCGTCCCTGCTGGAATCTTCAAACCCCTTGCAAGCAGAATCAGCGTTTCCACTCGAATGCCTGACGTGCCCTTTTCAAAGCGACGCAGCCACGCGTAGTCAACGCCCGACTCTTTCGCCAGAGCATAGCGGCTCATGCCTAGTCCTTCGCGAAGCGATTCAACAATTAGTCCCATGATTATTTTCGTTTTATCTTTGTCCATTGCGCCAGTAGATATGAAAGCTATAACTTGATTAAGAGACTTTAGTCCTATAAAGTCAAAATTCACGGAGGCGCTATGAACGATACAAATGCTGACGCGAACTTCGACGAACAAATGGGGCGCATAAAGCTTATTACAGGCAAAAGAACACAGGTTGAGCTAGCTGACCTGTTAGGCGTCAAACAGTCTTCCATTTCAGATGCTAAGCGGCGCGGAAGCATCCCGGCCAATTGGCTGATTGTTCTCATGCGGCTTAACTACGCCAACCCGGAATGGATATTAACGGGCAACGGCCCGCTTTTTGTTTCTTTTTCTTCCATAAGGCCGTTGTACAAAACGGAAGATGAAGAGGCAGACTATAAAGCTAAAGAAAAAGTTTTGCGGCAGCTTCCTACACGAATGCTGGCTGACGAACTGGTGCGCAGAATTTCCATAGCGTGAAGCTGGTGCACCATTTACAGCAGCATTGCCAGCGTTGCTTTTCAAACAGGCGCTGATTGATAATCGTCAGCGCGTCAAAAGCGCTCTGGCCTGCTGACGGCCCCCGAGTTTGCCCACTGCATGCCCATCATCTCGTAATTTTTGTTAACCTTGCGCAAAGCCAAATAAAAAAGAGGCCCACTGGAGGCCTCTTCTTACTATCTATTTGAGATTATAATCAATGCACAATCTGGCTATCGATTATCATCGGCAAATGCTGATCTTTATGGATGATGTTATTCAAATCATCAATGCGCCCGTAAAAGACAGCAATAGAGCCCTGCTTAAGCTCGGCCACTTCATCCTGCTTGTTGAAGTTGAACCGGCAGACAATTCTTTCTGAAACCTTGCCGTCCTTGTCGTTCAGATCAACAAGATAGTAGGTGCGCCCATCAATTATGCTTTTCATCTTGCTGATAGCCGCGATTTTTCCGGTAATTTTAACCCACTTGCCAGCATAGTCTTTATTGGCTTTGACGCTGTTTTCTTTATAGGTAGTAACAAAGTCCGAAACCTGGGCCATAGGGGCTGACGCCACCTTATCTGAGCTGGGGCCAAGCAAATCATTAACAGGTGAATTTTTAAGGCAGCCTGTGGCAGTCAACACTGTGGCCAAAGCAAGAGTGAAAATAAATGAACGCATGTTTGTCTCTCCTTATTTCATTTAGCCGTGGCGTGTATCATGAAAAAAGGATTAAGTCTAAACATACAAATATAAAACATGTTTATTATTATATCTGGCAATAGAACATTTTTTCTGCACCAGATATATTTTACATAAAATCCATCAAGTTCTTAGACTACTGCCAGTAGCACTGGCTTATTACTTTCGAATAATCAGCACGCGCCCTTCTGAAATAACTACTAGAGTGTGCGTAGCAAAAGTTTATGATGCAAAATCAGCAATCAGCAGTTGCCCGTCCGTAGCCGAACAGCACACGTTTACTGCATGGCGGCCTTTATGAACAGCACGTAGGTGTCACAAAGGCAGCAAGAAAAATCCCCTGTCTGCTTATCTCCCGCTTCAGTTACTGCGTGTCTTGTCCGCACTCAGTCGCACCGAGTTGAGCAGAGGCCGAAGCTACTGTCAGGCATCAATGCCCACAAGTGTGTACTGCTGACAGCCAATGCCAAGCGACTCGGCATGATCAAGCGCATGCACTCCATTGCGTGATTCAATACGCATTCGCAAGGATGCGCTCTTTTCGCTGTCTGCTGCGTAAATGAGGTCAACGCAGGCCCGGTCCAGGGCCACTGGGTCAAAAGAAGCCAGAATGCCAATATCGTCCAATTCTGGGGGTGTCGGGCGTCTGTCGCAATCGCAATCAATGGACAGATTGTTCATCAGGCTGACATAAACGATTTTGTCTGTGCCCAGCTTTTCAATCACTGAGCCTGCCGCTTCTGCCATTGATTCCATAAACAGCTCTTTTTTCATTCTGTAGCAACGGCTGAAATTGCCCAGGGCTCGGCTGGTTCCGGCAGTATGAATCCACATTTTACCTTCACCGGAAGCAATACCGATGGATACATTTTTGAGGGCGCCGCCAAAACCGGCCATCGCATGCCCCTTGAAGTGGGACAAAATCAGAAAGGAATCATACTTGGCAAAGTTCGCGCCAACAAAGTTTTCTGTGATATTTTTGCCTCGGGGAAACGGCAGACTGATGGAGCCGTGTTCGTCCATAACGTCTACCGGGGCGATATCCATAAAGCCGTGATCCTTGATGGCGACGAGGTGGTCGGCTGTATTGAAGCGCTTACCCGAATAGGCGGTATTGCACTCGACAATAGTTCCGTTCACAGACTGCACAAGGTCTTTAATCAGTGCGGGCGCAGGGTAATTATGCCCCCCAGGCTCGCCGGAATGCAGCTTCACCGCCACCTTGCCCGGCAGCGCGCGGCCCTGCATCAGATGCTCGTAAATTTTTGTTAGCCCGCTTGAGCTGATATCCTTGGTAAAATATACGGTTGAACCTTCCTGCGCGTTGGCAAAAGCTCCTGTGCCTGACATGGCCAAGGCCCAAAGCGCGATAGCCTCCGATTTGATGAAGGTACGCCGGGAAACGGAACTATTTGAGCTATCCACAGTATTCTCCTCTGTAACCATATAAATCAAACCGTAAGGCTAAGAAATTCTGGTTCTGTAACACTGGCCGCAACTGGGCGGCCAGCCTGCCCCACAGGAACATCGTGTCATGGGACAATGGTGATCGAATAAGGATAAAAAACGAGGCGCTTATGCCTTCTGCGCACGTTTAAGTACACATCGAAGCATAAGCGCCTTTTATTTTTGGCACTCATTTTCTCAAGCGCCTATACTACTTGGTAGCAAGGGAGGGATTTGAACCCCCGACACTGCGGGTATGAACCGCATGCTCTAACCAACTGAGCTACCTTGCCGTGTACTGCCCTCAGGCAGCGCGACGATCTAAATATAAGATTTGCCCAACCTTGGCAAGTAAAATTTTTCCAACACCCTGCACCCTATCAATTTTCGTGCCTCGTCATGCGACAGTCAGCGCAGAATAAACTTGAGAAGATAGATGCTCAATTTTTAAGGAGTATCCGTTCAGATGTTAGAAAAATGCAATAATATTTTCCAGTTACATTTATTTACAGTATCTATCCACTCACCTGCCTGAGCATTTCAAAGTAAAAATGCTCCAGCCTGCTATGTGGCTCAGTTCACCATAAAATAATACACAAAAGGCGCGATGAGCAGCCGATAAACGGCAAAGGGAACCAGTGTCATGCGCCCCACCAGAGCCACAAAAACCTTAACTGCCAGCAAAGCCGACACAAAAGAGCCGATCATGCCCACCAGAAAGAAAGGAATATCAGCGGAGGTGAACATGCTCAGGTTTTTCAGCAGGTCGTAGCCTGTGGCCGCCACCATAATGGGCACAGCAGCGATAAAGGAATACTCTGCCGCCAAAGGCCTTTTGGCTCCCAAAAGCATGCCGCCCATAATGGTCGCCGCAGAGCGTGAAAAACCGGGCCAAAGGGCAAGGCACTGGAAGCAACCGATGCCTAGAGCCAGCTTGGGCGTCATGTCGTCAAGGCTGATGCAGGTAGTCTTGAACTTGCGCTTTTCAACAAAAATCATGCACAGGGCACCCACCACCAAGGCAATAAGCACCGTGGACGGGCGGAACAGATATTCCTTGATGTAGGAATGCAGCAGCAAGCCAAGAACGCAGGCAGGCAACGACGTAAGAATAAGCAGCGTAATACCGCGCATGCCAGCAAAGCGCACATAGGGTTGGGGCCGCACAAGACCCCAAAAGCGCTTCCAGTAAAGCACCACAACGGCAAGTATGGCCCCAAGCTGAATAACAACGTCAAACGTGGCCGCCTTTTCACCGACAAAGCCGAGCAGGTCGCCAACAAGAATGAGGTGGCCGGATGAAGATACCGGCAAAAATTCTGTCAGTCCCTCAACAATGCTCAGAATCAGGGCAGTGAGCAAGTTATCCATATAAAATGGCCTCTATGTGCGCGCCATAAGGCGAGTCTCTGGCTAGAGCGTTGTGCCCGAAACTGGCGCGGTATATTCGCGTATTGATGTTCCGTTATTGCCAAAAAACGGTCAAACAGCTATTGGTGAAAAAAAGGACGTATCCAATGAATACCATCATGCCGCAAAGTGAGCTCGTGCGCAAAGCTGCTGCCTATCTGACAGAAGAGCTGAACCGGAATTCCGGCAAAAGCCTGGCCACACTGCTGGATGAAACAGGCATGCGCTTTAATCTCACACCATTGGATGCTATGTCTCTGGAGCGATTGTTCCAGAAAAACGGCGGCAAGGCAGATTAACCAACCCGCCGCCGTGTCAATTTACTAGGCTATTTCGCTGCCGTTTGGCACGTCTGCGTCAAGACCAAGCAGGGTCAGGGCCGTATCATTTCCGGCTGTGAGCACCATACCGTGCGACATGAGACCGCGAATTTTACGTGGCTCAAGGTTAAGCACTGCGCAAACGCGTTTACCCACCATAGCCTCTGGCGCGTAGTGTTCGGCCAGGCCAGAAAGAATCTGGCGGGGCTGCCCTTCGCCAAAGTCAATTTCCAGGCGCAAAATGCGGTCGGCATTGGGATGCTTTTCAGCAACCAGCACGGTGCCCACACGCATATCCACGGCCTTGAAGTGATCAAAATCTATATTCGGCTTCCCCGCCGCAGCGTCTGCAGGCTCTGCGCCAGCGGGCGCAGTCTGAACCGGGCTTTTCGCCGCAGCCTGCTGCTTGGCAGCTTTCTTTTCTGCCTTGGCGGCCTTGGCTTTTTCCGCTTCGTCCGAATCTTTTTTTACTTCAATGCGCGGGAACAAGTTAGAGGCTTCAGCCACCATCGTGCCGGGCACAAGCCCGTCAAAATGGTCCATTTCAGCTTCCAGTGACTTCACAGGAGGCATGTTGGTTGCAACAGGCTGGCCAAGCTGTTCCAGCATCTTGCTACAGGCTATGGGCATGACAGGCCACAGGCACAGGGCCGTCTTACGCATGGCAGATAAAAGCACATACATAACGGTAGCAAGCCGCTCCATATCACCCTGCTTGTGCAGGGCCCAGGGAGCCTGACTATCCACATACTTGTTCAGCGCACGCACCAGTTCCCACAAGGATTCAAGCCCCTGCGCAAACTGCACGTTGCCGAAAAGCTGGCTGAAATTACGCATGGCCGTGGAGGTCAGTTCAATGATGGCTTCATCCGCCTCATTGAAACCCTTGGGAGCCGGAATACGGCTGCCGAAATATTTGGCAGTCATTGAAAGCACGCGGCTGAACAGGTTGCCGAGGTCATTGGCAAGGTCGGCATTGATGCGGCCAACCATCGAATCATCACTAAAGCTGGCGTCAGAACCAAAGTGCATTTCACGCAGCAGGAAGTAACGGAAGGCATCCGCCCCGAAGCGCTGGCTTGTGGCCTCAGGCTCAACAACGTTGCCCAGCGATTTTGACATCTTGGTGTCGCGCACAAGCCAGTAGCCGTGCACATTAAGATGCTTGTACTGGGGCAAGCCCGCAGCCTTGAGCATTGTAGGCCAGAACACCGCGTGCGGCTTGAGAATATCCTTGGCAACCAGATGTTCGCCCGGCCAGAAGCGTTCAAAGTCTTCGCCATCAGGCCAGTTAAGCGCACTGATATAGTTGATAAGGGCGTCAAACCAGACGTAGCACACATAGTCTTTGTCAAAAGGCAGCTCAATGCCCCAGGTCAGACGCGATTTGGGCCGGGATATGCACAGGTCGTCCAAGGCGCCGGATTCCAGCATGGCCAGAACTTCCGAACGGTAGCGTTCCGGCCTGATGAATGAGGGATTCTGCTCGATATGCTCCTTGAGCCACGGCAGATACTTGGACATACGGAAAAAATAGTTCTTTTCGCTGATGAATTCCGGCTTGACCATATGCTGGGGGCAAAGGCCATTTTCCAGTTCCTTTTCGGTGTAGAACCGTTCACAGCCATAGCAGTAGTGACCGCCAAACTCACCAAAGTAAATGTCTCCGGCATCATAAACTTTTTGCAAAAATGCCTGCACCGAAGCCTTGTGCGCGTCATCGGTAGTGCGCACGAAACGGTCATTGGCAACATCCAGCTTGGGCCAGAGGGACTGAAACCGCGCGCTGATGTCATCCACAAATTCCTTGGGCGATTTACCTTCTTTTTCGGCAGCCTGCACGATCTTGTCGCCGTGTTCGTCCGTGCCCGTGAGAAAGAGCGTGTCCTGACCCATCAGCTTGTGAA
The DNA here is from genome assembly GCF_047607245.1 of Desulfovibrio sp. Taxonomy (GTDB): domain Bacteria; phylum Desulfobacterota; class Desulfovibrionia; order Desulfovibrionales; family Desulfovibrionaceae; genus Desulfovibrio. The sequence goes on from NZ_JASGDK010000002.1 coordinate 38,295, forward strand.
AACGGGCCATAGCATCAGCTACAACAGTGGTATAGGCATGTCCAAGATGCGGCTTGGCATTGACGTAGTAAATAGGCGTTGTGATGAAAAAGGTGTTCACTCAAGGCTCCGTAAGCTTGATTTGGCTATTGATTCTCTGGTTTACTATGCGGTTTCCGACGCCTTTTACGCCGGGGCTTGCCTGAATCGCCCTGCCCGTCGGGGCCATGCGCTTCGCCACCGTCGCCTGCGCTGTGGTTAGGAGCGCGTCCGTTGCCCTCTTGCCGACTGTTATTGGCATTCGAAGAGGCTAGGGCATCCTGCGAAAAAAATTCATCCATTGTATCAAGATGATCAAGAGTGTCAGGCGCGGCTGAAACCACCAGCAAGCCGTCGCCAATCTGAGGCTTGGGCGCTTGACGCGGCTGAGTTTGAGCGCATTGCACGGCTTCTGGCCGATGTGGCGAAAGTGCCTGCCACTCTTCGAGTGTCAGTTCAACTTCTTCATTTGTCTCAGTGAGCACAGCCAAAGAGTTGCGGAACATATTGGCCCGCAGCACCTTCATCGGGCCCTTGTCGGTCTGGTATTTTTTGCCAAGCCGCGGGCAATTCTTGTGAAAATGGTCATAGTTGTCCTGCTCATAAGAAAGGCAGCACAATAACCGACCGCAGATGCCGGAAATTTTGGCGGGGTTTAGAAAAAGATTCTGCTCCTTGGCCATGCGAATGGTCACAGGCGCAAACTTGCGCAGGTATCTACGGCAGCAGCAAACCATGCCGCAGTTGCCCACCGCGCCGACCATCTGCGTTTCGTGACGCACTCCAATCTGGCGCAATTCGATGCGGGCGCGATATTCACGCACCAGATCTTTTACAAGATCGCGAAAATCTATGCGCGAGGGAGCTGTGAAGTAAAAGATGAGCTTGCTGCGATCAAAAAAAACTTCCACATCCACAAGCTTCATATCCAGATCACGCTGGCGGATGCACTGCCGGCAGAACACCTGAGCTTCTTTGCTCAATTGCTCATTAGCCTCGCCGCGCTTTACGTCGTCGGGGCTTGCCAGCCGCAGGATTGAAGGCAGCGGTTCACTCTCCTGCCCCGGCAGATTATGGGCCGGACCAGAAACAATAAGGGCCAGAGCATGCCCCTGTTCAGCTTCAATAAGCACATGCTGCCCAGGTTCAAGACCAGGAGGGCCACTATAATAGTTTGTCTGGCCAAGCGCGCGAAAACGCAGGCCATATATAGGCATAGAGGTCACAGTGCAAAACCTTGTGAGACGATTTCTGAAAAAATTCTTTTCGGCCATAAAAAGCCTGCTGTCAACAGCTCAAGCCCGAATAAGGCCGATTGTGGGCGTTTGAAGCCAGAGTTTTGTCACAAAGTAACAGTAGAATAACGGCCCACTGCCGTGCAAACACCTTGATGTAGGCTGGCACGCCCTTAACAGGCTTACGTTCCCAAAAGGCAGGAGCACAGGCCCGAAAGGGGCAAAACGATTAACGCAACGTCACCATTTATAGGGTCGCCCCAGCCTGACTTGCCTTCACCCGTGCTCTGATTTACGTTGATGGAGATATAGGAGCAATACTATGATACAAAGAGACGAAGCTTTAAAACTTCTGGCTGACAATAATACTCCGCCCTCGCTCATGCAGCATGCGCTGGCTACCGAAGCCATTATGCGCGACCTGGCGCGCCGCCTGAACGAAGACGAAGACGTATGGGCCCTTACGGGTTTGCTCCACGATCTTGACTATCCGGCTACGTCAGAAAATCCACAGAGGCACGGACTGGACAGCGCAGACCAACTTGCTGGCAAGTTACCGGAAGCCGCTCTTGCCGCTATTCGCGCTCATGCTGCAGAGATGAACGGTGGACAGCCCGAAAGCCGTTTTGACTATGCCTTGCGCTGTGGTGAAAGCATTACGGGGCTTATCAGTGCCGCAGCTCTCATGCGGCCTACTGGCATTGATGGTATGGAAGTGAAGAGCATCAAAAAAAAGATGAAAGACAAGGCTTTTGCGGCCAGTGTCAGCCGTGAAAATATCCGCCAGTGTGCCGAGGCAGGGTTGGAGCTTGACGAATTTCTGGTTTTGTCTATTGAAGCCATGCGCGCCCATGCCGAAGAACTTGGACTGAGCAAATAACAGAACGCGAGGGTCTCATGAACAACGAATGCACAATGCAAACGGGCATCCGCACCCTTGGCCCCTGCAAGTTGGACTCACATCTGCCCTACCGCACATGGGCCGATGACAAATCCATACAGATATTCGTGGACGAAGAGTTGACTGAAGATGCGGGCCAGCCGTTCAGCATATGCTTTGAGGCCGCAGGGCCGCGCCGCAAGCTTTACTTCGACACCACCCGGGCCAAGTGCGCCATTGTCACCTGCGGCGGACTCTGCCCGGGCATCAATGACGTTATACGTGCTATAGTTATGGAAGCCTTTCATGCCTACAATGTGCCTTCTATTCTTGGCATTCCTTACGGCCTTGAAGGTTTTATTCCAAAATACGGCCACACCCTTCAAGAGCTTACCCCCAAGGGCGTGGCAGACATTCACCGTTTTGGCGGCACCATGCTTGGTTCTTCGCGCGGGCCGCAGTCAGCCGAAGAAATTGTGGACACTTTGGAACGCAGCAACGTCAACGCTCTCTTTGTCATTGGCGGTGATGGCACAATGAAGGCCGCACGGGCCATCAGCAATGAGGTGCAGGCTCGTAACTTAAAAATTTCTGTTCTCGGTATTCCAAAAACCATTGATAATGACATCAATTTCATTCCCCAGTCTTTTGGGTTTGAAACCGCTGTCTTCAAGGCGACGGAGGCCATTGAATGCGCCCACACCGAAGCCTGTGGCGTGCCCAACGGTATCGGCATTGTAAAGCTTATGGGACGCGAATCGGGATTTATTGCCGCACGGGCCGCACTAGCGTTGAAAGAAGTGAATTTTGTGCTCATTCCCGAAGCGCCGTTTACTCTTGACGGTGAAGGGGGCCTGCTGCCTGCGCTTGAAGAACGCCTGAAATCACGCGGGCACGCTGTCATTGTGGCAGCCGAAGGCGCTGGGCAGCATCTGCTGGCAGAACAGAGCGGCACGGACGCCTCAGGCAATCCCGTGCTGGGCGACATATCCGAACTGCTGCGTCAATCTGTTAATACCTATCTTGATGCACGCGGTATGGCGCACTCCATAAAGTACATTGACCCGAGCTACATCATCCGCTCCATCCCGGCCAATGCCAACGACAAAGTCTATTGCGGCTTTTTGGGACAATACGCTGTGCATGCCGCTATGGCTGGCCGTACAGACATGGTGGTGGGCAAAATTCAGGACCGCTACGTACACCTGCCTCTGGAACTGGTCACGCGCAAACGCCGCAAGCTCAACATCTACTCTGATCTTTGGCGAGCCGTACTTGAATCAACAGGTCAGGGCATGCTCAAAGGCATGCTGCCGCCTGTCTAACTTACATGCAGCACTTACGCCAAGTTAAGGCATCTGCGGGATCGGGCAAAACCTATGAACTAACGCGCTGTTTTTTACAGCGTCTTGTTAGTTGCGGCGCACCGGGCAGATCGGGCTCCCCTGCTTGCGCCCTTGGTACTGGCGGTCCCTGCGGCTGGGGCGATATTCTGGCCGTAACCTTCACCAATGCCGCAGCCACCGAAATGCGAGAGCGCGTCATCAGACAACTGAAAAGCGCGGCTTTGGGCTGCCCCATGCAGGGTATCACCCTCAACTCCGAAGCCGCCGGACGTTGGGTTGACGCCATCATGCGCGACATGAGCGCCCTGAATATACGCACCATCGACAGCCTGCTGCACCTCATAGTTCGTGCTGCGGCTCTGGAACTCAAGCTACACCCCGATTTTCAACCTGTTTTTGCAACAGAAGACGCCCTGACGCCCTACCTTGACCTTTTGATGGAAAAGGCGTGGCAGGGTGACGAAACCATGCGCGACCTCTTGCGGCAAGTGTGTCGGGCTATGGTCTGGCACGGAGGCAGTAAAGGCTTTTTGGCAGGAGAAAAACTGCTCCATCAGTTACGTCCATTGCTAAATAGCGCCCTTCTGGGTGATTTTGGCGAACTTTCTTCGTATGCTGAGCTTGACGAACGCCTGACGGCCCTCAACAAGGCTGCACACGAAACCGCAGTTCACTTGCTGCAATTGGCAGCCAGCCGGGAACTCCCCTGGCAAGCCAATGCATTGAAAGCTGTTACAGCGTGGTCAAATGGCGAACGTAAACCATCCGCCTATCTGAACAAGGAAGAAGCAGCCCAGATTTTCAAAAAAGGGGCCAAGGTCGACAGTGAGGTGGAGTACGCATACGTAGCTTTTTCCCGCGCAGTCCAAACGTACACAACAGACGGGCACATTTTGCGGCAAGCTCTGCGCCTTGAGCCTTCCATCCGTATGGCCCGCATTCTCGCTGCGGCTTTTTCGCACAATCAGGAACAGGAAGGCACCCTGCCGGGCTTGCTTGTCCCCTACATGGCGCGTCAGGTGCTGGAAAGCGATCATGGCGTGCCCGACACTCTTTGCCGTCTGGGCAGCCGCCTCAGTCATTTTCTTGTGGATGAATTTCAGGACACGAGTCAGGAGCAGTGGCGCGCGCTGCGTCCATTGGTGGAAGAAGCCCTTGCCCACGGCGGTTCACTGACCTGGGTGGGCGACGTGAAGCAATCCATCTACGGCTGGCGCGACGGCGACCCTGAACTTTTTGACGGCATTCTGACCGATAAGGGCCTCACGGCCATTGCTGCAAGTACCAGTCGCGACAGCCTGCCCTTCAACTGGCGCAGCAGTAAGCAGGTGGTGGAACACAACAACGCTCTCTTTTCACCTCTGGAGCAGCCAGAGACGGCACGTGCCGTCATGAGCGCCCTTCTGCCCAACGAGATGCCGCCAGATCTGCGTGAAGAAATTATGACGTCATCTGTCGCTGCTCTTGTAAGCGCCTTTACGGGCACAAGCCAGCAATGCCCGGAACACACGCCTGATAGTGGTTTTGTTCAGGTTGAAGACATATCGGCTGATTCGTCCGAACTTTTGAACGACGAAGTTTTCATGCGCTTGAGCGAAATCCTGCACGAAGATATTGCTCCGCATCACCCCTGGGCCGATGTTCTGGTTCTTGTACGCAGCAATAACGGGGCGGCACTTCTGGCCGATCATCTTGTACGTCAGGGCATTCCTGTCATCACTGAGAACAGTCTTCTTCTTTCTGCGCATCCTCTGGTTATCCAAACGGTGGCTCTACTGGCATTTCTGGACAGCCCGGACGATAACATCGCTTTTCTGACTCTTATTACTGGCAATATTTTTCATGACCATGCTGATGCTGCCGACCTTGCCCATACAGATTTGGACGGCTGGTGTGCCTTACAAAAAAAGGGCCTTCTGTATCAGAATTTCCGGCAGCGCTGGCCTCATGTATGGCAAACCTTGCTTGCTCCGTTCTTCAGCCAGTCTGGCCTCATGACGCCGTATGATACGGTGCTTGAATGGTACGCGCGCCTTCAGGTCGAGCAGCGCTTTCCTGAAGCAACCACTTTTTTGCGCCGCTTTATGGAAGTATTGCACAGTGCTGAAGAAAAAGGACTTGCTACTCTTTCTACCTTTCTTGAGCACTGGAACGAAAAAAGTAACGAAGAAAAAGTTCCTATGCCAGAGAATATGGATGCCGTGCGCATCATGACCGTGCACAAATCAAAAGGACTTGAAGCTCCCGTGGTTTTTGTTCCTTTCACTGGCCTGAGTCTCTCCGTTTCTGACAAGCCGGTACGTGAAGAGCGCCAGGGATTGAGCATGATGGTGCGCAACCAAAAAGCTCTTGGCCGCCCATATTATGAAGATTTGGCCCAGCAGGCCCGCGAAAGCCTCAATCTGCTCTATGTGGCCTTTACCCGTGCCAGAGATGCCCTGTACGTCTTTCGAACCTCTGCCAAACGGCAGTCGCCCGTTCTTGCGGGCCTTGACATCCTTTGGGAGCGCGCAGGCTGGCAGCCACCTTATACGCTTGGTCACCTGCCTTCTGCTCTTGAAGCAACTGAATCTACCGATATCACGGCACAGACTTCTGTGATGTGCGCATCTGAGAAAAATATTGCGGCAAAATCCGTTGCTGCTAAGCCAACTGCGCAGGCAAAGATGGAACCTGCGACAAATCCCACGCCTGCCTCAAACCGGGATCATATCAATTCTGAAGATTGGCGGCCTATGCAGTGGCTGCCTCGGCTGAAAATTTTTCGCAATCCGCTGGCGACGTTTTCTTTCAGGCCAGAAGACAGGGGCAATCTGCTGCATTTTTGTCTGGAACATTTGCGCCTCACAGGCAACTCGCAAGAAGACGTACAGGCAGCCTTGCACTTCGGTTTACGTCATTATCCTCTGCCAGTGCCGGATGACGCGGATCTGCGCCAGGGCGTAACAGAGGCATTGCACTGGCTGGCAACCCAACCACAGACAGCTCGCTGGCTTGAAAAAGGCTGGCCCGAACATTCCATCATGACCGAAGATGGCCGACTTTTGCGCATGGACCTGTTGGTGCGGGAAAGCTGGGGCCTGCTTGTTCTTGATTACAAAAGCGGTCAACCTGAAGAAGAACATGTGGAACAGGTCAGAAAATACCTTGCCAGCCTGAATCAAGGCAATGAAGAAAAGCAAATGCCTGCCAGGGGTTTGCTGGTATACCTTGACCAGCGGCGCTTCCGCCTTGTGACACAGGACAGTGCTTCAGAACTTGTTCCACACTGCCACGACATGCTGCCCATCAAAGAAGATCTGTCATGAATGCCTCGCCCTTTTTGATTTTCCCCTGGCAGCGTCCTTTTTTACCAGCCCTCAAGGACTACTTGAACCAACTCACCCAAAGGCACCCGGGTTCGGCCCTGCTCCTCGTGCCGCACAACCGCCCTTGGCGCTATCTTGTGCAGTTATACGCATCTGAAGGCTACACGGGGCTTTTGCCCAAAGTCATGACCTTGTCCAACACGATAGCCTCGTGGCGCGCCTTTGACAGTGCCGCTCCTCTGCATACTGCCAACACGCTGGACCGCGTGGCGTTGCTGTACCAGTGTGTTAGGGCACTGGCACAGGATGACAGCAACCTTGCGTCCCGCTTCGCCCGTATGGACATGGCACTTTTTCTGCCTTGGGGCTTACGACTGGCTGCACTTCTGGAGGAAATGTACGGACAACTGGTGGAAGCGACAGATCTGACACACCTGGAAGACGAGGTTGCTGCGCCCGCAGCCGCTCTGTTGGGCGCCTTGGGCCGCATCAGCAAAGCCTACGAAACAGCGCTGCTGGAAAACAACTGGACAACGCCGGGTCTTGATATTTTTGCTTTGGCACACAGCGATTCTCCTGTTCCTTCACTGTTAGAGCCGCAGCATGACCGTCCAGTGGTGGTGGCTGGTTTTTCCCTGCTTACGGGCGGCGAAGACCATCTTTTAAAACAGCTTTGGCAAGCTGGAGCGCAATTTTGTCTGCACGGTGATCCAGCCTTGGCAGGAGGAGAAGGCGGCATCCATTGGGCTTGCGAAGAGCAAGCCGCATGGTTGCGCCGCTGGAAAACGCAGGCACTTCCAGCCATGCAGCTTGGCGACGCAGAGAAAGCCCACCAACCCCGCTACCACTTTTTTGCAGGCTACGATTGCCATTCACAGCTTGCCGCCCTGCGTCGAGACCTTGAGCCGGAGTGCAAGAGCGATCAGGCAGAAGCAGATGATACAGATTCTGCTGCCTCTACAGCCGTTGTACTTACAGACAGTTCTTTGCTCATGCCTGTGCTTCATCACTTGCCGAACAAGGATGTTAACATCTCCATGGGTTATCCCCTGGACCGTTCACCTCTCAATCGACTGCTGGACGCATTGTTGCGGCTTCAGGCAAACCGGAGCGACGAAGGACGGTACTACTGGCGGCAAGTGCTGCAATGCCTGCGTCACCCCTATGTAAATATGCTGCGCACGCAGGATGACAACGGGCAGCCCTTGCTGCTTCGAGATGCACTGCGCCCTCTGGAAAATCTCATACGTGAAGGCACGCGCTTCGTTGATCTGACCGAAGTGGCGAACTCTTGCCGAAACCAGCTGCCTGAACCCTTGTCTCGATTGCTGGAAGAAACACTGCACGTGCTTGTTCATGCGCCGTCCACCGCCAGTACCACAAGAGGCATGGCCGACGTACTGCAAAACTTGTGCTCCTTTTTGCTCAACCGTGGCGGCGACTTGTGGAAACACTTCCCTTTGGATGCAGAGGCCATGTACCGCCTCATCCGGCAAACTGTGCCCGTCTTGCGTGAAAACCTTCTGGCGGACACGGATTTTCCCCTCACAACACTGCACGGAATGGTGCGCGAAGTGCTCGGGCAAGAGCGGGTGCCTTTTGAAGCCGAGCCTCTTACAGGCCTGCAAGTGCTTGGCATGCTTGAAACACGCCTGCTGCATTTTGACCGGGTATTTATTGTGGACGCCACTGATGACAGGCTGCCCGGCAACCCTGCACAAGATCCGCTACTGCCGGATTCCTTGCGGCAAACTCTTGGCCTGCCCGATTCGCGCCGTCGTGAAAGAGCTGCTGCGCACACCTTGTACCGCCTTTGCGCCGGGGCGGATGAAGTATCATTTTTCTGGCAGGAAGGCATCAGCCGCTCTGCGCTCTTTGACGGTAAAAAAAGCCGCAGCCGCTTTGTGGAACAACTGCTCTGGCAGGAAGAGCAACGGCGGGGAGCTCTGCTCACTCCCGGTGAACCGCCGCTTGAAACAGCCGTTTGTGAAGTACAGGCTGCCGCCTCTGAAACAAAAATCCTGACGCGTGGGGTTGAACTCAATACAGCTCTGACGCACCTGTTGCGCAAGCCTCTTTCCGCTACCAGACTGGACGTCTACCTTCAGTGTCCCCTGCGCTTCGCCTGGCAATACCTGTGTGGCCTGCGTCCGCCCAAAGAAATCAATGAGGGTGATGATCCCGCTGCGGTTGGCACCTGCATCCACAACACGCTCAAGGCTCTTTACGAGCCCTATCTACACAAGGTCATACGCACTGGTGATATTTCCACTGAAACCGTGCGCGCACGGTTTTTCGAGCAACTTGAAGCTGCCGACTTGCGCCGCCTGTTGCCCGCAGACAGTTGTCTGATGCTGGAAGAGGCAGCCCCCATGCGGCTCATGAATTTCTTGTCGGGCCAACCAGACAACATCATGATCATGGCTCTGGAAAAAGAGATTAGCGCCACATTACGGCTGGCCGAACGCGATTATGCTTTTGTTGGCACGGTTGACCGCGTAGACCGCCGCGACGGCCTGCTTCATGTACTTGACTACAAAACAGGAACCATCAAAAAACATGACGGCAGCCTATGGACTGACCTGCCGTATTTTACCAATGCTGACGCCCTGTGCGCAGCGCTGACGCCAGCGACAGAAGCCGATGCTGGACAATTGAAAAACCTTGAAAACCTTTTTGAAGAGTTACGTACACGCCTGCCCAGCCTGCAGTTGCCGTGTTACCTGTCGATGGCTGGCGCTTGCGGTATGGCCCAGTTGGGAGATGCGGCTCTGGTGGAGTTGCGTGATGAGGGAAAAGAGCACCCTCTTTTCGGAGGCCTGGTGGACGAAGATTTGAATGCTGCTCTGGGATTTTGCCGCACAGCCCTTGCTCTGACCCTGTTGCATATGGAATATTCCCCAACTTTCACTGCCCGTCCCGACAAGCATTGTCAGTGGTGCCCATATTCTGGCCTTTGTTCTTTATAAATGCCGGGTTGTTGACGCCATCCACAAAAGAGTGCACGCTTTTGTTGCATCTTACAAAAATTACAGCTACTGTTGCGCCTAATTTCCATATGGGGATACTCTCAGTAGCGCCCACGGGAGCTGCCGGGCTTGTTCCATATAAGTCAGGACGGAGGTCTTGAAATGTCATTTCCCGCACTTAAAATCGGAAACCTCACCGCCAAAATCCCAGTTGTTCAGGGTGGCATGGGAGTTGGAATATCGCTTTCAGGCCTTGCTTCTGCTGTGGCCAACCAGGGCGGCATCGGCGTTATTGCCGGAGCCATGATCGGCATGAAGGAACCTGACGTTGCCAAGGATCCTCTTACTGCCAACCTGCGCGCCCTGCGCAATGAAATTGAAAAAGCCCGCCAGATGACCAATGGCATTGTTGGCGTTAACCTTATGGTAGCCCTGACAACGTTCAGCCAGATGGTGCGTACCGCTATCGAGCACAGAGCGGACATCATTTTTTCTGGCGCTGGCCTGCCTTTGGACATGCCCAAGCATCTTTTTCAAGCATGCGAAGAAAAAAAAGAAGAATTCAAAACCAAGCTTGTGCCCATAGTTTCTTCGGCACGCGCGGCTTCAGTCATCGCAAAAAAATGGATATCCCGCTTCAACTATGTGCCTGACGCCTTTGTGGTTGAAGGCCCCAAGGCTGGCGGACATCTTGGCTTCAAGGCTGAAGAGCTTTACGACCCAGCGCATGCGCTGGAAGTGCTGGTTCCTCAAGTGGTTGAGGTTGTGAAACCTCTGGAGGACAAACACGGTAAAGCTGTGCCCATTATTGCAGCTGGCGGTGTTTACTCCGGTGCTGATATCAAAAAGTTTCTTGACCTTGGCGCTTCCGGCGTACAGATGGGCACCCGCTTTGTCGCCACACATGAATGCGATGCCGATGATCGCTTCAAGCAATCGTACCTTGCCGCCACGGCCGAAGACATCACTATCATCAAGAGCCCGGTGGGCATGCCCGGACGCGCCCTGGACAACAGCTTCATTCACGCCGCACGCGAAGGCAACAAAAAACCCTTCAAGTGCGTTTTCCACTGCGTGCATACCTGCGAACAGGAAAAAACGCCCTACTGCATCGCTCAGGCTCTTATCAACGCCATGAAGGGTAACCTTGAACGCGGCTTTGCCTTCTGCGGGGCCAATGTCTCACGTGTAAACAAGATCACCTCTGTCCGTGAGCTTATGGACAGCCTGCAACACGAATTCGATGATGCTATGGCCTCGTTGAGCAAGAGCGTGCAGAGCATGTTCAATGGCAACAAGAGCTGACTGGAAGAGTAAATAGTAATGAAAAGAGCCGGGCATTGTCACATGCCCGGCTCTTTTCATTACTAAAATTTATAAAACTATTGCTGCCCACGCAGGTAGCGCACGGCATTGACGAACAGAAGCGTCCCCGGAGGATCCAGCTCACCACGTGTCCAGGCCGGATGGTTGGTCACATGATGGAAGGCTTCAGGGTGAGGCATAAGACCAAGAACCCGGCCTGTCGGATCGGTAAGCCCGGCAATGGCCAGAGCAGCACCGTTAGGATTTAACGGATATTCCTGCGTTGGCTGCTTTGTTTCGGGGTCAGCATATTGAAGTGCGATGAGGTTTTCCGACACAAGGCGTTGCAGACATTCTTCGTCACGCGGCACAAGTTTGCCTTCTCCGTGACGCACAGGCATGCTTAGCAGGGGCATATCCTTAGTGAAGACACAGGGGCTCTTGGCGTTGGGCAGCAAATGCACCCAGCGGTCTTCGTAACGGGCGGAGTCATTGTGCCCAAGCGAAACCTGGCGTTCAAAACGCACGCCGCCCAAGGCTGGCAACACGCCCAACTTGACCAGCAACTGAAAGCCGTTGCAGATGCCGAGAATGAGCTTGCCCTGATCCAGAAAGTCGCGCAAACTTTGCAGCAAAGGAACGCCTTGCGCATCCTTAAGGTAACGCCAGCGCATTACAGCGGCCTGGGCAGCGCCCAAGTCATCGCCGTCAAGGAATCCGCCGGGGAAAACCAAAAAGTGATAGTCGGCCAACCGAACTTTGGCAGCCACAATGTCTGAAAAATGGACTACGTCCGCCCTGTCTGCACCGGCCAAGCGGGCTGCATGGGCGGTTTCCAGATGAGAATTTGTTCCATAACCGGTGATGACCAGCGTATTGACCATGCCCATGCGGGTAAAGCCTCCTTGGCTTGCTAGCAGATCTTTTCGAGCCGTGCTGATGCCGGCAGACGTGCACAGTGCGGCCTTTGGGCCGAAGTCAGCCCGCACCTCACGAGCCGCAGGCAAAGCCAAGCTGTACCTGCGCATGCTGGAGAGGGAATAACACACTACTTACCTTGTTTTCGATAGTCAATGCTAGCCAAAAAAATCATTTTAGGCTAAGCATACAGGGTTGTGCCAAAAAGCGATCAAGATATTAAGGTGGGAGCCATGAAAACGAAATTTATCTTTGTGACAGGCGGAGTTCTGTCCTCTTTGGGCAAGGGCCTGGCGGCCGCCTCATTGGGCGCGCTGCTGCAAACCCGTGGCCTTTCGGTAACCATACAGAAACTCGACCCCTATATTAACGTTGACCCTGGCACCATGAACCCCTTTCAGCATGGCGAAGTTTTCGTTACTGACGACGGCGCCGAAACTGACCTGGACCTTGGACACTACGAACGCTATCTCAATGTGCCCATGTCGCGGAAGAACAATACCACTTCAGGGGCCATCTACAATCAGGTTATCGCCAAAGAACGTCACGGCGATTATCTGGGCGCTACGGTGCAGGTTATTCCTCATATTACCGACGAAATTAAAAGCGTGGTTTTGTCTTTGGCAGAGGGCGACGATGCCCCCGATGTGGCCATCATTGAAATTGGCGGCACCGTCGGCGACATTGAAGGACTGCCTTTTCTTGAAGCAATACGCCAGCTGCGTTCAGATATTGGGCGCGATAACTGCCTGAACATCCACCTCACATTGGTGCCCTACCTGCGCACTGCTGGCGAGCACAAAACCAAACCTACTCAGCACAGCGTGAAGGAACTGCTTTCCATCGGCATTCAGCCTGACATCATCCTTTGCCGTTGTGAACAGAGCATTCCTGAAGAGCTGCGCCGCAAAATCGCCCTGTTCTGCAATGTGGATCAAGATGCTGTATTCTCTTCGGTGGACGTAAACAACATCTACGAAGTTCCCCTGAAGTTCTACGAAGAAGGCTTTGATCAGAAAGTGGCCATCATGCTGCGCTTGCCAGCACGTAATGCCCACCTTGAAGCCTGGGAAAAGCTCGTTAGTGACTGCGCCGACCCCAAGGGCAAGGTTACTATCGCCATTGTGGGCAAATATGTGGACTTGAAGGAAGCTTACAAAAGCTTGCATGAAGCGCTGATTCACGGCGGCGTGGCCAACCGCGTTCAGGTGAACCTGCGTTACGTCAACTCTGAAAACGTGGATGACAGCAACGCTGCGGAGCACTTCAAGGGCTGTGACGGCATTCTTGTGCCTGGCGGCTTTGGTTATCGCGGCGTTGAGGGCAAGATCACGGCTATTCGCTATGCCCGTGAAAAAAAGATTCCGTTCTTCGGCATCTGCCTGGGCATGCAATGTGCGGTCATCGAATTTGCCCGCCACGTTGCCGAGATGGCTGATGCCAACTCTGAAGAATTTGACCACCGTTCCAAGCATAAGGTTATCTACCTTATGACAGAATGGTATGACTTCCGCACCAAGAACGTTGAAAAACGCGATGCCGGAAGCGACAAGGGCGGCACAATGCGTCTTGGCTCCTATCCCTGCAAGGTTCTGCCCAATTCCCGGGCTCTTGATGCATATAAAAGAGAACTGGTGGAAGAACGCCACCGTCATCGCTATGAGTTCAACAACGAATTCAAAGAAGCGCTGGCAGAAAAGGGCATGGTCTTCAGCGGCACCTCGCCGGATGGAACACTAGTGGAAATTGTTGAGCTGCCAGACCATCCTTGGTTCCTTGGGTGTCAGTTCCACCCCGAATTCAAATCTCGGCCTATGGACGCCCACCCTCTCTTCCGCGAATTTATCGGGGCTGCTAAAAAG
>NZ_JASGDK010000003.1:0-5197 GCF_047607245.1 Desulfovibrio sp.
CCCTTATTCTGGCCGCCAGCACCATTATTTCGCGCCTTATGGGCCTTGTGCGCGACAAGGTCATCTCGTGGCAGTTCGGTGCCGGGGGCGAGGCGGACATGTATTTTGCCGCCTTTGTGGTGCCAGACATCATCAATTACATGCTGGCTGGCGGCTTTATGTCCATCACCATCATCCCCCTGTTGTCGCGCCGCTTTCAGGAGGATGAGGACGACGCCTGGAACTTTTTTTCCTGCGTGTTCTGCTGGATGGCTATGGCCTCCGTTGCGCTGACATTCGTAGGCATGCTTGCTGCCGAACCTCTGGCCCGCCTGATAGCCCCCGGCTTTACGCCGGAACAATGGCTGCGGCTCGCCTTTTTTATGCGTATTGTGCTGCCTGCGCAGATTTTCTTTCTCTGCGGAGCCTGCATAACGGCCCTGCTTTTTCTGCGGCGGCAGTTCCGCGTACCCGCGCTTGCTCCCATCATCTATAACGGCGGCATTATCCTTGGCGGCCTGACCTTGCCCTGGCTGGCCGGGCTGCCCCTGATGAAGAACGCTCTGCCCGCCTCTATACTCAAGCACCTTGAAGGCATGACGGGCTACTGCGCGGGCGTTACCGTTGGAGCCGCCATCGGCACCTTTGTTTTGCCCCTTATGGTTGCCATGCAGGACGGCATGCGCCTGCGCCCTGTGTGGCGGCACCACCTTATGGGCAAATTTCTTGTCACTGCCCTGCCTCTTATGCTGGGCCAGACCATCATGATGCTGGACGAGCAGTTTTTGCGTGTTTTCGGATCACTGGTTGGCGATGGAGCCGTAAGCCTGCTCAACTACGCACGGCGCATCACGCAAGTGCCTGTGGGCCTTATGGGGCAGGCCGCCGCCGTGGCCTCGTATCCCTTTCTGGTCAAGCTGCTGACCGAGGGCGACAGAGAGGGTTTTGACCGTACCTTGCGCACGGCATTGCGGGCCAGCCTGGGGCTTATCATCCCCTGTGCCCTGGCCATGACGGCATGCGCCGGACCTATTTTGGGCGTCATTTTTCAGGGCGGCCGCTTTGGCCCTGCCGAAACCCTGGCCGCCACCCCGCTCACGCAAATCATGCTGGCCGCCACACCCTTCTGGATTATCTACATGGTGCTGGTGCGGGCCTACTACGCTCACGGCGACACCATTACCCCGGCTGTCACAGGCACAATTATGACCGCAGTTTGCCTGCCCATCTACTATTATTGGGCTGTGCCGCACGGGGCATGGGCCATCGCCGCCCTTTCGGGCCTGAGCGTGAGCCTTTACGTGTTGTGGCTTATGGCGCTGTGGACCCGGCGGCAGGGCAATGGCGCTTTTATGGGCCTGCGTGGGCTCACCTTACGCGCCCTTGCCTGCTCACTGCCCGGCGCTGCCGCAGCGTGGTGGGTGAGCGCCTGCACTCTCAGCCAGGCGGCAGATCTTGGCCTGCATGCCCTGTGGGCGGCCCTGCTGGCTCTTGCCCTGGGCGGCTGCGTCTTTATGCTACTTTTTTTGCCTTTATGCCTGTGGCTGGCTCCGGCCATTATGGAGCCTGTATTGCGAAGATTACGGCGAACATAAGTCTGCTCAAAAGGATACGCGCATGATCGTTGAACGTATTGAGCATGTGGTAAATACCACGACCAGGTTTATAGTAGATTTCTGGGTGCGGCACTGGCCGTTATTGCTGCTCATTCTGTGCGCTGTGATGGATTTTCGGGACACGGATGACATCATAAGCAGGCTTGTTTTCGCCGCAAGTTTTGTGGGTACAGTTGCTTGCCTGAAGGCATTTCACCTTGAGCGCTGCTTCTGGATATACGGACTGGCGTTTATGGGCCTACCCTTTGTAGCCTTTGATCCCGTCAATATACACGAAATACAAAAATCTCTGCATCTGGAAGCGTTAGACTACAATGTTATATGGCGACTTACAGAAGCAGTGCAATGGACGGGAGTCATTATAGCACTGTCAGCCGGGCTTTATTTTTTGCGCTTCCGACATAGGGTCAGTCCCTTATCCCTTATTAAAACACCTCTGACAGTTTTCTTTATCTACCTGTTTCTTCAACCATTTTTTATATTCCTCTGGGTATACATGGTACTGACCATTCAAGGCCTTCTCGGCATACCCGAATAAAAACAAGCCCCGGCAGTTCTGATGCCACCGGGGCTTGATTGTCAGAACATGTTCTTAAAAATGAGACAGATGAGTAAACTCCTCTACGGGAGTACCAAGGGCTTGGCCTTTGTTTCGTGTTGTTTGGCTTTCTGGAGTACTCTGGCAAAATAGTGTTGACAGTTCTGGCTGAGTAAATTGTACGGATCCCTCTCTTGCTGAGTATGAAAAATTTCGATCGGGCCGTCTTCCTTATCAATTTCTGCTCGTGCGCGGTCAATATACTCTTTGCGGTACTTGGGCGCTTCTACCAGATAGGTGTTCAGCTTTTCCATTTCCTCAGCGAATGTCCCGCCCCTAGTAAGACCGAAGTTACTGCCGTCGCTGCCTACGAAATGCATATGGTCCCAATGCTGGCCCATCACCCAAGACTTCGTGCCATACCAATTTTTAGGAACATAGTCTGAATCTAGCGGCCTGACCCCCATACGATAGTATGGTACCGCAGCATTGGGTTCCGCTGTATAGGGTTTGAGCTCGGAGTGATCTTTTTGTGAATGTCTCTTAACCACATCAGCCACACTTTCGGCGTACATGCGTTCTTCCAGAGGTGCGTCGGGCGAAACAGGCATGGGCGCGTTGAGAGCCGCCTGAGTCTGCTTTGCGGCCATCTCCGCCCTAGCCTTATCCGCCACAAAGGTAAACTGCCCATTTTTCAACCGGGGCTGCCCTGATACGTCATGCCCTGCCCCGCCGTGCCTGCCGCCATAACTTCCTGCCATTATGAAGACCCCTCCTGTATGCCAATGGTTGATGATTTGGCGGGAGTATAGCCCAATGACAAACATGCGTAAGACTGAACTGGTTCAGCACCGCAATTTGCTTGATTGGTGCGGGTTATCCAGTGCCGAAGGACGCTTTTGGCCACTTTTATAATAATTTATATCAATAAAATCAGATAATTAAAAAAATAGCAGCCTGTGAAGTTTTTGTTTTCTTCAATTTTTATAGGATGTTAACTATAAAAAATATCGTTGAAATACCATAACCAAAACCTTCGTAACCCCAGACGCATGATATAGAACACTTTAACTTTTACATTGCTCTGACGGCTGCGTGCGCAGCCTTTCACTACGGAGGCATAAGCGCCGTTTATCTGGGCGGTTAAATGCCGTGGTGAGCGTGCCCTAAATTTTAAGAATGTTGAAATGCGGGTAGGCAGGCAAAAGCCTGCCTACCCGCATTTCGCGGCAAGAATTTTCAGGACAATCCTTGCAGAGCAGCTAACTCACTTCATTCGTAAACTACTCTGAACAACAATAAGAATTTTTGTTGGGAGGGAGGGACCCTTTTGCGAAAGGGTCCCTCCCCCACAAGGCATTTCAAAGGAAACGCTGATTTATTCCGTTTGGCGGCGTTGTTTCACTCTCTGCGTCTGTGCCTGTGTCTACGCTCTCTTGCTCAAGATCTGCAATCTGCCCGCCACAGCTTCACCGTAGCGCATGCACCACCACCAGCGGCGCGCACGCAGCCGGGCGCGGTCAAGGCACAGGTAAACCACAGGCGTGGTATAAAGCGTCAGAATCTGGCTCACCAGAAGGCCGCCCACAATGGTCACGCCGAGGGGCTGGCGAATCTCCGCTCCGTCGCCCTGTCCCAATACCAGAGGCACCGCGCCAAGAATAGCGGCTGCCGTGGTCATCATGATTGGCCGAAAACGCAACAGGCATGCCTCATAAATAGCTTTATCCGGCGGCAGATTGCGGCTGCGCGAAGCCTCAAGGGCAAAATCGATCATCATGATGGCGTTCTTTTTGACGATTCCGCAAAGCAGCAGCACGCCGATGAGGGCAATGACACTGAACTCCATATTGAAGAGCATCAGCGCCAGCAAGGCTCCGCCCCCGGCAGAAGGCAGCGTGGACAAAATAGTCAGAGGATGGATGAGACTTTCGTACAGCACCCCCAAAACAATATACAGCGCGGCCAGAGCAGCCAGAATAAGGATAACCTGATTGCCAGCGGCGTCACTGAACATTTTGGCGGTGCCCTGAAAACTGCCCACAACGGTGGACGGCATGCCAATTTTGACCCGCGCCTCATCAATGGCCGCCTGCGCCTGAGAAAGCGCCGCCCCCGGCGTCAGGTTGAAGGATACAGTCACAGCGGCGAACTGCCCCTGATGAGAAACTGAAAGCGGCGCAAAGGACGGAGCAACTGTGGCAACGCTCAAAAGAGGAACAAGCCCCTCCTTGCCGGACAGATACACTTTTTCCAGCGCTTCTTCGCTTTGCAGCCAGTTCTGCCCGTATTCAAGCACCACACGGTACTGGTTCTTGTCGCGGTAAATGGTGGATACCTGGCTTTGCCCAAAGGCATTGCCAAGAGCCGCATCCACATCCTTTATACTCAATCCGTGCCGCGCAAGGGCATCACGGTTGGCTGTTACCGTGGTTTGCAGGCCGCGCTCTTCTATATCGCTGTCCACATCCTTGAAGAGCGGCAGTGATGCAAGCTCCTGCTGCATGCGGCGGCCCCAGGTGCGCAGGTCGTCCAGATTATCGGCCTGAAGGGTGTACTGGTACTGCGAACGCGAACTGCGCCCGCCCATCATGATGTCCTGCGCAGGTTGCAGAAAAATCTGCAAACCGGGTTCGCCAGAAAGCTTGCCGCGCAGCCTGCCTATAACGGCCTGAGCGCCCACTTTGCGTTCTTCAAGAGGCTTGAGGGCGATAAAAACTCCACCGCCACCGCGCCCGCCAGAAATATGAGCAGAAACCTGCTGTACCGCCGGGTCTGCCCGAATAATTTCCACAAGCTTGGCCAGCTTCGTCTGCATGGCCTGAAATGACGCGCTCTGGTCAGCGCGGATGCCGCCCATAATGACGCCTGTGTCCTGCTCAGGAAAAAATCCCTTGGGCACGACGACGTACATCCAAACATTGGCCACCACCACAAGCAACAGGGTAAACATAGTCAAACGCGGATGCCGCAACACCACAGGCAGGCTTTTGGCATACCCCGCCTGCATGCCTGAAAGCACCCGGCCCCACGCATCGCCTATCCTTGCGAAAAACCTGCGTAC
>NZ_JASGDK010000004.1:0-37932 GCF_047607245.1 Desulfovibrio sp.
CGTTCAGGGCGCAAATGCAGATTTTTCAGGCTTTGGGAATTTCACCGAGTAACAAGCTTATACGATTTCACCAAAACCTGTATGCCGGTATTGCGCCCACTACAGCCGATGATATGGCGGGTCTTGTAGACTGGGCTTTCACCTTGCGTACGGCTAACGCTGTGAAGCCTCTTTTTGATGCTTCACTTTTTAATGCCGATCTTTTTGCTCGTTTGGAAGGCATTATGCAATGCAGTCCTTCGTTGTCGGAACGCCACTGGTGGCGGCTTAAAAACTGGTAGAAGCATCGTGAAGCAACTTGCTGTTCTGTGGCGTCGAATACATTCTTGTCGTGAGGGTTGTTGCTATGAATAGTGAATTATCCAGAGATGCTTCTATTTTTACGGAAGAAATGCTGCTTCCGGCCATGAGCGATGCTGAAGTTTTACTGCTCGAAAAGTATACGCCTTCAGGGCAGGTTCTTGAATTTGGTGCGGGCGGCAGCACCGTTTTTTTTGCTAACCGTGGCGTGCAGAATATTGTTACCGTGGAATCTGATGCAGAATGGATAAAAAAGCTGCTCCTTGGTAGCGCCTTGCTGCGGCAGCGAACCAAGTCAGGGCGATGGCAGGCTCTGCACGCACATATTGGTGCAACAGGAGAGTGGGGTATCCCCCTGGCCAAACGCCCTTCAGTGGCTTGGCTCAACTATCATCAGGCCGTCTGGAGTGCAGTGGACCCCTCACTGCTGGATTTCGTGCTTATTGATGGAAGGTTTCGGGTAGCCTGCGGCCTGCAGGTACTGCTACGGACGGCGGAAAGAAAACTTCCAGTTATGATTCATGATTTTCCTGACCGTGTGCATTATCATGTCCTGCTCAATTTTTTTGATATAATTGACGCAGTTGATACCGCAGTAGTCTTGCTCAGAAAGGATAATCTGTCTTGGAGAGATGCCGCGATTTGCCTGCAGGAGTATCAGTTTGACTGGAATTAGGGCGTTTTTTGACTTTGCCCCAGCTGCTGCCCGCAGGGCCAAAATGTTGGCTGCAGTGTGTTTACGTGCGTAGTATCCGTCATGAAATGCTGTCTTGAATGTAACACGCTCTGATCCCGCCATTTTTACCGGATCGCAGTGTGACATCTGCCAATTGCTAGGTAAATAAATGGATAACAGCACTGAAATATTAAACTTTCCTATGTCTGCGCTGGTAAAGATTGACGGAGGGCTGGGGAGTCAGATGTGGCAATATGCCCTGGGAGTGGCAGTTGAGCATCATTCACCCTTGCGCGCCCTGCATGATCTTTCTTGGTATTACTTTCACGGAAAAGATATAAATAACAAATACAATCGGCTATTCATCCTGGATAAAGTTTTTAAAAATGTACGGTTGCGTCTGCCGAAAGAAGACCTGAGACAGCGTTTTATATTGAACCTTGACAGATATCCAGGTTCATATCGCAAATTTGATCCCAGTATCATCGCTCGTAAAACGCCAGTTTATCTTGGCGGCTATTATCCAAACGCCAAGTATATTGTTTCTGCTGCTGACACCATTCGCAATATATATAATTTTACGGTGGCCCTATCAGAAAGAAACAAAAAATTGCTTGCAGATATTATGACAACAGCGGCTCCGGTGGCTGTTCATGTGCGGCGGGGCGACTATGTGGGTTCAAGGCATGACGTAGTTGGCCCTGGTTTTTTTCTTCAGGCGCTTAACTGGATTTCTTGTCATTTGGCCCCGGTTATCCCTACATTTTTTGTTTTTTCCAATGGGATGGAGTGGGCAAAAGAGCATTTGAGCAGTGCACCGCATAATTTTGTATTCGTGGATAATAATGACAATGATTCTGGACAGGTTGATATGTTTCTTATGGCACAATGCAAACATTTCATCATTTCCAATTCGTCTATGAGCTGGTGGGCGGCCTGGCTGTCCAGTAGGTCTGACAATAAAGTGGTCATCATGCCCGACAAATGGGTGGCGGATGAAAAGCCTGATGAAAAATGCAGCATGCGGGTAGACGGCTGGCAGGTGCTTCCTGCGATCTGACAATCGGCGTATTTTATATGGACTGTGTGAGGTGTGACTGTGGATAGAGACTATGCTGTTGCGATGAAAAGATATCTTTTGCGGTTTGGCCAGGTTGCTTCGGCGCTTGAGGATAATGGCAGATTTACCTGCCAATGGGACGACAGACATCCCTGTCTTACTGATGCCAAACGTGAAACACCGTTTGACGCGCATTATATATATCATACTGCATGGGCTGCGCGTATTCTTGCTCAAACCCGCCCGGCGTCACACGTTGACATAGCTTCAAGCCTATATTTTGTGTCTATTGCATCAGCCTTTGTTCCTATAACTTTTTATGACTACAGGCCTGCCAATTTGTCCCTTTGTAATGTTGAATGTAAAAAAGCTGATATCATAAATTTACCATTTAAAGACAAAAGTATTTTATCGTTGTCTTGCATGCATGTTGTAGAGCATATCGGCCTGGAGCGTTATGGCGATACGTTTGACCCTCAGGGCGATTTGAAAGCCATGAAAGAACTGGCTCGAGTGCTGCATCCTGACGGACATCTCTTGTTTGTTGTTCCTGTGGGTGGATGCGCCAGAATTCAATACAATGCGCACCGCATCTATAAATATAGAGATGTGCTGTCAAATTTTAGCGGATTGCAGCTTGAAGAATTTTCGCTGGTCACGGATGATTCTCAGTTTATCGCCAATGCTTCGGAAGCTGATGCAGATCTGCAAAAATATGGCTGCGGATGTTTTCTTTTTAGAGCGGGCTAACTGATACTTAACCCCGGGCACGCTCGCGGTATGTTTTGTTTTCTTCTGTACTGTATATGGTGCTGTAATGGTCCAATATTTCTTTAAATTTTTGAGGAACAGCAATGTATTGATCGTTAATGACTGAGATATATCTATTTTTGTTGTGAAGTAAATTTATAAATGTTGGCAGATCGCAATATCGCTCATTGCAATATTTCATGTTAATTATTCTGGCATCATCTATTATGATGATGGCGTCATCATTGGCATGGTTGTTTATTATTTCAATCTCTTCCAGCAGCGGTCTGGTTTCTCCGGTGTTTTCGCCACTATAGTGGGCATCGAGATAAAAGATAACATTTGAAGTTTTTTCGTTCTGTAGAATCTCAGGCAAAAAGCTGCAACTTGAACCAAAAAGCTTCACCACATTCTTTGAGAAGACCAGGTTTTTGCGTGCGGCAAGATAAAGTTCTTCTGAAATTTCAATTGTATAGACAAGTCTGAATATTTTAGAAAGCTTGCCTGTCGTTTGCCCCAGGTATGTTCCGGTTTCTATGCATACATCGTATCCGTGTTTTAAAAAAAGATCGGCAAATGAAAAGGGAAAGCCGCTTGCGGCTACAGGAATATACATCAATCCCATAGTGCAATTCTCCTTTTTGATGCAGCAGTAAATCTCAATAAATAGTTCGCGGTCAAGTAGGCCCTTTCAATGTAAGAGGCGAGGCCTTGATATTACCTGTACAGAGGGCTCATTGAGCGTAGCAGGTTGGTGAACAGGCCGTCCAGCCCCAGAATAAAGGTCTCCACATGGTCAGCCATAATGACCAGCAACAGGCCCACAAAGAAAAATCCTACGCCAATCTTGGCCGGAAAGCCGAATTCCATAATGTGTATCTGCGGCGAGGTGCGAGCCACCAGGCCCAGGGCCACTTCCACCATAAAAAGCGCCACCATTACCGGAGCCGCAATTTGCAGGGCCAATACGAACATCTGTGAAGCCAGGTGCAGTATCTGCCACAGGATGTTGGCACCGATGAAGAGCCCGCCCGGCGGTATCAGCTTGAAGGATTCGGCAAAGCCCTTGATCATGTACAGGTGACCGTCCAGCGCCAGAAAGGTCAGCAGCGAAACCATCCAGAGAAAAAAGGCCGTGATGCCCGTCTGGTTGCCGGTGAGCGGATCGGCAAAGTTGATCATTGTAAAGCCCATCTGAAAGCCCAGCAGCTCCCCGCCCGCCTGTATGCCCATAAACAGAAAATTGACGGCCATGCCCAGCACCAGCCCCAGCACAGCCTCGCCCAGAATCATGATTACCATGTCGAATGGGTGGACAGGCATCTGGTTGCCGGGCAGGGCAAGATGCGGCCATATACCCAGCGTAAACACCAGCGTTATGGCGGCTTTGACCTGTACGGGAATGTTATTGGTGGAAAATACAGGCAGCATGAACATGACGATACTTACCCGCATCATAGTAAGTATGAGACTTAAAATCTCTGCCTGATTATAGTTGAACACGTCCATGCTGGGGAGATTGCAAAATGGTTGCCAAAAAATACAGCCTTTTTGCGCCGCTACGCGTCAGAAGGGTGACGCGTAGCGGCTGGTCCGCCCTGCGGGGGCAGGGCTTTGGAGGAGGACGGTTTTACCTGGACAATCAACGACAGGGCAGTGTTGCCGTGCCAATTTTTGCGAGGTTAATTTCTGCCATGTTATTTTTTGCCTGATGCATTTTCGCCTGATTAACTCCATCTGCCTGTCTGCGGGCAATTGGCTCTGCATCAATTGCCATGCCAGATTGCTTGTCGTCAGGGCACTCCTTGGGATCAACTTCTGCTTTGCTCATTGGGGCTGTAGTGGCGTAGTCCATTGAAAACCCACAGACCCAAGAGAAAAACAAGAAGCGCCGCAGACAACAACACGGTACTGTGTGCGGCAGAAAAAGCCGCCTGTCCAGCCTCGGCAATAGTTTTGCCTTTTTCTCCGCCAGCAAGCTCCGCAGCAACCATTGTGTCACTGATGGAATCTATAACGTTGTCCGGCAGGCCTTGCCGCAAGTGTTCCGGCAGGTGCAACGCAGCGCTGTAATTGGCTGATAACAGCACACCAAAGCCTGTTATGCCAAGCCCCGTGCCAAGGTCATAGCCTAATGCCTCGATTGACCCGGCGGCGCCGCCTTTTTCCGGCGGTACGCTGCCCATGATGGCAATGGAGGAGGCTGTAAGCCCAATGCTGAGTGAGAGGCCCAGCACAACCATATACGAACCCACCAGCCAGCCCGCATCATGAAAACTAGCAAGACCCAATCCGGCAAGGCTGGCCCCGGCAGCCAGCAGCGACAACGTACAGACGTTCCGCAGTCCTCCCCAGACTACCAGTTTGCCAGCCAGCGGGCCGCCCACGCCAGCAGAGATCATGATTGGCAGCATGAAGATGCCAGCCTGCAAGGGGGTGCGTGCGAGAACGAACTGCAGTTCCTGGGCAATGGTCAGTTCTACGCCAGCCAGCGCGCCTGAAACAATAAGGGCTGTCACAAGCCCCACGCGAATGGCTGGCAAGCGGAACAGACCGAGGTCAAGCATGGGCGTGCGTGCAGTCAATTGCTTGCGTACGAACAGAATGAGCAAGAAAATGCCGCAACCCAGTATACTCCCGCAGAGCAGTAGCGATGCTCCCTGCTTGAAAGCGGCCTTTATGGCGTACACTGTTGCCATAAGGCCCGCCGCCAGTGTCAGGGCCTGCCCAATGGGCCATGAGCCCTTGGCCATGATTTGAGGCTTGGGCAGCAGGTAGGCAGCCAGGGGCAGAATAATCAGAATGATCGGCACGTTGATAAGGAAAACAGAGCCCCACCAAAAGTGTTCGAGCAGAAGGCCGCTCGCCAGAGGCCCCATAGCTGCGGCTACCGTGCTTACCGTGCCCCATATGCCCAGGGCCATAGCCCGTTCTTTCCAGTCGTCAAACGTAATCCGTATGGTGGCCAGCACGCTTGGCACAATCATAGCCGCGCCCACGGCAAGAAGCGCCCTGGAAATAATGAGGGCTTTGGCAGTGGGCGAAAAGGCCGCAGCCAGCGAGGCAACCAGAAAAATGACCAACCCTGCCAGAAGCAATTTGCGCGGGCCGATACGGTCGCCCTGTGTGCCCATTGGCACCAGCAGGCTGGCCACAATCAGAGGGTAGATGTCGATAATCCAGAGTATTTCCGTGCCCGTGGCCTGAAGCGAAAGGGTCAGAGAGGGAACCGCGATATGAAGGATGGTCATGTCCATAGCAATGGGCACCCACGCCACCATAACAGCGACAAGCACCCGCCAGCGCGCGGCTTTGGAGAGGCTTGTGGGGATTGGCGCACCCTGTGGAGGCGCACTGTGTGTAGTCAGATCATCTGTGTTCATAAAAAAATCATAGGATACGTTTGTTACAGCCAGCACAGTGTTTGCGTCAGAATGCGTGGCAGTGGGCAGGCCGGGCCGCCCATCGTGATGCAGCAGGCATTTTGCCAAAGATTACTCTTTTGGTAAAATGCCTGCTTTGCAATACGGGCATGCCAGACGTATTGCGGTCTACGGGCATGCCAATGTCTTGTCGTATTTTTAAAGAGGCACGAATTAAAGAGCCTCCTGGAAACGCTGGTTTATTCCGTTTGGCGGCATTGCTTCATTTTTTTCGAAACAGTCGAGGGCGGAAGAGTCCATTCCTGCTTCAAAAAAGATCGCGCCTTGCCAAACGGAATAAATCACCGTTCCTTAAGCAGTGTTGTCAGGTTGCGCGCCCGGTGCGCGTTTGCGAAATATATTCACAACCAGCACAAAGAACAGTGGCGTAAAGTAAACGCCAAGAGCCGTCGCGGTAAGCATTCCCGCCATCACCACAGTACCCAGAGCATTTTGTGCTCCTGACCCGGCTCCGCTACTCAGGGCCAGAGGAATGACACCGAGAATAAAACACAGGGATGTCATTATGATGGGCCGCAGCCGCAGCCGGGATGCTTCAATGGCGGCAGCGGCCAGACTTTTGCCAGCCCGGTGCTGGGCGCGGGCAAATTCCACAATCAAGATGGAGTTTTTGGCTGACAGGCCCACAACGGTCAGCACAGCGATTTGGAAATAGATATCATTGTTAAGGCCGCGCAGCCAAGCCCCGGCAAGAGCACCCACAAGGCCAGTAGGCACGGCCAGCAGCACGGATACGGGTATGCTCCAGCTTTCGTACAGGGCCGCCAGGCTAAGAAAAACCACCAGCAGGGATATGGCATAGAGCATAGGGGCCTGATTGCCGGAAAGCAGTTCCTGGTAGGACAGCCCGGTCCAGGCAAAGTCGAAGCCCGGAGGCAGATCCTTTGTGCTGGCTTCCATAGCCTTCATGGCCTGACCGGAACTTTGCCCCGGTGCGGCCTCGCCTTCAACT
Source organism: Desulfovibrio sp. (assembly GCF_047607245.1). Classification (GTDB taxonomy): domain Bacteria; phylum Desulfobacterota; class Desulfovibrionia; order Desulfovibrionales; family Desulfovibrionaceae; genus Desulfovibrio. The sequence goes on from NZ_JASGDK010000004.1 coordinate 7,182, forward strand.
TTTACGGACGGCACACCCTGATAGCGGGTAAGTTTGGGGGAAGCCGTGATGGATTCAACACCAAGAAAGCTGGCAAAAGGCACCATTTCACCCGCGCTGTTGCGCACATGATAGCGGTAAAAGTCTTCAGCGCTGGAGCGGAACGCTGCTTCAGCCTGAAGGTAGACTTTCTTGGTGCGCCCTTTGTCCACAAAATCGTTGATATATTCCCCGCCCCAGTACGCGCCAATAGAGCCGTTGACCACGGCCATGTCCAGACCCAGCGCTCCCGCCTTGTCGCTGTCCACAAGCAGGCGGTACTGTTCGGCGTCGTCAAGGCCGCTGTACCGGGCATAGGCGAGGCTCTTCTGCTTCATTGCATTTTGCAGCAGGGCGTTCTTGGCAGCCATAAGCGATTCATGACCCCTGGCCCCACGGTCCATCAGTTCCATATTGAAGCCAGACGAGTTGCCAAGTTCCATAACAGCGGGGGGAGCCATGACGAAAACCTGAGCTTCGGGAGTGGCAGCGAAGCGCGCGTTGGCCCTGTTCATGACATCAAAAACCCCTTGTCCCTTGCCGCGCTCGCTCCAGTCTTTGAGCAGGGCAAAGGCCATGCCAGAAGCCTGGCCGGAACCACTGAAACTCCATCCCATAACTGTAAAGATGCTTTGTACGGCCTCTTTTTCGTCCTGCTGAAAGTAGTTTTCCACTTGCGCCAGCACTTTTGCTGTGCGCTCGAAGGAAGCCCCCGGCGGCAGCTGAACATCAAGAAACAGTATGCCCTGGTCTTCTTCTGGCAAAAATGCGCTGGGCAGCCGCAAAAGCAGAAGGGCGCATACGGCAAGCCCTGCGCCGAAGATGACAACCCAGCGCTTCGGCTTGTCGAGCATGGGCCTCAGGCTGACGGCGTAACGCCGGGTCAGGCGGTCAAACCAGCGGTTGAAACGGCCAAACAGACCCTCACCCTGACTATGCGCGTGCCTGTGCAGCATGGTGGCGCACAGGGCGGGTGTGAGCACAATGGCAACCAGCACCGACAGCACCATTGAAGTAACAATGGTTATGGAAAACTGGCGGTAGATGACGCCCGTGGAGCCGGACATAAAGGCCATTGGCACGAAAACGGCGGAAATAACCACGGCCACGCCCACCAGCGCTCCGGTAATTTCCTTCATGGATTTGAGCGCGGCGTCTCTGGGGCTGAGCATTTCATCCCGCATGAGGCGCTCCACATTTTCAACCACCACAATGGCGTCGTCCACCAGCAGGCCGATGGCCAGCACCATGCCAAACATAGTCAGGGTATTGATGGAGTATCCCGCCAGAGACAGTACGGCGAACACGCCCAGCAAAACCACAGGCACAGTGATGGCCGGGATAAGCGTGGAGCGGAAGTTCTGCAAAAACAGAAACATCACTGCGACCACAAGGGCCACGGCTTCCAGCAGGGTACGCACCACAGAACTGATGGATTTTTCAACAATGGGAGCTCTGTCGTCCGCGAAGGCGTACTGCATGCCTTCGGGAAAAAAGCGGGCAAGGGATGCCAGTTCCGCCTTGATGGCGTCTGTGGTTTTTATGACATTGGCCCCGGATGCCAGTTTTACAGCCACGCCAACAGCCGGGTAGCCGTTAAAACGAGACTGCCCTGTGAAGTTTTCTTCATTGATCTCCACGCGGGCAACTTGTCCGAGACGGAGAACGGCACCGTCACTTTCGGTGCGCAGGCGAATCTGTTGAAATTCTTCCACCGTTTGCAACCGCGAGGCGGCGTTGACAGTGATGTTAATTTCCTGCCCCGGCAGGGCGGGGGCTGCGCCTGCCTGGCCGCCCGCAACCTGGGCGTTTTGGGCTTGTACGGCGGCCACGATATCCTGTGGGTTCAGCCTGTACTGCTCCATCTTCGCCGGGTCGCACCAGATGCGCATGGCGTTGACGCCACCGTACAATGTGGTGGAACCCACGCCTTCCACCCTGTTAAGCTGGTCAATAAGGTTGCTTGCCACGTAGTCGCTGATGCCGCCTGCTGTCATTGAAGCGTCAGTGACGTAGAAGGCTATGACCATGAAGGAATTTTCCACGGCCTTGCTGACCTGCAGGCCCTGACGCTGCACGGCCTCGGGCAGCATTGGCATAGCCTGCTGCAGCTTGTTCTGCACCTGCACCTGGGCAATATCGATATTGGTTCCGGCCTCAAAGGTGAAAACCATCTCCACAGAACCGCTGGAATCACTGGACGAGCGCATGTAGAGCAGGTTGTCGATGCCCTTCATCTGTTGCTCGATGAGCTGGGTCACGCTCTGGTCCACCGTTGCCGCCGAAGCGCCGGGGTACTGGCCGGAGATGGATACCTGCGGCGAAGCTATATCGGGGTACTGGGCTATGGGCAGATTGCGCAAGGCCAGTCCGCCTGAGAGCATCAGAAGAATAGCCAGCACCGTGGCGAAGATGGGGCGGTTGATAAAGAAGGCAGCCATTTATCGCCCATCCCGTTTTTTGCTATTCTGCACAGCACCGCTGTCTTGAGTATCGTCGGGAGTTTGCTCGCCAATGGCTTTTCCTTCGGCAGCGGCTTTCTGGATGCCTTCCACGATCACAAGGTCTCCGGCTTCAAGGCCGGAGCGTACCAGCCAGCGGTTGCCAAAGGGGCGGTCGAGCTCCACGCTTTTTTTCTGCACCGTAAACAGCAATGCAGCGCTTTTGGCCGCGGCCGAGGTTTCGGGCTCTTGCAGCGTGAGCACAAAATGGCGACCTTCTCCGTCAGCCATGACAGCTCGTTGAGGAATCAGAAGGGCATTCTCGATGGAACCTTCCTCAATCAGCACTCTGGCGTACATGCCCGGCAGCAGCAGACCTTCGGGGTTGGGAAACAGGGCGCGCATGCTCACGCTGCCGGTGGTCTGGGCCACGCTTATTTCTGCGAAAAGCAGATCGCCCTTATGCCACTGCGGTTCACCGTGCTCTGAACCGGGCACGGCATAGGGCGTGCCGTCTTCAAGAATGAGACGCGCTCCGGTTGTGCCTTTTCCCCATGCGGGCCCAAGAGCGGCGGCAAGGCGGCGCAGGCGCAACATGCTGGCGTTGGATTGCGTAATATCAACATACACCTGATTAATCTGCTGAATGACAGCCAGAGGGCCTGTCTGGTTTGCTGTCACCAGCGCGCCCTGCGTGACGGCAGACCGGCCTATTCTGCCGGACACCGGAGCCTTGATGCTTGTATAGTTCAGGTTGATTTCCGCAGTTTCCAGAGCAGCCTTTGCCCGTGCAACGCGGGCTTTGGCCTTGCCGTGTTCCGCCACGGTATCATCCCATTCCTGCTGGCTTACGGCGTTGGCCTTGGCCAGCACCCGGGCGCGGGCTTCGCGCTTTTGCTGCGCCGCCGCGTGTACCAGGGCTTCTTCCAGCTCAGCTTTGGCTGTATTTCTGGCCGCTTCGTATGCGGCGGGATCTATCTGGTAGAGAACCTGCCCCTTTGTTACAGGCGCTCCTTCTTCAAAAAGCCGCTGCTGAATGATGCCGTCAACCTGGGGGCGCACTTCGGCTGTTACCAGAGCCGCCACACGTCCGGGCAGCTCACTGGTCAGCACAAGGTGCTCTGGCGCAACGGTTGTGTAACGTACCTGCGGAACTTCTCCCATTGACGGCGGGCCGTCATTGCAGCCCGCCTGCAACATGCAAAGGCAAAGCAGGGCCGCAAGGCGTGGCATGAAGCGGCTATAGCGGGGAACCGGGATATTTATAAATCTGAACATTATTTCCTCTTAAGGCTTGGAATGGGCAATTTGCTTGCTATTCGTAATGGTGTCAGTCACCATAAGGTATGGAGTAACTCCAGAGTCAAGAGGAAAACTATGAAGTATTTGAGTACCGGAGAATTTGCCAGGTTGTGCAGAACGCGAAAGGACACCCTGCTGTTTTATGACAAGGAAGGGCTGCTGAAACCCCGGCACGTCTCGGAAAATGGCTATAGGCATTACAGCATAGACCAGTTTTACGAGTTCGACATGGTGTCTATGCTCAAGGAAACGGGCAGCTCGCTGAAAGAAATACGCAGTTTCGTGCTTGAGCCTGATCCGGCAGGACTGCTGGAGCATCTGGAGGAAAAAAAGCGGCTTCTGCGTCAGGAGCGTGTGCGTCTTGCCGCCAGGCAGAAAATGCTGGAAACGAATATCGCCTTGGGGCACGAAGCCCTGAACGCCCAATATGATGTTCTGGATCTTGTGGAAATGGAAGAAGAGCAGCTTGAGATGACGCCTGTAAGTCCGGAAGATCAGGCCACGGAAGAAGGCTGCATCGCAATCTTTGCCGAGTTTGCAGATAAATTTGAAAAACAGGGCAGGTCAGCTCCCATGCCCTTTGGTTTTCTGACGGAGCAGGAGCATCTTTCTTCATATATTGCAGATTATTTTTTCTGCGGCGCATCGCGGGGGACCAGAGTGGAAAATTTGCGTATCCGGCCTGCGGGGCTTTATGCGCGGTTTTACCATAAGGGCGATGGACAAAGCCACGAAGCTGCTTACAGCCGTATGGTGGATGCCATTGCACAGCGGGGCTGGGTCATCAGCGGGCACATGTACGGGTATGACATGGCCAGCTACATTGTTTCGGCATCCGCCAACGAATATGTGGCAAAGTACTGTGTGGCGGTCAGCGTTGCTGACGGGAAGGGGACCACGCTGTAACAGAGCCGTATTGTGTACTGCGGCGTGACGGTGGATATGAGTTTTCGATATTTTGGATTCCTGCGCACCAGAAATGCCGCAAGGGATTGCCCTAAAATTTATGCCACAGCAACGCCGCGTAGAGGTGGACTTGTTTGCCGTTATGCGACGTTGCCGTGGCAACTGTTTAATGCCCGGCAATGGGGCGCGACTGTGCCGTTTGCTGCCGTTTGCGTTGCAACAACAAGTAGCTCCGGCAAAGCGTAAAGTTAGTGGATGCGCAAATGCGTCACGGCTGCCTGTTGTCTTCTTCCTCCAGAATCACATCAACCTTCTTACCCGTGGACTCAGCGACTTTAGCCCGAAGAACTGCGGCCAGATCTTGCATCTGTTTCGCTGTCAGCCCCACATTTCTGCTGATACGGCAGTGTGCCCGAAGCTGGCTTTCCACACCATCCATGCTGGCAAGGGCAGAAACCGTGGCGATTTCCCGGCTTTGCCAGTCCAGGTTGTCACGGCCAAAAATATCTCCGAACAAATGGGCCTTCAGAAATTCGTCAATGGCCGGGGCAAAATCCATAAGCCCGCCTTTGACAGGAGCGCCCGCCAGCGTGGTTTGAACTTTTGTGCCACGTTCAAGGCTTGTTGTTCCTGCAGGAACCGGGCTTGCCTCTTTGCCCGGCTCGTCTCGGATGCCTTTTGCCTCGCGCTCGCCAAGCACTTGCTGAAAGGCCCCTAGGGCATTCAGGCTGCGGGGAAATCCCGCGTACGCGTAAAGCTGCACGAGTATTTCCTTGATTTCATTGACGGTCAGCCCGGATCCAAGTCCGTCATGCAACGCCATTTTCAGGCCGGGCATATGACCGCTTGCGGCAAATGCGGCAATGGGCACTATGGCCTGCTGTCTGTTTGATAAAGTGGTATTCACTGTTTGCGCCTCGCATATTATGCCGGATAGGCACAGCAGCAGTGCCGCTGTGCCTGCCATGACTGCTTTTCGCATTAAGCCTCCGGAATTTTACTGGCCGTTGTATTGTTCGTCCGTGACTTTTTCCATCCAGTTCGCGGCCTGCCCGTCCTGTTCTTCCTGAATGGCGTAGTGCGACATGGCTTGATCTGGGGCAGCGCCGTGCCAGTGCTTTACGCCAGCCGGAAACCAGACCAGATCACCGGAAAAAACATCCTGAACGGGTTGGCCCCATTCCTGAACCCGGCCTTTGCCTGCGGCAATGATCAGAAGCTGACCATAGGGATGCGTATGCCAGTTGCTACGTGCCTTGGGTTGAAAGGTGACAAAGCCCCCTGACAGGCGCGATTCGCCCCGCCGGGGAACGGAAAATTCAACACTGACATCACCTGTAAAGACAGATTCCGGTCCGGCGACAGGCTCCACAGAATTTTTGCGTGTAATAATGATGTTGCTCATGGCTGTATCTTTTGCTGAAGTAATGGCTGCTGTGCCGCATATGGCAAAGATCAGAAGAAGCAGGGGGATGGCAAAGGACTTCATACGTCTTTCCTTACAGTCCGGTACGTTTCTCCAGTTCTTCGGGATATCGCTCGCCTGTTAACTGAATTTCAGCCGCGGCGTTGGTGAGCAGTTCAAGCTCATCAGCTTCAAGCCGCAAGGCCGCTGCTTCCATATTTTCTTCAAGGCGGTAAGGCTTGGTTGTGCCAGGGATGGGCACGATCCAGGGCTTTTGGGCGAGAAGCCATGCCAGGGCAATTTGCCCCGGGGTGGCATTCTTTTGCGTGGCAAAATCTTGAAGCAGGGTCACCAGCGCCTGATTTGCAGCCAGCGCTTCCGGGGTAAAGCGCGGCAGGATGCTGCGAAAGTCAGACTTGTCAAAGGTGGTTGCGGCGTCAAACCTGCCAGTAAGAAAGCCTTTGCCGAGGGGGCTGAACGGAACCAGCCCAATGCCCAGCTCTTCAAGGGCCGGAAGCAGATCCTGCTCTGGCCGCCGCCACCAGAGGGAATATTCGCTCTGGATTGCAGCCACGGGCTGCACGGCGTGGGCGCGGCGGATGGTTTGCACCCCCGGCTCGGAAAGACCGAAATGCTTGACCTTTCCTTGCCCGATCAGTTCCTTGACTGTTCCGGCCACGTCTTCAATGGGCACGTTCGGGTCAACCCGGTGCTGGTAATACAGGTCAATGGCTTCCACACGAAGGCGCTTTAACGAACTTTCCACAGACTGGCGGATTACTTCAGGTCTGCTGTCTGTTATCTGCTTGCCGTTTATGATGGAAATGCCAAACTTGGTGGCAATGGCAACCTTGCCGCGGTACGGTTCAAGTGCTTCGCCCACAAGTTCTTCGTTGGTGAAGGGACCGTAACACTCGGCTGTATCAAAAAAGGTAACGCCGTTTTCGACCGCCATTCTGAGCAGGGCTATCATGTCCTTTTTATCAGATGCGGGGCCGTAGCCATAACTCATGCCCATGCAGCCAAGGCCCATGCAGGAAACGCTCAGGCCGCCAGTACCAAGTGTGCGTGTTTGCATACGATTTCCCCTCTATTTGCTCAGATCAAGACGTTTCAGCCACTGGCCGACATCAGCTTGCGAACCTTGCACACGGCCGCCACGCACAGCCAGACCATCAAGAATGGTCGCACTAGGACAAAGTGTTTTGAGGTCGGCAACGCTTTTTCCCAGTGCGCTGCCTTCATGCGTTATGAAGGGGGCGATTTTTTTGCCTGAAAAGTCATGCTGCGCCAAAAAACCTCTTACGGGCGAAGCAAAGGTGCCCCACCAGTTTGGTGAACCCACAAGGATCACGTCGTAGGGGCTGATGTCGTCCACACTGGTTTTCAGGGGCGGAAAGTAGTTTGCTTTCAGCTCTTTCTGGGCCTGCTCTGTGGTGGCCCGGTATTCTTCCGGGTATGGATGCACCGTCTGCAACTCCACAATGTCGCCGCCAAGCGCAGTGTGGATACTTTCCGCCACAACGCGGGTATTGCCGGAGCGGGAGTAGTATACGATCAGCACTTTTTGCCCCCCTGAAACCGCGGATGTACTGGCTGCGCTGGTGGAAGCCATAAGCGGATGCACCGCCACAGCGAACAGACCTGCGGTTATTGCCGTTATAAATGAGCGCCTTGAAAACGAGGCTGTTTCATGCTGCACAAATTTTTTCATATGACTTCACCGTGTTTGCAACTTTGAAAAGGCACAGCCACAAAGTTGATTTGATCCATACTCGGCAGTGTCGTAACGGGATAAATTTTCAGTAATATCAAGGAGAACGAACCTTTTATACAGGAAGTGTACTCTGATGGTACTCGACCGGAATAAAAGGCGAAGTTCGACGCAGAAATAACTGGAAAGGCGCTCGTGACGGCACTGCCTAGATGACGACCAGTTCATACCCGGACTTCCCCATGCCGAGTTCCTTCATATATTCAAGCTGGCGCAAGCCGCTTCTGGATTCCATACGCTCTACCAGGTCGGCCTTTTGGGCTTCGGGCAGGGCGTATACCAAATCCACGGAAGCCTGATCAATGGCCAGAATGTCCGTTGAAGCCAGAATACCCAGATCTGGCGCGGTAGGGGGTGCGGCACTGATGCCTGCGCAGTCACAGTCTACGGACATGTTTCGCAGTACATTGATATATGTGATGTGCTGGCCAAAATGGTCTGCAACGGCCTTGCCGCCTTCGACCATACGTTCCATAAAGTCCGGCCCGGAAGGCCATGAACTGCCGTCAGAGTCGTGCAGTTGCGCCTTGCCGACTTTTCCTGACGCGCAACCGATGGCGATGTTTTTCAGTGATCCGCCAAAGCCGCCCAGCGCGTGCCCCTTGAAATGGGTGAGTACAAGCATTGAATCGTAGTTCAGGATGTTTTTGCCAAAGGCGACCTCTTTGAACCACTTGCCCCCTTTGACGGGCAGGTTCACGTCACCGTGTTCATCCATTATATCTACGGGGCAGAAGGTCCAGCCGTTGCCCGCGATGACAGTTCTGTGCCCTTCAGCCGTTTTTCTCGGGCTGTTGTAAAGTACGTTGCACTCCACGATAACGCCGCCGGGAACATCGCGCATCAGCTCCTTGACCATTTCCCGGGGGATAATGTTCGGGCCATTGGGTTCGCCCGTGTGCAGTTTGACGGCAATTTTTCCGGTCATGCCCTGGTTGACGCGGGCATATAGTTTGCGCAGGCCTGCGGCACTGAGGTCATTGGTAAAAAATACCGTTGCCTTGCTTTGCCCATCGTTTTCCGGGTTTGCAGCGGAGAGCGCCGCGGCGCTGACCCTGCCGCCAGCCATGTTTGAAAGGGCCGCAACACTCACGGCAGCAGCACTGCTTTTCAGAAAAATACGGCGAGAGATATTATTGGGCTCGTTCATTTCACACCCCTATTGGCAAAACGTGGTCGTTAATGTTGCTTATAAGGTTTGAGCAGAGTTGTCTGAAGGCACATTTCTGCTTATTATTTGCCTAATACTCTCACTGATGTGTAAATTGGGCAGCCTCGTGATAGTGGTGGCTGACGCTATGCAAGGCGCTAGAGGAGGTCATATGGCGGACGATATATGTATGGATATTGACAGGGCAAAAGCATTTCTGAAGCGCAGCGTTCTTGAGCGCATGCCCCGGCCCGGTGTTTACGAAACCGGGCTTGCCGGGGTGCGTATGTATCGGCGCGACAAAACCACCGAACCCCAGACATGTTTTTATCAGCCGGTGATTGTCAAAATGGCGCAGGGGTGTAAGCGGGCTTTTATGGGCAGGGATGAATACCGGTATGGTGAGGACAATATTCTGGTGACTGGCGTTGATATGCCGGGTGCAAGCATGGTTTGTGAGGCTTCGCCGGACGTTCCCAGTCTTTCCATTGCGATTGATCTGGACAAAAGCCTGATCGCCCAGCTGGCGCTGGAAATGCCCCACAAGCCGACAGAGGCATTTTCCGTGGTCAAGGGCATACACGTTCAACAGCTCGACACCGATATTCTGGACGCCTATGTGCGCCTGGTGAAGCTTTTTGATTGCCCGGAAAAACTACTGGTTCTCGGACCGATGATCGTGCGGGAAATTCATTATTTTTTGCTGGCAGGGCAGAACGGGCACAGATTGCGCTCTTTTCATACTATAGGTTCTCAAGGCAATCAGGTTGCTCAGGCCATAACATGGCTGAAACAGAATCTTGCAGCGTCAGTGCAGATTGAAGAGCTGGCGGAAAAAGTCCATATGGCTCCCTCAACCTTTCACAGGCATTTCAAGGAAGTAACGACGCTCAGCCCGCTTCAGTTTCAGAAAAGGCTGCGGCTTCATGAGGCGCAACGCCTTATGCTCATGCAGAATATGGATGCCAGCAGCGCTGGTGTGGCGGTGGGCTATGAAAGCCTCAGCCAATTCAGCCGGGAATATAAACGCCTCTTTGGCGAATCCCCCAGAAAGGACGTGCAACGGCTGCGTGATGAAGCGCTTTTTACGCGCCAGCCAGTCGCGGAGCGGGGAGTAAAATTGCAAGATTTTTAAGGCAGAATGGCCTTCGGGGCAGTTCAAGGTGAGCCAGTTCCGATGACATGCCACGAAAATATGAGCACTAAAGACGCAGGCGGGGAAAATCAGCCCTGGAGGCAGGGGCAACACAGAAGCAGGGATACTTTTCTGCCTGCCAGGCAAGGTACAGCACCTTGTTTATGGTGCGTCTGAAACAAAGACCGCCCGAAGGGGCGGTCAGCGGTATGCCAAAAAATATGTGAGCTTTTATGCCGGAAATCCGGCCTGCGGCACTTGGTATGCGCTCGCCGCTGCCCGCTATTTATTCAGTTTTTCTGCAATAAGCTCGCGGATGATTTTGCTCAGGCTGGGCAGGTCGGGTTTGGAAACCTGCTTGTCTGCCCCCACCTTGACGCCTTTGGCGTACAGGGCCTCAGTGATGAGCGAAGAGAAGAGGATGACGGGCAGGGTGCTCATGCCGGGAGTGTCGCGTATCTTCGCCGTGAGCATATGGCCGTCCATCTCGGGCATCTCGATGTCAGAGATAACCAGATGCACAATGTCGGTAAGTTCTTTGCCTTCGTTTTGGGCTTCATCACGGGTTTTTTGCAAAAATTCCCAGGCTTCGCGCCCGCTGGCCACAGCCGTGACCTGAAAGCCGGACTTTTGCAAAGAAGACTTGATGATGTGCCGCAGCGAATTGGAATCGTCGGCCACAAGCAGATGAAACTGGGCAGCGCCTTCAACGGGAGAGGTGTCTACCTTGATCTGCGACATGTCCAGCGTGCTGTCCAGACTGGCCAGAATTTTTTCCATATCCAGAATAAAGAGCACCCTGTTCTGAATGCGCAAAACGCCGGTGATGCTGTCGCGCGAATAGGTCTGCACGTACTGGTTTGGCGGCTCAATGCGGTCCCAGGTCATGCGGTGGATGCTGGTGACGGACGAGACAAGAAAAGCGGCCTGCACCCCGCTGAATTCCGTTACAATGACCTTGGCGTTGGATTCTTCAGTCATTGTTTTGCCAAGCCATGTGGCAAGATTGAGAATGGGCAGCACCTTGCCCCGCAAGTTGAAAGTGCCAAGCACTGAAGGGTCGCACTTGCTGGGTACGCTGGTGATGTTGGGCAGGCGGATGATTTCAAGCACCTTGGCCACGTTGATGCCGTAGTGCCCACTGTAGGAGCTGCCGTCTGGCTGCTTTTCGTCTATAATAAATTCAATGATTTCAAGTTCATTGTTGTTGACGTTGAGCAAGCTGTTTTGCGACATGGCTTTTATCCTGTATGTCCGAGCCGGTTGGCGGCTGAGTCTTGAATAAGAGACTTGGGGAGCGCTGGCCTGAATGGCAGAGCGCTGTAGTTCTCATCGACGGGAAAACGTATTTCTTAAGGCTTTGATTTTTTGCTGCGTTGCGGGCGAGGTGTTTTGGGCGGTTCGAGCTTCGGGCAAAAGTCTGCCATCTCACACTGCCCGCAAAGAGGTTTGCGGGCCTCGCACACCTCGCGCCCAAACCATACCATGCGGTGATTCACATCGCCCCATTCTTCGCGTGGAAAAAGCTCCATAAGGTCGCGTTCAATGGGGACGGGGTCGGTTGCGTCAGTGAGCCCAAGGCGATAGCTGATACGCTTGACGTGGGTATCTACAGCAAGCCCCTCGTTGATGCCGAAGGCCCCGAACATCACCACATTCGCAGTCTTGCGCGCCACACCGGGCAGGGTGATGAGTTTCTCAAGCGTTTTTGGCACCTGGCCACCGTAAACTTCGCACACGCGGGTCGCAGCGCCCAGCAGATTTTTTGCCTTGCTGTGATAAAAGCCTGTGGGGCGAATGATGGACTCGATCTCTTCAATGGTCGCCTTCGTCATGTCGCTGGGGCCGGGCCAGCGGCGGAACAGTTCCGGAGTCACGGTATTGACCCTGGCGTCCGTACACTGGGCGGCAAGAACCGTGGCTACCAGCAACTGCCACGCTGATTCCGCATCCAGATGCGTGCGGGGAGAAGGATAGCGGGTTCGCAAGGCCTCAAGTATTTTTTGCGCTCTCGCCTGACGGATATTTTTCGCCTTCATGCCTGTCCTATGCCATATGCGCAAAATGCCCGCAAGGTGCATGAGACTGACAGCGTGGCCTGCTGCGTAGTAAAAGTTGCGTATGCGGTCATTGATTCTGCGGCTTTGCGTGTATAAAATCAACATATGCCTTGCAGGATGTGGCGTGATGATCCTGTAAAAACCGTGCAGGTTGTGAAGCCAGCTGTATACAAGCAGTGTTGCGCGTTTATGCTGTGGCCTTGCCGCCTGTTGCGGTCTTTGTTTTTTGCGCGTTTGGGTATAACCTTGCCCTCAGACCCCACGGCGGAGGTATCGCATGTCCCTTCTCGTTTATGTCACTGCGCCCCATGAAGAGTTTGCCCTTGAGCTTGCCCGCGCCCTGGTGGGTGAGGGGCTTGCCGCCGGGGTAAATATAGTGCCTGGGGCGCGCTCCATATACCGTTGGCGCGGCGAAGTTCACGATGCGGCAGAATGCCTGCTGCTGGCTCAGGTGAGCCGCGCGGCCCTGCCAGCCTTTGAAGCGGCGGTTAAACGCCTGCACCCCTACGAGGTGCCCTGCATTGTGGCTGTGCCCATTGAGGCGGGGCATGGGCCTTTTCTGCACTGGATTCAGGAGAACAGCCAACCGCCCCCGCCCGAGTCATAACAATAACGCAAGGCCAGGCCTTTGCGCCGGGCAGAGTCAGCCTGAGTTTGTTGGCAGCAGGGATTTCAGGGCAATTTTTTCGGTTATTCCACGGGTAAAATGTCTTGAAGTCTTTTACCTTCGAAAAACTTGATCTGCTCTAGAACTGCTGCGCGCTGCGGCTTTTGTCGCTACAGGGCATGAGGTCGGCGCGGGGTTTTTGCGCCGCAATGCCAAGGCAGTCTTTTGAAAGCCGTGAAAACAGTTTTTTCAGTTCAAAATGTTTCTGGCCAATTTCCGGCGGGGCGGCCAGACTGTTTTTAACAAATATTTGTTCACCATATAACGCGAGGACCCTATGGCCATTTACGTTTCCGGTTCGCTGGCCTTTGACCGCATCATGACCTTTCCCGGTAATTTTCAGGACCATATTCTCATGGACAAGCTGCACATGATCAATGTCAGCTTTATGGTGGACGGCATGGATGAAAGGCGTGGCGGCTGCGCGGGCAATATCGCCTATACTCTTGCCCTGCTTGATGAAAAGCCCGTGATTGTGGCCGCTGCCGGACGTGATTTCGAGTCCTACGCCCAGACGCTGGCCTCCCACGGCCTGCCCCTGGACGGCATCCGCCGCGCGGAAGATGTGTTCACGGCCCTGTGCTATATCACCACAGACCTGAACAGCAACCAGATCACCGGGTTTTATCCCGGCGCAATGACCCTGCCTGCCGTGTACGACTTCCCCGGCATGGATGCCCGCCAGGACATCGCCATCGTGTCGCCCGGCAATGTGGAAGACATGCGCCGTCTGCCCCGCATGTACCGTGAAAAGGGCGTGCCATATATTTTTGACCCCGGCCAGCAGTTGCCCGTGCTCACCAGCGAAGAACTGCTGGAAGCCATTGAAGGCTCCCTGGCCTGCATCACCAACGACTATGAACTGAACATGATCTGCAAGGCCACAGGCAAGAGCGAAGATGAAATTGCGGCCCGCACCAGCTGGCTTGTGACGACACTTGGCGCGGAAGGCGCACAAGTGCGCGGCCAGGGCGAGACCGTACGTATTGCCCCTGTGCCCATTGATAAGGTGCTGGACCCCACCGGAGCGGGCGACGCCCACCGCGCGGGCCTCATCAAGGGGCTGGTGAATGGTCTTGCCATGCCCGAAGCCGCCAAGCTGGGCTCTGTCAGCGCCAGCTTTGCCCTGGAAAAAATGGGCACGCAGGAGCATGTCATTACCCCGGCGAACTTCCGTCAGCGCTACGAAGCTGTTTTTGGCGCGCTGCCCAAAGGCATTTTTGCTGAGTAAAAAATAAAATCAGGGAACTGTGCCGGACCGGGGTTGAAGCCTTGTGTCCGGCACGGAACCTTGCCCGGCTTGGAGACAGCAATGCAGCCCAATCTGCCGCAAGGTATAAAAGTTCTTTTTATTTCAGGCTTCGGCCCCGTGGTGAACAGGCAGCAGCAAAGCGAACACCTGTACAGGGATATGTTCGGCCTGCCGCTTGAGCACACCGAGGGCTATGAGGGCTACTGGCACACGCAGGCCGTGGAAGGCGTGAAACATTTTGCTCTCTGGCCTCTGGACAAGGCCGCGCTTTCCTGCTTCGGCACCGAGCAGTGGCCGGAAGAAGTGCCTGTGCCCCAGGCCTGGCTTGAGCTGGATGTGGAAGACATTGAAGCCGCCACACAAGTGCTTGAGCAAAATGGCTACAATCTGCTAGTGCGCTTGAAGCAGGAGCCGTGGGGACAGACCGTTACCCGTTTTCTCAGCCCGGAAGGATTGCTTGTGGCCGTCGCCCATACGCCCTTTTTGCGCAGCGGCAAATAAGCAGCCTGCGTTTTTTGCTCGGCGGCGGCTGCACGCCGGTTGTGGGGCTGCGGGCTCTGCACTCCTGATGAAGAGCAGAGGCAACCGTTTTCTGCCCGTAATCTATATCTTCACCCTTCGCGCTGACGCATGCGCACTGCGCGGACGGATTGCGCCACGCAGCTGCCGCAAGACATCTTCTGCCAGAGACCTGCCGCAAGCCGTATGGTGGCAAACATTTTGCGGCGGTCATATTGCGCCGAACATCTTGCGGAGGCCTCGCAACCGCCGGAGTGTCTTTATATAAGGGCGCTCCTACCCTCAGACATTGCCGGAGGGGTTATGCTGTACATTGTTCTCATGATTCTGGCAGGCTGCCTGACGGCCATGCAGTCGCCCATTAACGCGGCCTTGAGCCGTACTGTGGGCGTTCTGGAAAGCAGCTTTATTTCTTTTGCCTGCGGGGCATTGTTTCTTGGCTTGGCCACGCTGTTTTTCGGGCGCGGGCAGATCTGGCGGGTGGCTGAAACGCCCTCATGGCAGTGGGTTGGCGGTATTTTCGGGGCCATTATGGTGCTGAACACCATCATTGCCGTGCCGCGCATTGGCGTGCTGGCAACGGCTATGGCTATGATTTTCGGCAATCTGCTTATGGCGGCTGTTATAGACAACTACGGCTGGTTTGGTCTGCCCGTGACGCCCTTTGGCTGGCCGCGCCTTTTGGGATTCGTGCTGGTACTGGTTGGGCTGGCGCTGGTCTTCAGACGCTAGGCAGTGCCGTAGCCAGTGCCTTGCCAGTTGGCTCTGCGTTGAATTTCATCTTTTATTCCGGTCGAGCGCCATAACTTCGCGCTCCTGCATAAAAGGTTCGCTTTTTGATATAATAAGAAATTCATGTCGAGATGATACTATCCAGGGCGGCACTTAATATTGGCGGTACGCCGATGCTCTCATCGGGCAAAGTCAGAATCAGCAAAATGTTGCCGTAAGAACTGGCATGCACTGTACCAAGCTTTGCAGAAAGCGGCTTGATGGTACAGCGGGATTTAAAACCAAGGACGGATCATGCGTGTGGATGCGGTAAAGGCTGTGCTGGCGAGTCACGGCCTGGCTGAGGCCTATATGGAATTTGAGGTGTCGAGCGCCACTGTGGATCTGGCTGCCGCAGCCGTGGGTTGCGAGCCGGGGCGTATTGCCAAGAGTCTTTCTGTTATGGGGACAGACGGCCCCCTGGTGCTGGTGGCGATGGGCACGGCCCGGCTGGACAACCGCAAATTCAAGGACGCCTTCAATTGCAAACCCCGTTTTATCAAGCCAGAAGAACTGCTGGAACTGGTGGGGCATCCGATGGGCGGCGTGTGTCCTTTTGCGTTGCACGACAATGTGCGCATCTATCTGGATGCCAGCCTCAGGCGTTTTGACCCAGTCTATCCAGCGGCGGGAGCGCCCAACAATGCAGTAAGAATTACGCTGGACGAACTTGAGCGCATCACCGGGGGCGTCTGGGTTGACGTGTGCAAGGAAGCAGAACCTGCCTGAATCGTCTGACTGCTGCCCTGAGCCAAGGGGGCTGCGGTTTGGGGATGCCCGTGCAGGGGAGCTGGATAGGGCAGGCACAAGCCATATGTGCAAGCCATATGCGCAGCTGCGTGGCTTGGCTGGTGAGCAACGGGTTGAGCTCCGCTGATTTGCGTAAAACGTTCTTGTGCTTTTAAAATGTATGGTACTTACTGCTATGTAAGTACATATATAAAATGTAGTGAAATACGGTTGTCCAATGGCTGTGCCGTGTGCCGTAAAAACCGCCAGAGACACGACGCGTCAGAGTTTTCATTTTGATAATGCGCACGATCTGCATCTTTTCAGAGTAAGCTACCCTGCCTCAGACCTTCCAGATCAATCAGCCGCACGGTTTTTTGATTTGAACGCGTAACCCGTAATAACGTGCCAGATGCCTCGAGCATGCAAACCGTTAAAGGGGGCGGCTCAAAAGCCTTGTCTGCGGTGGTGATGGCAGCCACCGTGCCCGCACGGTTCGTCTGCATCCTCGCAGAGTTTGTATTCACCGCCTTCAATACGCAGGATCTTGCTGTTCACCAGCGCGTCAGCCAGCTTTTTTCGTGCCTCTGCATAGATGCTCTGCACGGTGGTGCGCGCGATCTGCATTTTTTCAGCACAGGCTTCCTGCGTCAGGCCTTCCAGATCAATCAGCCGCACGGTTTCATACTGGTCTACGGTCATGATGACGGATTCTCCGGGCATGCCGTGTCCTGCATGCCCTCTGCGCCCGCCGCGCCCTGAGCCGTGCATGCCGCGACGCATTCCGCAGCCACGCCCCTGTGTTTCCTCTATAGGCATAGTGCCGTCAGTGTCAGCCACAGGGGCATCAGTTCCTGCCACCGGGCCGAAACAGGTACTCTGGGGCATGCAGCAGACTCTGCGCCATTTTTTGGGTCTTGGCATGGGGCTTCTCTTGGTAAAACGTGAAGCCGCCCCGGCAGGGAGCGGCCTTATGGCATCAGAAGCTGCGGACCGGCTGCAAGGGCAGGCTGCCCAGCGAGTTGATGCATAGTGCAATTGTGTATCTGCCCGGTGCGGATTTTACAAAAACTCGCACCGCAGAATGCTTGCAAAGCGAACGCATTTTGGAGTCAACGAGCTTTGCAATGCTTTATATTTCAAAGGTGCCATTCTGCCGGAAAATGTAATTTCCGGCAGAATCTACTCCGCGTTGGGTCGCGCTGCGCTTTTGCGCAGCGCTAGAGCTGGTAAGTTTTTTCAAAGTCAAAATGCCTTAATTGGCGTCGTCGTTTGTGGCGCAGGCAGGGTCGGAATTCATATTACGGTCACGGCACATGCCATGCCCGTGCCCACGGCCATGTGCTTGACGGCAGCCTTGCTCAGGACCGCGCCCCTCGTTCTGGTTACCCTGGCCCATACCGTGACCCATGACGTGACCCATACCGCGGCAAGCGCCGTGCTGGTGTCCGTGGCGCATGCGCATGCTGTTTTGTCCCATGCCGTTTTGCGGCATTTCTTCCTGACGCGTTTCGTCTGTGGGCATGCATTCAGTGGCGGCCCTTCTGCCGCATCTGCCAAAGCCGTGACCAGAATGCTGCCCCGCATTTTTGCGGCCTGTAGAATTGGTATCATACATAGTAAATCTCCTCAATTTAGGTGGTTGTGCATGTGCCACAGCGGCACATGCATTTATTGACATATGTCATAAACAAAATATGGCCATTTTATGACATATGTCAATAACTGTCACCGGAAAGAATTATCTTTTCTGTCATGACTATGATTAACAGTCTAATTTTTAAGTATAAAAAATTTCCAAGGCTCTGGAGGGTGCGGTGGCAGATATTCAAACCGGGGAAAGGTATTGCCGAAAACCATTGCTGCCGGGTGCAGGAAAAGGCGAGCGTAGCTGGCTGAGGGGAACGGACGTCGGGTTACGGCTTGCATTGATTGGTATTGAGAACGGCATGTATTACGTCACGGTTCAGCACGTGTGCCGCCAAGCCGCGCCCCTGCGGCATTTCCGGGCGGCTTTACCTTAATTCTGTTTTATGGCTAAGTTGAAGCAAACCAAGGAGAGAACATGCGTACATATTTGCAGTTCATCAACGGTAAGCTGGTACCCGGTCTCTCGGATTCAATGATTGAAGTTGAAAATCCCTCGACCGGAAAAATAATGGCCCATACGCCCAATGGTGGGCGTGAGGATGCAATGGCCGCTCTGGAAGCGGCCCACAGGGCTCAGAGCGGCTGGGCCGCCCTGACATCGGCAGCGCGGGCGGAATACCTTAAGAAATTCGCGGCGGTCATTCGCAAAAATCGTCTGGTACTGGGCCGCATTCTGGCCGACGAACAGGCCAAAACCCATCCTCTTGCCCAGGTTGAGGTGGATTTTACAGCAGACTATTTTGACTATTACGCTGGCTGGGCGCGCATTTATGAAGGCGAGATCATTCAAAGCGACCGCCCGCGCGAAAATATCCTGCTGTATCGGCAGCCCATCGGCGTGGTCGTGGGCATTTGCCCCTGGAACTTCCCCTTCTTTGTCATGGCCCGCAAGGTTGCTCCATCGCTGCTGGTGGGCTGCACCGCCGTTATCAAACCCAGCAGCGTGGCCCCGGCTACCACAATGGAATTTGCTCGGCTGGTGGCTGAAGAAGTGGACCTGCCTGCAGGTGTGCTCAATATCATCACTGGCGGCGGCAGCAGCATGGGCGAGGCTCTTGCCTCCAGCCCGCAGGCAGACATGGTTTCCCTTACAGGCAGCGTTGAAGCCGGGCAGCGCATTATTGCCGCCAGCGTTGAAAACGTTACCAAGATTTCGCTGGAGCTGGGCGGCAAGGCCCCGGCCATTGTGTGCCTGGATGCGGATCAGGATCTGGCCGTCAAGGCCATCACTGCCTCGCGTACCATCTTCAGCGGTCAGGTGTGCAACTGCGCCGAACGTCTCTACGTACATGAAAGCATTGCCGACCAGTTTGCCGAAAAACTTGCAGTGGCGTTCAATAATGTGCGCCTTGGAAATCCCTTTGACGACCCTGCGCCGGATATGTGCAGCCAGATCAGCGCCGAGCATCTTGCTAAAATTGAAGGTATGGTGGCCCGCGCCCAAGCTGACGGGGCAGAAACTGTCACTGGCGGCGCGCGCGCTCCTCGTGGAAGCGGCTATTTCTACACGCCGACCCTGTTGCGCAACTGCCATCAGAATATGGAAATCGTGCGTAAGGAAGTGTTCGGCCCGGTGCTGCCCATGCTGACCTTCCGCGATCTGGATGAGGCCATTGCCTTGTCCAATGACTGCGAATACGGCCTGACGTCGTCCATCTACACGCGCAATATCAGCAGCGCCCTTGAGGCGGTGAACAAACTGAAGTTTGGCGAAACCTATGTAAACCGCGAAAATTTTGAGGCCATGCAGGGCTTCCACGCGGGCTGGCGCAAGTCCGGCATTGGCGGGGCCGACGGCAAGCACGGGCTTATGGAGTACCTGCAAACCCACGTTGCCTACATCCAGTATTAGGCAGCGCCGCCTGCAAGGTATTCTGCCGGGCGGAGCATGTTTACTCTTTCAAAGGTAACAAGCTCAAAGAAATGTCGTTAACGGTTTAATTTCTTAGCTATAACGAAGAAATTTGACGCAGAAACATCTGAAAAGCGCTCGTGACGGCACAGCCTGGGCTCACCGTTCTGAGCGATATAAAAAAAAAACACAGGAGAAGTCATACGGCTTCTCCTGTGTTTTTTGTTCTGCCCCTAAACCAGAGCATTTGGCTTATTGCGCTGATCTGCGCAGGCCGATGCTATTTCGTGAACAGAATAAGGGCGATCATTTCCATATCTTCAGTGCCGCTGTTGAGTATGCCGTGCACTTCACCATCGTTACAGACAGTCACGTCACCGGGCTTGACCTGTACGGCAGTGCCGTTGTCGTCATAGGTGCCGTGACCTTTGAGCACATAATAGATTTCCAGTTCGCCGCTGTGCTTGTGGCTGCCGATGGCGCAGCCGGGCTTGAGGTTCACCACGTTGAAGAGGCGGCCCTTGCCGGCCAGGCCGTCTTCGCTGACAATTTTGGTGAACTTGGTGGTTCCGGGGCCGCCAAACATTTCTTTTTCAAATCCGTCCAGTGCGTCAGCGCGATAGATCATATGCTCTCCTTGTGCCTTGTGTTTGACTGCGGTCCTGGGGGAGCAGCAGCCGTGGAGCGTTTTGGCCCAGTGCAGTGCCGGGCCG
Source organism: Desulfovibrio sp. (assembly GCF_047607245.1). GTDB lineage: Bacteria > Desulfobacterota > Desulfovibrionia > Desulfovibrionales > Desulfovibrionaceae > Desulfovibrio. Next base: position 27,526 of record NZ_JASGDK010000004.1, read on the forward strand.
GGCGCGTTCTGCTTGCCTATGCTTCGTCTTCGTCGTCATCAGCCGTGGCAGGTACTGGCGTGGCAAGAGCAGCGCCCGCTGCCCCGGGGGCAAGGGATCTGCGCCGGGGACGCCGGGGCGGCTTTTTGACGGCGCGCTCTTCCGACGGCGGACGCGCGCTTTTCACGCGGGGTGGTATATCCTTGATGTGAATATCCAGCTGCGGAAAGGCCACTTCAATACGCTGATTGCGAAACTCTTTCTCGATTTCAACACGGATATCAGAGGCGGTGGAGGTGCCCACGTCGTAGTCACGCACCCAGAAGCGCAGGCTGAAATCAAGGGTGCTGGCCCCAAAATCCGCAAAGGCCACGGTTGGCGGGGGATATTTGAGCACGTTGCTGTTGGCGTTGGCCGTGGCCAGCAAGACGCGCATGACAGTGGCAGTGTCGCTGCCGTAGGCCACGCCTATCTTGATTTCCTTGCGCACCGTGCGGCTGTTGCGCGTCCAGTTAATGAGGCGGCTGGCTACAAATTCAGAGTTGGGCACGATGATGAGCGCATTATCAAATGTTTCAACCATTGTGGCGCGCACGCTGATTTTGCGTACCCGCCCCTGGGTGCCGCCCACCTCGACCACGTCGCCAGCCTGAAGCGTGCGGCTGAAAATAAGAATGAGCCCGGAAAGGAAGTTGTTAACAATGGTCTGCATGCCAAAACCGATACCGACAGAAAGACCACCAGCCACCATTGCCAGATTGCTCAGTTCCATGCCCAGAGCCTTGAGCACAAAGAGGCCGAAGCAGCACCACAGGGCGTAGGAAAAAGCCGTCTGCATCGGCGGAATGAGGGTGGAATCTATTTGCAGCCCCTGTTTGGGCAGGCGGCCCAGAAAGCGGGAGCCCATCCCCACGGCTGTGCGCGTAATGTAGAACGCGCTGACGATCATAAGCAGATGCAGTATGTTGAACTGCGTTGTGCCCACGTTGACGCCCCGCAGTATGTAGTACTGCAGCAGGGGCAGGCCGCCGGGCAGCGTGCTTACCCACAGGGTAACGCCCACAAAGGCCAGCACCAGCACAACAGGAGCGGCCAGTGCCACGGCCATGTGGGCCAGTGCCGCGCGCACGCCTTCCTGAGGCAATTTTTCGCTTACTGTGGTCACAAAGCTCATGCCGCCCAGCGAAAGCTGAAGGGCGATGGAGCAGGACACAAAGCAGAGGTAGAGCACCATGCTGTAAAGATGCAGGCCAAAGATGCTCATGATGAGGCATATCCACAGCACAACGGGTTCGCTTTCCAGCACCGAAGTTTCCGCGTGCAGGGGGCCGAGATCCTGTTCCTTGCGGCGGCGCATGCGGATGATGTCCGCAATAAGCAGGGCCATCCAGATGATGAGCACCAGCGGTTTGACCAGCGGCAGGTAAAGAAGCACATAGGCGCACAGTGTCAGCGGAATAAGGTGCCACAGCGGCGACCGTTCGATCTGCACCTCGGGATATTTGAGCTGCCGCAAGTCCCAGGCCAGATATATCTGGGCAACAATAAGGCTCAGGTTGCCGAAAGCCAGAAACAGCCGGAAGAACTCGCCCGAAGCGGCCAGGGAACTGCCAAGAAGCGCCAGGCCCACGCAGAGCCAGGGCAGGGTTACATGAAAAATGTGTTTTACCGTCGGGCTGGATTTTTCGTTCAGCCAGCGCCGCGACAGCATCACCGTGATGACGCCCGTGAAAAGCAGGCAGACGAAGAAGCGCAGAATGGCCGTGCCCCAAGTTTCCAGCGTAATGGGAACTTCAACGGGGATGCGTAGCAGCATGCCCTGTAAGGAATAAGTCATCTGCTTGGAAAAATCTGTCCAGGCCGTGGGGCTGAGCCAGGGCACCGGCTTTTGCAGGTAATAGTCCTTCCACAGGGCGGGCAGTTGCGAGGCGATTTCCTCACGTGTTTTTTCAAGACGGTTGAGCAGCGCCAGTGAAGGGGCAAGGGCCGTGTCGTACTGCGCAAGCACCGCCGTAAGACGCAGGCGGGTCATGGCCAGAGAGCGGATGTATTCCTGCATCTCTGGGCTGAGGCGTTCGTCGTGCAGGTCTTCGGGCAGGCTGTCGGCCAGATAGCTGATGCGTTCAAGCAGGGCCTGCGACTCAACACGCGCTACCGTCATAGGCGCGAGAATCTTGTTCACTTCCGCGATGGTCACCGTAAGGCGGCGACTCACGGCTTCCATAGCGTTGGGCCAGTTTTTATAGGTATTGCTCAACACAAGCAGACGGCGTGCTTCCTCAATAAAGGGCTGCACTTTTTCGCTGACGTTGAAGGCGCGGTCGCCAAAGGTATCGCTCATGGCCAGCGCCTTGGCGTTGACCTCGTCCAGCATGTTGTGCTGGTTGCTCCAGACCATTGACCACGGGTCGTGCAGCACGCCGGTTTTATCTTCTTCCTGCTGCGCGGCTTCTTCGCCGTCCGGGGCGTCTTTTTTTTCGGATTCGGCTGCGCGGTTTTCGTTTTTATCAGCCTTGGACGCAGCAGCGTCCTTTTTTTCAACCTTGGGCTTTGGGGGCGCTTTTTTTTCGGCCTTGGGCTTGGGAGCTTCTTTTTTCTCCTGCTTTTCAGCCTTTTCCGGCTGCTGCGCCGGGCTGGTGCCGGATTCGGCCGAAGGGGCTACAGGCTGAACCTGAGCGGCGGCAGGCACGCTTTCAGGGGAGACGGGCCGTCCAACCGGAGGTTCTGGCTGACCGGGAACCGCAGTTGCGGTATCCGCAGCGCGGGCTGGGCTGTCGGTGGCGGTGTCGCCCTGCCGTGGCTTTTCAGCAGCAGCGGCGGCTTCTTGCGGCGCGGCTGCTTCAGCGGCCAACGCCCGTTGCCCGGTTGTGAAACAGCACAGGAGCAGCAGAAAGCAAGCAAGAAAACGGAATATGGAATGCATGAACAACCTCAAGAGGATCTGCCGGAGTTTTTTCGTCACTGCCCGAAAGGGGAATTTTCCCGCGGGGCGCGTGAAAAACGGCGTGACATCATTGCCATTACGCCGTTCTGAATCCATACGCCAAGAGCCGAGCTTTGAAAAGAGCGCAGGCTGGAGAGCACCGCAGGGGCATGCCGCAGTATGTCCATTCCTGACTGCCATTGCGCGGGCTTTCTGCCCAAACCGGGGCTGGACAACGCGACCGCTCAACGGCATATTCAGCCAATGGAAAAACAACCCGCCTCCGCCCATGCCGTGCCCGTGGCTCTTGCCCGTTGTGAAGGTTACGACCGCAAGTCCCTTGACCAACTGGTGGGGGACGTGCTGGACGCCGCCCAGATTGCCCAGTCCTGTTCCCTCAAAGTGGGAACCAAGGTGCTTGTGAAGCCCAACCTGCTTATGGGCAAGTCGCTGGCGTGCACATCGCCGGGGGTGGTTGTGGCCGCCTGCCGCTGGCTGCGTGATCACGGCGCGCAGATGGCCGTGGCGGATTCTCCCGGTTTTGGGCGGGCCGGGGCTGTGGCCCGCGCCATCGGGCTTGAGAGCGCCCTGCGGCCTTTGGGCCTTACCGTGCGCCAGCTGGACAAGCCTGTGCCCGTAACATTGCCGCTGCTGCCAGGCGTCCGATCTTCGCTTTCAGGCAAGGGTGCGCCGCGTTTTCATGTGGCAAGCGCCGTGCGTGAATGCGATTTCATTCTTTCTTTGCCAAGAGTCAAAGCGCACGGGCAGATGCTGCTCACCCTGGCGGTAAAGAACTGCTTTGGCTGCGTGAGCGGCCTGCACAAGGCCGTGGCCCATGCCCGCGAGGGGCGTGACCCTGCCTATTTTGCTGACTGTCTGGCTGCCTTGTGGGCCACATTGCCGCCAGTGGCGGCCCTTGCCGACGGCGGTGTGGCCATGCACGTCACCGGGCCGTCAGGAGGCAAGCCTTTTGTGCTCAAGCTGATGGGAGCCAGCGCCTCGGCTGTTGCTCTGGACGAAGCCCTGTACGCGGTGTTTGGTCTTGCGCCCGAGGCTGTGCCCCTCGGGGCGGCCCTGGTGCGCCGTAAAGCGCCGGGCAGCGCGGCATCCGGCACGGAAGTGACTTTTCCCCTGTTGCGCCCAGAAAATTTTGACGCTCGCGGCTTTGAGCTGCCGCAACAGCTTGCCCATACTTCTTTTCATCCCGCACGCTTTGTGCAGAGCTGCATACGCCGTGTCGTTGCAGCCATAAAAAAGTAAGGAACTGATAATGGCCAAAATTCTTCCTGGTGAAGCGGATATTTATGCCATCACTGACGCGCGCCTGTCTTTGGGACGCTCTCTTGAAGAAGTCGCTTCAGCCCTGCTGGGCGCGGGCGTGCGTATTTTGCAGTATCGCGAAAAGCACCTCAAGGGCGGTGAAATGCTTGAAGAATGCCGCCTGTTGCGCCGCCTGACCAGTGAAGCCGGAGCCTGCTTCATCGTGAACGATCATGTGGATATAGCCATGCTGGTCGAAGCCGACGGCGTGCATGTCGGGCAGGAAGATCTGCCCGTGCCGGAGGTGCGCAAACTGGTTGGGCCGGACATGATCATCGGCCTTTCCACGCATGAGCCGGAGCAGGCCCTGGCAGCCAGAGGACTTGGCGCGGACTATCTGGGCGTGGGACCGATTTTCGCCACGCAGACCAAGGAAGACGTGGTGGCCCCTGTGGGCTTTGCCTATCTGGACTGGGTTGCCGCCAATATTGACCTGCCCTTTGTTGCCATTGGGGGCATCAAGGCCCACAATATCGCTGACGTGGCCCGGCATGGGGCACGTTGCTGCTGCCTTGTGTCCGAACTGGTGGGCGCGCCTGACGTCGCTGCCAGCGTAAGGGCCGTGCGTGAAGCCATGCATGAGGGGTTGCAGGAGGCTCTTTAACCAGTGCTTCCTTAGAAAGAGCAGCCAGACATTTTTACGTTAAATTTTTTGCGGGGCACTAAACCTCCGCTGTGAAATACTCCGGCTGAAATGACGCGGAATAAAAGGCCGCCAGCTGGTGAGTAAAAATTACGCAGATGCGATACAGGTATCAAAAGCGGGACGCTTATCCAGTAGGAGAGCGTCCCGCTTTTGTCTGGGCATTTGTATCTGCTCAACTGCTGCGGCTGCTTTTTGTGGCCGCTGGCATATATTGTTGCTTCGCGGCGTCCTGCGCGCGTGGCCGCTGATGTTTTCTGTAAAAAATTGCGGTCAGACGCCGCGTAAACCCTGCAACTGTGGACTCAAGCCTGGCCGTTTTGCGCCTCCTGCCTGTGCAGGCACTGGTGCAGGGCCGTCATGTTGGCGGAAAGCATGCTCTTGCGCCAGACCAGCTCCGTGGTGGCCTTGCACAGCGGATGCTCCAGCGGATGTACGGAAAGTGTTCCGTCCGAACGGCAAAGGTGCAGCACAGATTCCGGCACCACGCCCACGCCCATACCTGCAATAACGCCGCCCACAATGGCGTGGTAGGAAGCCAGTTCCGCTATGCGTTCCGGCTCCCGCCCGAAAGCCCGAAACCAGCTGACCAGACGGTTGCGGTAGGCGCAGCCGCCCTGAAAGGCCAGCACCGTCTTGCGTCCGATGTCGTCAGGGTAATGGATGGCGGCGTGTCCTTCCGGCGCGATAACCACCAGCTCTTCAGCAAATGCGTCCATTCGCGCCAGCCTTTCGTCCTGCGGCATATCCACAACAAAGGCGGCGTCCAGCCTGTTTTCCAGAATGTCCTCATACAACGAGCGGCTGGTGCCGATGGAGAGCTCCAGCGATATTTGCGGATACCCCGCGTGCAGGCGTGCCAGCACTTCGGGCAGCCGCACTGCAGCCGCGCTTTCCAGCGCGCCGATGCGAAATTTGCCGCCCGGAGCCATGCTTCGGACGCGGTTTTCAGCTTCGTCCACCATCGCAAGTATCTTGAGGGCATAATCATACAGGGTTTGTGCCTTGTCTGTGGGGTGGAGCCGTTTTTTTTCGCGCAGAAAAAGCTGCACCCCAAGAGCTTCTTCCAGCTGAAGGATGCGCGTGGTCACGCCTGAGGGAACGCGGTTCAGTTCCTTGGCGGCGGCTGTAATGCTGCCTGTCTCCATAACGCTGACAAGGGTGCGCAGGTCCGTCAATTCCATATATTCACCAATTTTGATGTTCTTTGTTATTTTTATTCATTTGTCATGAATATAGCCATTGGATAGTCTGTTTGCAATACAAGGGGCAACTGGCTGTTTTTACTGACTGTCAGAAAATTCCTGAGCTTGAACATGCCCAATGTCAGCGGAGTTTGGCATCCGCATGCAGGGGCAGGAAGTTTTTCGTCGGCATGCTCCGGCGGCGCACGGTTCACAATTTTGCCGGATGTGCCGGATTGCCATCAAATTATGGCGCGGTTGCCGCGCAAAGGCCCAACACTGGCGGTATTTGGAAATGAAAGAGACATGGAAGTTTTTATGGCAGATGGCCATTCTGGCGGGCCTGTTCTGGGGATCGGACTGGGTGGTACGTGCCACCGGGCTGCCAATGCCCGGTAATGTGCTTGGCATTGTGGTGCTTTTTCTCCTCTTGCTTACCGGAATCGTCAAGGAAGACCACATAAGCACAGCGGCCAACTTTTTGCTCAAGCATATGGTTTTTTTCTTTGTGCCTGTTGCTGTTGGCCTCATGCAGTGGGGCGGCGTTTTTTACGACTACGGCTGGATATTGCTGGTAGCCATAGTTGTGGGCGCTGTTTTGCCCTTGCTCACCGTGGGGCTGTTGGGCCGTGCCTTACGCTGTAGGGCGCGCAGGCGGGAGGGCGAATCATGCAATCCTATGTAAGCATAAGCACGGTGCTGTGCATTCTGGGCACGCTGTTGGCCTATATGGCGGTGCGTGCGCTGTATCTGCGCTACAAGCATCCGCTGCTGAATATCGTGGCTCTTGGAGCCGCTGCGGTCATTATTGTGCTGGTGACCTTTGATATTCCCTACGCCGTGTATGAACCTGCTTCAAAGATTATGACCTCCTTCATTGGCCCTGCCACGGTTGCTCTGGCGCTGCCTCTGTACCGTTACCGCCTTGTGCTTTTGCGCTACGCACTTGCCATTATGGGCAGCGTGTGCGCCGGAGCCTTTGTGGCTATGTTTTCCACCGGGCTGATGGCGAGAGTTGGCGGGTTGCCGCAGGAAGTTGTCATATCCATCATGCCCAAGAGCGTGTCCATCCCCTTTGCCATCGAAATCGCAGGCATGTATGGCGGTATACCGTCGCTGACGGCGGCCTTTGTGGTAGCCACGGGCACGCTTGGCTCCCTTATAGGCGGCTGGACTCTGAACCTTGCACGTGTGGCTGACCCCTTTGCCAGAGGACTGGCCCTGGGCACTGTGTCACACGCTCAGGGAACCGCTGCGGCCCTTCAGGAAGGTGAGGAACAGGGGGCTATGGCTGGCCTGGCGCTCATTTTGGCAGGCATCATCACTGCCGCGCTGGCCCCTTTTGTGGTCTGGCTGGTATTGCGCCTACCGGTTCTCGGCTAGCCGCTTGGAGCACGAGCTGCCGCAGGGTTTGCTGGACTGTGCCCAGGTTTGGGCCGGAGTGGGAAATGGTGTGAGTAATTATTACGCACCTTCTGGATATGAATGAGTAAAATTGTAGCACAAGCGTTGAAAGACTCACGGGATTTTATTTTAATTTAAGCTATAAAAGCAGCATGATATGGGAATATCTCATGCCTGGCACGGCTCTTGCCATTAGTATAATGCTCCCGCTAATGGTTTAGTCGGCCAGCCTTCCAGGCAGGGGCTGACCGCAGATTGGATTGTCCACACCCTCCTCCTGTGACAACCCCGAAGCGTCAGGCGGGCGCACCCCACAACCCCCGCCGGACGCCCATGCTCAACCCCCGTGAGCCTCCTTGCTAGCCCCGGCCGGACCCACTCCGGCCGGGGCTAAAATTTTTTCAGGCAAACAGCTACCCCCTGCGGGTAAGCCCTGTGCCGTGCCCGGCCTTTTTTGCCGCCGTCATCTCTTTTTCAAATCGTGCCGCGTGTTCTGGTCATGCGACTGCGCCGCTGCTGCTCAGTATGCCCTTGCGCGGTCTGGGGCAGGCTCCCCAATGGCTGGGTACGCCACGGAGCTACGCTGCCGTGCGCTGGCTGGCTCTGCCCAAGAACTCTATGAGCTGTCGGATTCTCCAAAACAGATATGCCGGGGAGGGCAGCTACGCCAGCGCTGGGGCATATTGGCAGGGCGTCTTTGTATAGAGCATTTGAATTTTGAAAAAATTTAAATGCTCTACCGTTTCACAAGAATGCAGTGCGCCGCGTAGGGGCGCTCTGCATTCTGCTAAAAAGCGCATTCTTTGGCAGAATGACAACTTTGAAATGTGGTGCATTTCAAAGTTGACCTGCTTAAGGGGCTGTCTCTAAACAAATGATTTTGTGCAAGGCCAAGGGAAAGGCTTTTTACGAAAGGAGTGTGCTTTTGCGGTACATGACGGAAGCAAAAAATGTCCTTCTGCCCCGCCAGTTGGGCAAAAGAATAGATGAAACTAGGGCATAGATTTGGTTCTAGAGGGATTATTGCAAGGCTGTTGAGGGCGGTAAGGCATTTGGGGGTGCCGGATACGATTGATTCTGCGCCACTGGTACAGCCCTAGTTGTCGCCAGCCGCTCGCCGTATATTCTACAGTCGCGCTATTTCCCATATTGCCAGGCATTTGTCCTGGTACTGACCGGCATTCTCCGTACAGTTTTCGTTGATTAGGTCAGTTGGGGCGGGAAAATTGAAGGGGGGCAGGCACAGATTCAAGGGGCGCCAGCGGGTGTTCTGGTCCAGATCATAATTTTCTGTGCAACTGGTAAATGTTGTGGCGGAAAAATAGTGGATGTCGCTGTTCCTTATGGTGGTCAGAGCTTTGGCAATTTCCTCAAAGCTCAAATGCACAAAGCAGTCTCGAGTCAGCAACATGTCTGCTGCTGGCAGCGGCCCACGGCACAAATCAAGCAGCAGGAATGAAAATTTTCTGCCAAACTTAATTTTATTTTTCTCTATTAAATCTGCAACGATATCTCCTCCTGTATAGGCGATGTCAGTAAAATCCATTGATGAAATCCAGTGGCAGTCGCCACATGGAATGTCCAATACGCTTTTTATGCTGTATTTGAAGAAAATTTTTTGCAGTTCTGTGCGCAGCTTCTCCGTCTGTTGTAGTGATGATCCTGTGCCAGAGCAGCTTTCGTTCCCGCCAAATCCTCCACAATGGTATATTTGGTCAAAGTCAATATCTGTTTGCGATGCCAGTGCCGCTGCTTGTCTGAAGTTTTGTATATAGTGCAGTAGCGGATTGATGTTTTGTGCCAGTGCTTCCGGGTGAAATCTCAGATAGTTCAGCGGGATGAAGTGTCTGTTAGGCTGATAGCCCTTGCGCGGACCAAACTGCATGTAATGTACAAGCGGGGGCATGGTGGCGGTTCTGCCCATCAGATAGCAACGGCGGTACCATGTCTCGTCAAAAAGGCCGCTCTCTTCCACCATGCGTAATTGACTGGCGGTGGGCATGGGATAGATTGGCAGTTGTTCGCAATCAGGCGGCAGGGGTGTTGGCATTGTCATGTGTAGATGCTCCGTAAGTGCTGGGTACCGCACTCCAGTGCTTGTTAGCGGCAATATGCCGCGATCTTTTGCGCCTGCAGCGCAGGCGAATGAAATTTCATGTGCTATAGGGGGCAAGCCCAGCCTAATACATTCTGCATCAGCCCTTCACAATACAATAATTCATGCTGGCGCGGAGAACAGAAGCCCCGTTGTTATACTGCGGTTCCAGCATTCGAGTTCACAAAAGCAGATATTGGTCACTATTCCTGTCTGATCAAAGAATAAAGCTCGTTATTCGAAGAGGCCCAGTTGCTTGGGGGCCTGCCTTGCTTCCATCGTACTCAGGTATTGAAAAATCTGCTCAGGCTCATGCATGATACCATGCTGCAAACAGTAGCGCCGGAAAAAGTCCATCAGGTTTTTGCTGCTTGGGCTGCTCAGTATGTATTGCGTTCCGTAGGTGCGGATGTATCTCTCTTTCATTCCGGGAAAGTGTCTATCAAGCTGGCTGTAGAAGTACTGCCGGTTCCCCTGGCGCAGCGTCATTCCCATGCCAAAATTAATTATGCCGCGCACCCTTGCCTCGGTGCAATATTGCAGGATGCCAGCAATATTCTCCGTTGTATCATTGATGAACGGTAGAATAGGGCAAAGCCATACCACAGTCGGAATCCCGGCATCTCGTAAACGGAGCAGCACGTTAAAGCGCTCCCTTGTGGTGCTTACGTTGGGTTCCAGCTTTTTGCACAACTCTTCATCGTGTGTGGTCAAGGTTATCTGAACTACGCACTTGGCCTTTTCATGTATTTTTTGCAACAGGTCCAGGTCGCGCAATATTCGATCTGATTTTGTGATCACGGTAAAGCCAAAACCGTACTCATGTATCAGCGACAGGGCCTTTCTGACATTTCCGATC
>NZ_JASGDK010000005.1:0-2945 GCF_047607245.1 Desulfovibrio sp.
ATCCCGCCGTGCATCTGGTGCGTGGCCAGCCGTGGGACAGCCTCGGTTCGCTTTCGGCTCATCCTTGAGGCATACCCGCGTTTCGTGAATGTCCTCCTGCCCGGAGCGTGGACCCGCCGTCCACAGGGCCGCCGCAGTCAGCCGTCTGGCTGTGGCGGCCCGAAACACCATTGAACAGGACAAGATATGACGTTTTCTTTTTTCAGCGGCACATCCGCCTCAATGCCCGTTTTAAGGCCGACGTTCAGGCGTTGGCATGCGTATATTCGCGCTGCCGCGCTGCTGCTGGCGGTCATAATGACTGTTGTGGCGCATCCGGCACAGGCTGCCGCGCCAGGTGAAGGGCAGCGGGCACAGCTTGTGGCTATTAATCAGGCCGTCATTTCAAGCGAACTTGCCGGAAGGATCACTTCCGTGCGTTTCAGGGAAGGGGAGCGTTTCAACAAGGGGGATGTGCTCATCGCTTTTGACAGCACTCTTTTCAAGGCCCGGTTTGACCGTGCGGCGCAGGCTGAATCCGCGGCGGCAAAAAAATACGGTGTAGCGCGTGATCTTAACAAGCTTGGTTCCATCAGTACGGGCGATTATGAGCAGGCACGTTCAGGTCTGGGCGTTGCCGCAGCCGAAACCCGCGTAGAGCGCGTTATGATGGACCGTTGCAGTATTACGGCTCCATTTTCCGGCCGCATAGGCGAAACCTTTGTCCGGGCTGCGGAACACGTATCCGAAGGCACAAAGTTGCTCACCATTTATGACGACAGCGCCTTTGAAGTGGAAACCATCGTGCCGTCCGGCTGGCTGGCCTGGCTCCGGCCCGGGTATGCCCTGACCATTGCCGTGGACGAAACCGGGGGGCGTTACGCCGCCACTGTTTCGCGAATCGCAGGGGTGGTCGATCCTGTAAGCCAGTCTGTTAAGATAGTGGCCCTGCTTGCCAATGAAGCCCCTGTGGAAGGGCAGGCTCCTCTTATGCCCGGCATGAGCGGCACAATATTAATTGATATGCCACACGACAATAATCAGGAAAGCGGCGAACGGCCATGAGCATGCAGCCAGACCTGGTCAACAGGCTGGCGCTGCTCCTGAAGCTGGAGCAGCGCGCCCGCCATTGCGAAGACAGGCTTGCTCTGGGTTTTGTCATGGTCAATGAGACAAATTCCCTCGTTGCCTATAGGCAAGCGGTTCTATGGACGGGAGAAATCGTGGACGGCAGCGTGGAAGGCAGTACTGTACGGGCCTTGTCCGGTCTGGCGGACCCTGCACAAAACGCGCCCTTCACCATGTGGCTTTCAGAAGTCTTGCGCCGCCACGCAGCAGCATCGCACGCTGCCAGAGCCAATGACGACAGCGCCGCTCTTTTGCTTCCGCAGGCTGGCGACAAGGAAATGTGGCACCAGTATTTGCCAGAGCACGCCTTATGGCTTCCCTTGCCTTTAAAGCCAAACGCCAGTGACGATGCCGGGGCAGCCACAAAAAAATCCACTCCTCTGGCGGCACTTGTGCTGTGCAGGGAAGAGCCCTGGACCCAGCAGGACATATCGTTGTTGACGCCTCTGACAGACGCCTACGCTCACGCATGGTTGGCCCTGCGTGGCGCTTCGGGCGGCGGATTTATGGAATCTGGCTGGAGAGGCCTTGTGCGAAAGGCGCGTCATTCCCGCTGGAGGCTGGCCGTAGCACTGGTTCTGCTTCTGGTTTCGTTTTTTCCCGTGCGGCAGTCTGTGCTGGCTCCTGCCGAGATCGTGCCACGCAATCCTTCCACCGTGCGCGCCTCCCTGCACGGAGTAGTTGACCGCATTACCGTGCAGCCCAATGCCCCTGTGCAAAAAGGTGATCTGCTGGTGCTGCTGGATGCGCAGGACATCAAGGGAAAGCTTGAGGCCGCCCGTCAAAGCCTGGCCGTGGCTCAGGCCGAGCTGCGCCAGGCACAACAGCAGGCTCTTTTTGACGAGCGCAGCAAGGCCACTGTGGGTATTTTGCGCGGGCAAAAAGATCAGGCTGCCAGTGATGTTATTTATCTTGAAAGCATGCTGGAGCGCACGGAGATTCGCGCCGAAGTTCCGGGCATTGCCGTGTTTGACGATCCGCAGGAATGGAGCGGCAGGCCCGTGGCGCTTGGCGAGCGCATCATGGTCATCGCCAATCCTCAGGATGTGGAACTTGAGGCCCATGTGGCCCTTGCTGACGCCATTCCTCTGCATCCGGGGGCTGAGGTTCGCCTGTTCATGAATGCTGCGCCAGCCTCGCCCGTTGACGCCAGTCTGGAACGGGTGGGGTACCGGGCTGTGCCCGTAGCGGACGGAACCTTGGCCTACAGAACCCGCGCAACTTTTGACAGTGCTTCAGCAGACGAAAAATCCACGCTGCGCATAGGGCTTAAAGGCACTGCGAAACTGTACGGGCAGCGCACCTTTTTGCTGTCTTATCTTTTGCGCAGGCCGTTGGCCACAGCGCGCCTCTGGTTGGGACTATGAGTAACGCACCTGTGGCTGGTACGATGGGGGGGGCAGCTATGCTTCCGCCACTGCGGGAAGAGGTGCTGCTGCACCGTGCCCCTGACCGGCATGACGGGTCACCTGCCTGGGTGCTGGAAGATCCGGGGCGGAACCTGTTCTTTCAAGTGGGGTGGCTTGAGGCTGAAATGCTCGCCTGCTGGCATCTTGCCGGGGCCGAAGCCATTGCCGGAGATATTTCTGCCCGCACAACGCTTTCTGTCACCACTGAAACAGTGGAGCGGTTTGGCAAGTTTTTGGCAGCCAACAGCCTTGTACGCGACAGCGGCATGGTGGAACGCCTTCTGCGGGAACACAGGCAGCGCACGCAACAGCCTTTGGGTAAATTTTTACTGAAAAACTATCTGTTTTTCAGTAAAAATTTACCCAAAGGCTGTTGCGTGCGCTGCCTGTGTTCCCGCAGAAGGCGTTCCACCATGCCGCTGTCGCGTA
>NZ_JASGDK010000006.1:0-12938 GCF_047607245.1 Desulfovibrio sp.
GAGAAGAGCGTACCAAAAGGCGTCGGTATGGACATGCCTCCGGCTCCCATTGGCCCTTGAGCCTGAGAATGGCAGCCAAAGCAGTCGCCAGCCAGCGCCAGTTCGCGGCCGCGCGGTATAAGTGCCTGCATCTGCTCAGGCGAAAGGGGCTGGTCTGCTTGCGAAGCCACGCTTGACATACGGAAGGTGCCAAGCAAAACAGCAAGGGCCACCACAACGCCAATTGCGATAATAACTAAAATTGAATTGCGCAGGGTACGGCTTTTCATCGCTTGTCCTCCTGACCGATAACACAGCCCGGTGTGGCAAGCGCCACATCACGCACCGCTTCGTAGTACCGCACGTAGCCCGTGCAGCGGCAAATATGGTCGTTAAGCGCCTCTTCAATGGCGGTTTCAAGGTCGGCCCGCTTTACAGGTTCACGCTTCAGCCGATCAATGAATGCTGTGGCGGCGGCAACAAATCCTGCTGTGCAGTAACCACATTGAAAAGAAAATTTTTCAATGAAGGCGGTCTGGATAGGCGTCAGTTCAGTAACGTTGCCAGCCTCATCTGTTTTGGCCTGACCTTCAATTGTAATGATAGTTTTGCCATCAAAGGAATGCGCATTGGCAATGCAGGTTCGCGTATCGACCATGCTTCCGTCTGATTTTACTTCCACAACGGTACAGGCGTGGCAAACCCCTTCGCCACAGCCAAAGTGCGTGCCGGTAAGGTTGAGGTAATGGTGTAAAAAATCGATCATTGGCATTCCTACTGGAACGTCAATGGGACCGATTTTTTTACCATTTATAGTCATGCTTAGTGGCTTTTTTTCAATTCTGGCAATGATAGCTTCTTTACTCATGACAGGGCCTTTCCAGTTTGAGGGGATTGAAAAACATATGGATATGTTGTGTCGCCGCCATGTGTAGCTTCACAATCCAGGTGTTTGGTGCATTGGGATATGTCGTTTCCATGTGTAATTTTTGATCAAAATGAAAACAGAGAGACAAACCAGTGAATTTAATACTATCGCTTGGATGGTATTCGCTCATAAGTTTAATGATTTTTATAAATAATAACAATGTTTATGAATTGTTATAAGGGTCGTGACGAAGCATGTAATCATGATGCTGTAACTAGCTTAAAAATATAAATAAAATCTATCAGTAATTAAGTGCCAGAAGGTAAAATAGTCGCGATTTTATAAAAAGAGTGTGTTGTGGGTTGATAAAATTCTTGAAATCGCAATTAACCATCTAATTTAATTAATGTAAATTATTAATAGAAGAAATTAATATGTTGTAATTTATATAGTATTACTAATTTAAAGTTGCTGAAGAGCGCGCTCGTGCTGTTAGTCACGCTGCCCTTTTCATCAAGAGTAAGGCAAGGTTTGAAAGTCAAAACCAGTAGCCTTGCCCTGTCCTTATTACGCCGACAGTGATTCACATTTATGAACGCGGGGTTAAAGGTTTTGGCTTTGCCTAAGACGCATTGACGTGTGAAATTCAATATGATTTTATAGTGAAGGTGCTCAAAACACCTCCTGAGACGGTTTCCCCACCCCGAAAGCTTGTGGGTCTTGTTGCGTCCTTTTTTGAGGACGCTCTTCCTGCATTGTATCTCCGGGTGTGGGCGAAATATAATACCGGCTTGCCGGAAAATAGTCCGCTGCTCTCAGGCAGTTTTGAGCACCCGGAGTCTTTTGTTTGAAAGGCTCCACTCAAAAAATCCTGAGAGGTGCCTTATGTCCCATCTTTCTTCAAAGGCTGTTCCACAGCTTTCAGCTTCTTCATCTCCTCAGTTTCGACCTGACCTCGAATTGCCAAGGCGGATTGAGACTTTTCAAAAAGCCGCCCAGGATTTGCTTGCCATGTATGAGCCTGCGAAAGAAGGCCAGAGGATGGACGGCGAAACCCGATGCTACTATCTCCCCGCTGGGGCCGTGCGGCATGAACAGGAACTTTTGGAAAAGTATCATGCGGATGATTTTCGGGGGCTGCTTGCTGAAATGCATATGTTGCTGGTTGGCGTGGTCAAGGTTATGCGAAGCACACCACACGACATACGCGTGAAAGGCTATGTTATTGCCAGCCTTGGTTGCCTTCTTGAACAGGCCTCCGCTTTGGTGCTGAGGATGCGCAACGTCTACGACAAGATGGAAAAAATCAGCTAGCGGATACTTCAGCCGCTCCCGGCTTGTGGCTGGGAGCGGCTTTGTTTACTAGCCCCGGCTGGGCCTTGGGGGATTTAGTGCTGCTGCCTATTTTTTCAGCTCCTGAAGGTATTCATGATGTTTTTGCAGATAAAAGGTCAGGGCCCGCGAAAAATCCTTGCCAAGCAGCCCCTGTAAAAGCTGTGTGGTTATTTCGTGTTCAAGGCGCAATAGAGAGTGCAAGGCAAGAATGCCCTGTTTTTCTTCAGCCGGAATGGCATTTATTCTTTGCCAGAAAACCTGCCGGGCACGGGGTTTGAAATACCACATGTACATCATGTCCAGCATGTGCTCCAGGGCCTGTCGCGCAACCAGCGCGTCCTTTTTGCCCAGCTGATTCCAGAATTCGCGGGGAGACTGCAGCATTTTTGCTAGGCTGCGATGCGGAAACAGCAGTTCCTGTTTTGCAAGATTTTTAAAAATCTGCGCAAACTTGCTGTCATAATCGCTTTGCCGCATGCGCAGGTAGTGGTTGCGGTCTGCAAAACCTTCAATGACTGCCGCCACAATATCCGAGGAGCATTTGGACACAATGGCAGCGCAGTTTTGCAGCAAAACCATAGGGTCAGGCAGGTGCATGAGGATAAAGCACTGCAACAAGGCCTGCCCGAGAAGCATTGACAAGGGTATGGACAGCGCACTGCGGAACAGGTTGCCGATAACGGCTTCCTTGGGCAACCCCCTGAAGATATTGTGCCCGGATATGTAGATGCTGTTGACCAGGGCGATGACCGTGTACACCATTACGGCATTGTCCTGCACGGTGATGTCCAACAGATTTTCAAGCAGCCACAGGCGCACGACCACCTCAAGAAGCGGTACGGAAATTCCCGTATACAGCAGGGAGTCGGCCATGCGGCTCCAACTGACGTAGCGGTTCCACGGCAGCAGCATAGAGCGGCTGAAGGCCCCGCCACCAACCATAGACTGTGCAACGTTGCGAACAGCAGTGATGGCGAACCAGAGTAAAGCGCCAAACCACGTCAGCACCCACCAACTGCCCACATACCAGAAGGCCCACTGCGCTGGTAGAAAACCCGCAATAATTTTGAGCGTATTGATTACGTCGCTATTGATATAAGCAGGATTCCAGAGGCTTGTTTCTGCCGCTGCCTTGCAGTTGGTAGAGGCGTTTTCGGTATTGATGCCTCTGGCGTCAACGCCGCCCAACGTTACAAGATTGCCGTCCTGTCCTACGGTGGTAGTCTTTTTTTCAAGCCCCCAGCCGCGTACAGAATGGCAGCCCATCTGGCCCAGACCGGGAAGACGTCGCAGAATTCTGATCCACCACGGTTGGGGATACTGTGGTTCATGATGTTGCTCAAAGCTGTAAATATCTGTGTGAACAGGCAGGATTAGCCTTTGCTCCTTGTCTTCCCGGCACATGGCGGTGCGGGCCTGCGGCGGCAGGGTTTCAATAAAGACAAGCCCCATGCCGTGGGTATGGTGTGAACGGCTTGTGGAGTCCGTGCCGATACGCGAGCCCAGCCGCAAGGTAGAATAATATTCCTGAAGTCTGGGCAGATGATTGAGTATCGCCTGAAATACGGGCTGCCGTTCCAAATCTTCGCGCCCTTCGCGTACGATCTGTCTGACCACCTGCTTGAGACGCAAAATGCTGCCTTCATTGATGGCTCTTTGCAGTTTGTTGATAGACGCGGCATGGTCAAGCTGCCCACTGGTCCATTCACGCAGGTTAAAAAGTTCCAGATGGGTGATGCGTCCCTTGCCTCGCCATAGCAGTTCCAGAACATCCTGAGGCGTTAACCCTGCCAGGTTAAGCACCATCTGGCACGGGTGCAGCGCCGTGAGCGATTCAAGCAGAGCTTCCGGCTTGCGCAAAAGAATTTCTGGCAAATCCTTGTGCGGTTTCTGCGGAAAAACAAGGTCAGCGTTGGCTTCTGGCCCCAGCCACACCGCACGAATGGTGTCGGGAACAAGAGCTTCCAGCCGTGTAACGCCCCCAAGTGTGGCAGCGTATTCCGCGCCAGTTTGCGTCTCCATTTTTTTGCGCAGGTAGGTACTGGCCTGCCGTATGTGCGGAACCCACTGGGAAAAAATGTATTCGGCCAAGTGCAGGGATGAAGGCTGACGTTGCCCCACATAGGCCAGAAATGCATCTTCCTGTAGGGGAGAGGGCACATCCACGCCAAGCTGCTGGGCCAGCTGCTGGGCATGTTTCTGGTTCCAGGCGCGCAGCAGGTGCAGCACATGTTGCTGGGTCCAGGTATTAACCGGGGCGTATGCAGCCAGTACGGCGGCTATATCCGGTCTGCGCAGCAAATCAATGAAAGCCTTGGGGCTGTCTGTATTAAGGGGAACCCAGGTGAACTCCACCATCTTGTCGCGCAGGCAAGCCCGAAATTCGATTCCTATACGAACGCTGATGCCCATGATGCGAGCGGCACGCAGCAGCTCACTGGCGGCTTCGGGGTCTACGGTATTGTAATAGATGACCGTCAGAAAGCGTATTCCCTTGACCCATGCGTCCATAACCAGATGGGTAGGGTTTTTGCGCCCCTTTGTGTTGGCGTCGTGTACATGATGGTCAAAAGCCTGCTGATTCCAGGCCTCGGGCATTTCCAGCAGGTGATAGCGACGCAACAGTTTGCGAATGATGCGCGGGGTGCCCCGCACGGCCTGATGAAATTCATGTGCAAGAGGCAACTGCATGTGGGCGTGCGGGCAAGAGCGAACCAGATCCTTCATGAGCTGGATGAGCACTCGGGCTGTGTTCTTTTGCAGTGGAGAATGCACGGCGTACAGCACTTCATCGTGCAAACGGCGCAGTGCGTGAAGCCTTTCGTGCGGGCCCCCGGCTTCAAGGCTTTCAAGCAGAATGATTACTGCCCGAGCCATGCGCAATCCGGGTTCCGAAGTCAGTTCAATAATACCACTTGGGTGCAGGGCCGGGTCTGGCTGGGATAATGGTTTGTTGCTGGCACGGGCGGCAGCAAAGTCGTTAACCAGACGGACGAGCTGGTGATCCTGCGGGTCAAACAGCCACGGCGCGCGGTGAGGTGAAAATTTGCCCGCGTTTGCGATTGCCCTACACGCCTTGTTTTCGACTGACATACATATTCTCGTGGACATATGATTTTTTGAACAGCCAGGTCAGTATGTTGACCCGCTTTGTTTTGAAATTTTGTATTGCTAAAGGTAGGTATGCCGCCGGAAATGGGACCCCTGCTGAGTACCCAAGCCGCCCTGTGACAGGCAGCTTGGGGTTCCGCCACAAAGTACCCTAGCTTTTTCATTAGAAAACGCTCCAGTCTGTGTCGTTGGCCCTGACTGAGTACACCCGCGGCAGGAATTCTATGCAGCGAAAGCCCCTCTTATTTCGCGTCTAAGAGGGGCTGACTAGCCCCTTCGTATTCCCATCCGAAGGGGCCCGGGGAGGATTTAGAACGAGTAATGGAAGTTCATTCCGACTTTGAACACGTTGGGGTTGTCAGGCCGCTGCACCCAGTCGCGCCCATACTTTACGCCGTCCGGTGCGGTGTAGCTCCAGGTGTCCTTGTCAAAATCAACGTAGAGGTAAGATGCTTCCACAATAAGCTTGAGGTTTTCGTAGATTTTGTATTCGGTATTCCAGTCCACTTCCATCGCCCAGTCATTGGTGGTCAGGTAGGAACCGATGGCGCCGGCAGGCGAGATGCCGCTGACGCTTTCACCCAGCATGAACTGCGATTCTGCTATTTTTTTTGGCATGTTGGAGGAGTTTGTGCCGCGCATGTAAAGAACTTTGAGGTGCGTCTTGAGGTCTTCCATCAAGGGAACCTCTCGCAGTTGCAGCGCAAGCCCCCAGAGGCCGATAGGCTGATAGGCAAACAGGCCGTCATAAGCGCCCGAAGCTGTGGTGCCTTTGAAGCCCGTATGGGTGTAGTCCCAGTTGCCCGACATGGCCGGCATACGTTCAGAACCGTTGCCAAGGTCGTCATCATCGCCTGAGCTGTACCATGCGAAAATTCCGGGCGTGCCCCAATCCATCTTGTATTCGGCCAATACGCTGGCAAACCAGCCGCTGCGGTTATAGCGGTCTGCATCCAGGGGGGCATGCTTGCCCAGCTTCTTAACCTTGCCATTGTCCTTGGTGTAGGTTTTGTCCCTGTACATGCCATTGCCGCGCTTGTTGCCGTACATGAAGTCAAATTTCAGGATGAATGGGTCAAAGCGGCTCAGGTTGGCAGACAGGCCGCCCCACCATGTGTAGGTTTCGCCACCGCCATATTCAAGCAGCATCGGGGCCTTGCCTGTACCGGTATATACGCCCATACCTTCCTGAAGTTTTTTGCGCGACGTTCTGATGAAATCTTCTGAATAATCCTTGTTAGGGTTGCGGCCTACACCGTCACCCATAGTGGCAAGCCCCAGCCAGGGCGTCATTTGCAGGCCATTAAACCGGAGTGGAACGAGCAGGCTGAAAAAATCAAGGGCATCATGATCGGGATTACTGACATCATAATTGAGGCTGTTGTGATACTGCGGGGAAGTTTCAAGGGGATTGTCATTGAGCAGCCTTGCCCACATGCCCGTTACGGATACGTTTTCATTGACGCGTGAAGAAGCCACAATGCCCGCCGCATCGTCATCAAGAACAAAGTTGCCGTCAGAGGCGAACAGGGGCAGCTTCATACCCTGAATGCCCATGCGCACCTTAATGTCGGTCCTGGGCACTTCCCAATCCAGAAAGGCGCGCTTAAGCTTGATAGGGCTGCCGTCAGCACCCAAAGCGCCGCCAACGCTCCTCCCCCTTTTTTCAGCCATACCATAATAAATGTCGCCAATTTCAAGCCCTACTGTGCCTGAAAGATATTTGGAAGCCTTGGCTTCAAGTTGTAACCGCAACCTTTCACCTGCTGAAAAGTCGTCTCCGGTGCTGCCTCCAGCTCGGCTGTTAACAAAGGCGCTGTTGGTGGCCACTTCGTACGAGAGGCTCCAGTATCCTTTGATTTTGAAATCAATGGCGCTGGCTGTGGTTGCTCCGCCAAGAGAGATAGCGGCTGCCAAAATCAGGGGGGAAAGCTTTCGCATTGGCATTCTCCATGCAGTAGTGCAGATACGGTTAATCTACTTTCAGGTTGCCCCTGCACTAGCAGCGGTCAGCCCTGCTCAGACACTTCATGCTTTTTTACTTTCTGTGTGCAGCCTACAGCAGGGGCCTTCATTGGAAGAAATCAGAATTGCCAATGATGAAGATAATGAAACGTTATTTATTGTAAAAAGGGTTATATAATATATATGTTATGACTATTTTAAAACGCATGAACCAGCAGGCAGAAATGATTGACAATTGACTCTATCTGCCACAGCATCAGTGAAATAAGACAAAATAGTACAGCATAAAATTGGTAAACGCATGAATATAGATCATTTGAAGACATTTCATAAAATTGCCGAAATCGGCAATTTTACTCAAGCGGCACGTGATCTTTTTTTGACGCAGCCTGCAGTAAGCATGCAGGTACAAAGTCTTGAAAATACTCTTGGCGTACCTTTGTTTGACCGCTCGCGCCGCAAGGTGAACCTTACAAGCGAGGGGCGGGTTCTCTACGAATATACGCAGCGTATTTTCAGCCTTGTGGGACAGATGCAGGACGAATTTCAAAGTTTGAGCAGCCTGGATACTGGTCGTCTGGTGCTGGGCGCTTCGGCAGTCATGAGCGCCTATTACCTGCCCAATTATATGGTGCTGTTTCATCAGCGGTACCCCGGCGTGACGCTGGATCTGGCGGTGCATAACTCACACATCATTGCCGAAAAAGTGTACAAGGGCCAACTGGAAGTCGGTTTCTGCGGGTCGTCGCCATCGCATCCAAACCTTCGAACCCACTTTCTGCACCGCGAACCTCTTATTGTCGTGGCCGGAAAAAAATCCGACCTGGCGAGAATCGAGCGCCCCATCAGCGCCGATGAATTGTTGGGGCACCCCTTTATCTTGCGGGAGCAGGGCACACGCGTGACCAACAAGGTTCATGAATGGTTTAAAAATCATGCAAAGAGCCCGCAACGGCCTTCATTCATGACCGTAGACAATATGGAAGTGGCCAAGCAGCTTGTGATCAACGGACTTGGCATAACGGCTCTGCCAAAGTACGCCGCGGCTCTTGAACTGGCGGCGGGGCAGTTGACCCAGTTACGGCTGAAATCTTTTGACCTGCATGTGAACTATTCACTGGTTTATATGGAAGGCCAGCGTTTGAGCCGAACGGTAAGTCACTTCCTTTCCTTGCTATTTGAACTTGGCGTGCCTTTACCAGAAGATATTCTGGCCCGTCTGCATTAGACAGTGCCTTGTGTTTTGCCCCTTAAGGCCCATAAAACTGAAAGCGCCCCACATTGGGGCGCTTTCTTTGGCAATGGCTTCTGTTAGAGGGTGTGTGAAAATGCTGTTCGCAAAGTGATCTGCTTTAGTCGCTGATATTGCGAGCCTCGGGCGAAAAATACACGTAGGGGTTGCCGTCAGGATCAAGCTTGGGCTTGTCGGCTTCCGAAATCTTGGAACGTTCGAATTGCAGGGCGGCGTCACCGATCACGCGGATGGCTTCTGTACGTTCCTTGACTCCATCGCTGCTCAGCAGGAGTTTGCCGCCCTTGTCCTTGCCCTTGTACGAAGTGAACCAGATCTGGAGGATTTCTGCTACGCCGGGAAACTGTTCGTTGAGCTGCTTGACGCTGCGAACTTTTTCAAAGGGAGAGCCCACGGCGGCCATGATAACCTTGCTGTCTTCTTCGCCGCCATCCTTCAAGGTCAGCACGCCCAGAGGGCGGGCCTTGATAACGCTGCCTCTGGGCACGGCATCACCCAGAACAACAACATCAAGCGGGTCGCCGTCGCCGCCAAGTTCCTTGGCAAGCACAGTGCGGGGCACAAAGCCGTAGTTGCCGGGGTAGGGCAGGTACTGCACATAACGGGGCTGGCCGTCTTTCTGTTCAAGGACCATAAGGCCTGTCTTGTGATCGACTTCGTATTTGGCTGTGGTTCCCGCAGGAATTTCAATCACCACGTTGACGGTGCCGTCTTGATTGTGGGTGGTGTAGTCAGCAAGAAAGTTTTTTTCACCTTTGAGCACGGACTGCTGGGCACGGACTCCCACTGATTCGCCAAAGGCTGCCAGAGGCATGGCAAGAAGGCACAAAACAAACAAAATGATATACTTTTTCATGGTATTACGCTCCTGAATGATATTGCCGATTAGCCATGCCTGGCTTAGGAGGGATCGTCATTGTAGGCGGCTTTTTCAGGAGCCGGAACACCCTTGCCGGACTTGTCTGCAGATTTGTTTGCAGGTTTGGCTGCTTCCTTGGCTTGTCCGCCAGCAGCCTCACCGGACGGCACGGCGTCCAGAGAAATGTGCTGGTACTGGGGTATGGCGAAGTGCGGCGGTTTGACGCCGGGGATCAGAAGGATATGCGCATTCTTCTTGGTCTCGGGGTCTTCATAACGCATCTCGGGGCTTTTGCGCAGAGGTTCGCTGATGTAATCGGGGGCATAGCCAAGCAGATAGGCAGCGCCCTTGCACCAGGGCTGATCGCCTGGATCAATGGTTTCCTGCATGAGCACAAAGGCATTGAGCAATTGTTCCGGGGTACGGTCGATATTGCGCTTGGAGTATCGGCCAGACTTGTTGTTGACCAGCCAGCAATTGTTTTTGCGGTCGTTGATGATTTCGCCGCTTATTCGCCCTGGGCCGCCAGCAGTACCGGAAACATGCCCATAGTTTTCAGTGGTGCCGGGCTTGCGCTGGGATTTGTCTTCTGGGCGGAAAAAACCCTTGGGATAAGTGCGGCCGTAGGGGTGAGGCGCTTCTTCAATAAGGGCCACGCCCCCTTCTGGGGTGATTACAAAATTGTACACAGGCCTTTTGACGTCAAGCACGGCGTGAGCATCCTTCGTGGCCACCTGAAGATACGGGTTAAGCAGGACATTGTGTTCTTTGTCCGCTTCATAGTGCTTGATGTAGGAGGGTCTGTTGGCGATACCGTAAAGAGCGTCAAGATTTTCAGCAGCCAGGGCCGCACCTTCCAGGGCGAAGAGCGTGCCAAAAATAACAGCAAGATATTTTTTCATGATATTGCTCCGGGGTTGGCCCTTACAGCGGCTTGTTAAGCAGTACGCGCACTTTGGAACCAATCCATTTATGCACGTCCTTCATTGCAAGTTTTTCACCCAGCTGTGCATAGAGGGTCTGCATCAGCTTTTCACCAGCCTTATGGGCTTCTATCTGCTTGGTGAAATCGCCGTCGTATCCGAATGAAAAATCATAGACAAAAGGGGCTCCGCCCTCGGTACGCGACCACGCTTCCATTGAAACGGAAAGGGGCTTGTCCAGTCCTGGCAACTCCATAAGGCCGGGCCGGCAGCGCACGCCATAGGCCACATGGGCCGTCAATTTGGTGTCGGCAGGCAGGCCGAGCTTAAGCAGCTCGGGCACATAGGCGCCAAAGTCTGCCAGGTTCATCTGGCCCAGTTCTCCGCGTGTCAGCGTAAAATTCACGGCCTTGTCCACGTAGCTTACAAGCTGGCCGTCCTTTCCAATGCCAATGTTGTCTTCAGCATTACTGCTGTTTTTTACGCCTTTGGCTTCCAGCTTGGTTGCAAGAACCTTGCTGAATGAACCGTTTATGCCCTTTACCGAGACGCGCAGGGGGCTCGCGGGGTAGCCACGTTGATAGTTGGTGGTAACGCGAATGAGAAATCCCTTTTGCCACAAGGCAAAATCAGGGGTGTCAAAATAGGTTTTGATGGTCGGCGCCAGGGCAAAAGGATCTTTTTTCTTTTCTGTCATGCGGATATTCAGCGTAGCGGCTACATCCTTTGCCTGATCCCAGATCTCTTTGAATGCCTTGGTTACATCGGCATTCACTTTTTCCGGATCTACAAGAAACTTGTATTCCCGTCCGGTAATTTCTTTCACCTGTCCTTTCCATTGCGACAGGTTCTGCTGGTATACTTCGGCGGCTTTGGCCGGAATCCCCGCCAGCAGGCCGAACAGCAACAATAGACCAAGTACTTTGCGCATAAACCCTCCGTTTGAGCTTGTCGCGCCAATGGCGCGCATTGCTACCAAAGCCTGCTGTCAAAACCCATCAGCGGCATGACGTACTGCGTCCACAAAATGAGCATTCCTACGCACGCGGCCAGCTGGAATATGCCAAACTTGAATGATTCCCAGCTGGTGTACTGATTTGTGAGGTAGCTGATATTGGCAGGCTTGGAGTTGAAATAAAGCACGTAAACCTGGTTGATAAGAAATGCCATTGGCAAACAGAAGCCTATGACATCCCATCCGAATTTTTTAGCGACGCTTATGATGATGGGAAAAAGTACGATGGTTCTGGCTGTCTTGCTTTCGCTTACAAGGGTAGTGAGAGCAAAAAGCGAAGCCAGCAGGGCGAAGACTGCCACCTTGGGCAATGAAGCTGCGTCCCAGGCATCCAGGGAATAGTGCATCCACAGGCCTACGATGTCGGTCTTGTCCATAAGCCCGCCAAGAACGTAGGCTCCCCAACTGAACATGAGCATGTGCCAGGGAATATCGGCGTCGTTCCACTTGATGACGCCAATACGCGGCAAGTTGCACACCGCAGGCATAAGCACAGCAATGGCACCCATAAGTGCTATGACCTCGGCTCGTATACCGTGGTAGCGGTCAGTGCCCCAAAGCAGAAGAACAGTAAGAAAAACAATGCCAGCGCGAATTTCAGCAGATGAAATGGGGCCAAGCTTGAAAAGCTCCTGCCGCAGCCTGTCATGGCCCCCGGCAAGTTTGGGCGTGGAGTCTTCTTTGCGGATGGGGAATATCAGGCGTGTGCCCGTGTACCAGGCAAAAGCGCACTGAATGATGGACAAGGGCAAAAGGGCCATGATCCAGTCGCTGTAGTAAACCTTGTAACCCGCATTTTCGAGCAGCTGCGCCGCAAGAAGATTGGCTGCCGATCCTGTAATAAAGGCAGAAGCAGAAACGTTGTTGGCCAGCAGGTTTTGCAGAACCATATTGCGGCCCACATTATTGCGGTTTTCGCCGCCTGTGGATCCGTACATGGCGGATATGACCATGAACAGAGGAAGAAGCAGGGCTGTTTTTGCTGAAGTGGCGCTGATGAATGCGCCCAAAAGCAGATTAAGGGCGATAAAGCAGGCCAGAATGAGTGTAACATTATTGCCCATTGATAAAACCACATAAAGGCATATGCGCTTGGCAAGCCCGGTGACAACAAGGGCGCTGGCCATGATGAAGCTGGCGATGTTAAGAATCATGACCGGTTCGCCCAGCATGGCAAAGGCCGGGCGCATCTTCATAACGCCGGTGAGAATGGTTGCAACAATAATGAGAAATGAGGTCAGGTAGTTGGGAATGGCTTCAGAAAGCCAGAGAATAAGCGATGAAACAAAGATACCTAGTGCCGCATAGCAATGCTCGGGCGCAACCTTTGTTTGTTCTTCAAAAACCCCGATGGGGCCGCACCATTGCAGGTAAAAATAGAGAAAAGAGATAATGCCGAGCGGAAGACCTGCAAACTTGATGCGGTCCATCCAGACGCCGCCCTTGAGATCAGGAAGCTTATCAAGCGAATAATTCCTGATATCCAAGGGGTCAAAGGCCTTGGTGCTTGCTACTTGCGACACGTTGCCTCCTTGATCTGGCTCCTTCCCAAAGGCCACGGGAGATGACCTTTGGGAAGGCGCTGAAACGTCGTCAGAAGTGAGGGGCTGACGACTGCTTCAGCAAATTAC
>NZ_JASGDK010000007.1:0-7539 GCF_047607245.1 Desulfovibrio sp.
AAGCTGACCGGCCTTGAGTTCACCCACCACCTTATCGACGACTTCCGTGATCCCGCCTACTACACCTGGCGGCAGAGCACGCAGTTCAAGTTTTAAAAAGCACTGGTTACTAATGGAGCCACCTCGTCGCCGGGGTGGCTCAGCAAAAGAGGCCGTTATGACTCCTGATCAGCAATTGATCGTTGATTTCATCAGCACAAAGAACAAGACCAAGTTTTACTTCAAGGACTTTCTGGAAATTTTTTCCGACAAAGGTCCTCGCGAAGTAAAGAAGATTCTTACCGCTATGGTACAGAGCGAAATAATGGAATTTTGGTCCTCGGGAAGTACGACCATGTACGGTCTGAAAGGAGCAGGAAAGCAAAGTCAGGCAGAGGGCGAGGGCTAGGAGCCGCTTCTTATCCCCCCCACCTGGCCATGCAATCTGCACTGCAGGCAGATGAATGCGGGCGAAGTTCCGGAACATGCCATTGCCACCGGAACTTCGCCTTTTCGCATTAATTTGTATCAGCAGGGTCCACAGGCCAGTCCGTTGAAATGGAATTGGGCCGAAGCCTGTAAAGATCAAAACTTTTAAGCCGGGAAATGAGCGTGGTCGGTTTCATACCCAGCAAGGACGCTGCACCGCGGTTGCCGTATATGAGCCAGTTTGTCCGCTCCAGCGCTGCCAGCATATTATCTTTTTCCAGCTGGCGCATTTGTTTTTCTGTAAGTATTTTGGGAATTTCGAAAGAAGATCGTGGGCTGTGAACTGATTTTTCCTGCTGCGGCGTTTCGCACAGCGCAAGGTAGGCCAGGGCTTGATCTGGCCGCCCTGTAATAACCATACGCTCCACAAAATTCTGCAATTCCCGAATATTTCCCGGCCAGTCGTACTGGCGCAGTTTGTTCATCTGCTCTTCCGGCACATCAAAAATGCTGCGCCCGTTTTTTTGGCAGAAAATACGAATAAAATGACGCACCAGAAGCGGAATGTCTTCTTCCCGCTCCTTGAGGCTGGGAACAGTGAGCGGAAAGACCTGCAGGCGGTAATAAAGGTCGTCGCGGAATGTTTGCTTCTGAATGGCCGCTTTGAGATCTTTGTTGGTTGCTGCAATAAGGCGGATGTCAGTATGGCGGTTTTTTTCTTCACCAACCCGTCTGAATTCGCCCTCCTGAAGCACGCGTAGCAGTTTGCCCTGAAGCTCCAGAGGAATTTCTGCAATTTCATCAAGAAAAAGGGTTCCGCCATCCGCAATCTGGAAGAATCCCATGCGGTCGTTGATGGCTCCGGTGAATGCCCCTTTTACATGACCAAAAAATTCGCTTTCAAATAAGTGGTGCGGTATGGCGGCGCAGTTGATCTTTATGAATGGATTATTCTTTCTCTGGCTGTGTTTGTGCAGCTCATGCGCCACCAGTTCTTTTCCCGTGCCGGATGCGCCCTGGATAAGTACGGTAGCTTCTGTTTTGCTGACCATAAAAATTTGTTCACGGATTTCTTTAATGGCCGCGCTTTCGCCAATAATGCCCGTGAACTGCCGCGCTTCGTAAAGTTCCTCGCGCAGATGAGCATTTTCTAATTCTTTTCGGAGTGTTATGGACTGGCTTATTTCAAAAAGCCGGGCGTTGGTGATGGCATACGCAATGTGATCGGCCACCATGCGCAACATTTCCATAGCGCCTTGCGCCAGGGTTGCACGCGAAAAAAGTGCAATAACCCCGATTGTTTCACCACGACACACCAGAGGTTGCCCGGCAAAGCTCACGATGCCTTCTGCTTTCATCCATGCCGGGTCGGCTATCCAGTCTTCGTTTCCTTCAATGTGCGAAACCTCAAGGGGGTTGTTGGTCAGGGCTATGGCCCCGACCTTTCTGTACCCCAAGGGGAAGCGGCAAAAGTGTGATTGCTCCGTCTGGGTCCAGAGCTGCCCGTCAACTCGGGATTGCCCATAGCTTGCCTTGAGGTGCAAGCAGCGCCCGCGGCTCGCGCAGATGGCCTTGTCCACGCAAGTAGGGCAGCTGTCGTCAGGCTCCACAAGCCATATGCGCACAAGGGCTGAGTCGCGCGCAGTTCCCAAGCTTTTGACTACCAGGGAAAGCACTTCCTCCACAGCCTGCTGCTGTGCGAGCTCCAGAATGAGCGCTTTGATGTCTCTGTTTCCAAGGATGATCATGACTGAAAAGGGGTGGCAAGAGTCCGGGGTTGGCTGTGGTGAAAAACACGGGCGCGTGCGTATTGGTCTCTTTTATATAACTGGCTTGATGCCGGACATCCAGTACCATTTTTGCTACGGCGGGCTTGCCTGTACCGGGGAATCTCAAGCAGGCGCGATCAGAAATCTATGGAGTCTGCGCCAGATTATTGTCGATTCGCCTCAAGGGCAACGCCATGCACTGAATATAGTTGCAGAGTCATAGTGTGGCAACGTGCTGTATTTCTTCAGGGCTTTAGAAATATTGATTTTGTCTGTCGGTTTTTGGCACGCATTACGGTTTAAGCTTGCTTGCTGCCCTGACATTGAGCTTGGCACACGCTGAACTATCTTCATCTCGTCAGATGGTTATATGGCGTTGCTGCTTCAACACAATTTATCTGCTTTGTTCTGATTTTTTATGCAGGGCAGCTGCCATTTAACAGTTTTATTTTCAGTATGCGCGGTGGGAATAGCATAGAAAAAAGAAAGACGGGTTACAGAGAAACTGCAACCCGTCTTCGTATTTGGTGGGCAGTACAGGACTTGAACCTGTGGCCCCCGCCTTGTAAGGGCGGTGCTCAACCAACTGAGCTAACTGCCCGAAATTCTCGGTCAAGAACGATACTCTTACTGCATTTTTATATCTTTGTCATCACGAAATTACGTCTAATCGCTGATTGATGGTACTTCAACCAGGTATTTTTCATGCACAAATTTATAGCGTATTTATGTATAGCGGGCGATATGCGGCAACAGGAACGCCAGTTTTTTTGCTGGCGCCACGGTTTCTGCTCATGCAAAATACCATCGGCTACAGGGGATTTGCAGTAATCAGCCTCAAATTTCTATATGGCAAAAGCAGGCATTTGGGGTGCAGCCTGCGGGGACGAGGTCGGTCACTGCGGCAAAAGCGCTTTTGCCAGCAGTTCCGCCATAAATTCTGTTTGAGTAAATTTTATCCCCCGGATGCGGTATGTCGCGCATCCGGGGGATCTTGATCTATTGGTTACGGTTTGAGCTGATTGACGTAGGTGGCAATATCCTTCATCTGCTCAGGGCTCAGCGATTTCAGCGTCTGCTGCATTTTTTGCAGCGGCCCAGAGGGCGAGCTCATATTTTTGACTTTTTCCATGCTGGCTAACAGCCCGTCCACAGGCTTGCCCATCATCTTGGCGGGTGTAGGAGTATGACAGGACATGCAATTGTTTGCGTACAGTTCCGCACCAGCTTTTTGTGCGTCATCCTGGGCCACTGCGGATTGTGCTCCTGCTACAAGCAGGAATGCAGCCAACGTGAGAACTCCGTGTCGCAGATATTTGGTCATGGTTTTCTCCTTGTTTATATGCGCCGCTTTGTTCAAACGGCGAAGCAGGGGCAAAAGCCGCCTGTGATTGCACCGTACCACAGAGTAAAAAGACATACAGCAGATTTGTATATGCCTAGAGCGTGGGTATGCTTTCAGGCATGAAAAAAGCCCCGGCGAAAGCCGGGGCCAAGAATCGGTATGTTTGCAGTAACGCCCGGCAAGAGGGCTGTTACTTGCCCATAGCGTTCATGAAGTCCTTGTTGGACTTGGTGCCGCGCATCTTGTCCAGCAGGAATTCCATACTGTCGATGGAAGACATCGGAGCCAGAATTTTGCGCAAAATCCAGACGCGGTTGAGCACATCTTCGGCCAGAAGCAGATCTTCCTTGCGAGTGCCGGTGCGATTGATGTCGATGGCGGGGAAGACGCGCTTCTCAGAAAGGTGACGGTCCAGGTAGATTTCCATATTGCCAGTGCCTTTGAATTCTTCAAAGATCACTTCGTCCATACGGGAACCGGTATCAATGAGGGCCGTGGCAATAATGGTCAGGCTGCCGCCTTCTTCAATATTGCGGGCTGCGCCAAAAAAGCGTTTGGGCCGTTGCAGGGCATTGGCATCCAGACCACCGGAAAGCACTCTGCCCGATGAAGGGGTCACAGCGTTGTAGGCGCGGCCCAGGCGGGTAATGGAGTCCAGCAGAATGACCACATCGCGTTTGCGTTCGACAAGCCGCTTGGCTTTTTCGAGCACCATTTCACAGACCTGCACATGGCGCTGCGGGGGCTCGTCGAAGGTGGAGCTGATGACCTCGGCCTTTTTGACCGTGCGCTCCATATCGGTAACTTCTTCGGGTCGCTCGTCAATGAGCAGCACGATAAGGTATACTTCGGGATTATTGGCGTTGATGGCGTTGGCCAGGGACTGCAGCAAGATTGTTTTGCCTGTGCGCGGCGGAGCTACGATGAGTCCGCGCTGCCCACGTCCGATGGGGGCCATAATGTCGATAACGCGATTGGAAAGATTTTTCTCGCCATTTTCCATGACGAGCTGATGATCGGGATAGATTGGGGTGAGATTGTCGAAAAGAACGAGATTTTTAGCGTGTTCCGGGGGTTCAAATCCAATTTCGGTTACTTTAAGCAGTGCGAAATAACGTTCACCCTCTTTGGGAGGACGGATTTGCCCCGAAACAATGTCGCCTTTGCGCAGAGAAAACCGCCGTATCTGCGAAGGGGATACATAGATATCGTCAGGCCCGGGCATGTAGCTGCACAGGGGAGAGCGCAGAAAGCCAAAACCGTCTGGCAGAATTTCCAGTACGCCGTCCCCGTAAATGGCCCCGTTTTGTGAGGCACAGGTGGAAAGCAGAGCAAAAATAAGCTCTTGTTTTCGCATGGAACTGGCATTTTCAATTTCATATTGCTCGGCCAGATCCATTAATTCCTGCATGCTGCGGGTTTTGAGATCTGTGAGACTCAAGGCGCTGTCGGTCAACAGTGTGGGAGTAGCTTTCTTTTTGCGCATAACTGTCCGATCTTTTGAAGAAGACAAACTTAAACTATACAGTATCAGTCAACACTGTATTGCAGATGAGCGGATGTAAGGAGACTAAATAGGTGTGCGAAATTGCGATTAGCTTATCTTTTGCAATATAGCAAGGGAAAAATGACGCTCACACCACAAAAAATGCGTCACGTGGTTGTTTGAACCAGAGACGGGTTCAGTTCAATAAAAGCTGGCCCATACAAACCGTGTTTGTATTGAAGTCGAAATGAAATAATCCAGCAGTTATTTGAGTATGTTGAAAAAATCTTATTCAGAACCCGAAAGGGCGTTCGTACAGCGGTGATCTATGCAGGCTGCTCTTTGCCGTCTTCAGGCTGCGGAGGAGGTGCGTACAGCTCAAGCAGTTCGTCCCGCAAGGTGTTTTCTTCAACCTGCAGCACTTCAGCCAGTTCACCTGTTACAAGGCCCATAGCCTGTTCCTGAAGGCGGCGTTCGCCAAAGGAAAGATCCTTGGTGCGGCTGATAAGCAGAAGTTCACGCAAAACTTCAGTAACCACGGCCAGCTCAGGGCTTTTGAGGCGTTCTGAATACTCGCGGAAGCGGCGATTCCAGTTTTGTCCTGTGTGAACAATTTTGCCAGAGTTGTTGCGTAGCCCTTCAAGTATGCGGCCTGCTTCATCCTGAGGAGTGAGAGTGCGCAGGCCAACGTGGGCGGCATTGTTAACAGGAACCATCAGCGTGACATTGTTGGCCTGAATGCGGACAATATAGAAATCGCATGCGATGCCGCCAATGGTCTGGCTGTCAATGCGTTCTATTTTGCCCACCCCCTGGGCCGGATATACCACGAGATCGTTCGGCGTGAACATGAATATCACCACACGCCCCAAAGGAGCGCCACTGTACGAGACCTGGAGCGAAATTAGCTGGAAGTCACGAATTTTTGTTTGAAAAAAAGATGAGTCGGAAACTTACTCTTCAATTATCCTAGTCCAAAAAAGGCGAAGAGTCCAGCCGAAAAAGCAAAAATGCACATGCCTTGAAATACATCAAAGCCTTCTTAATGGCTGGTTTCTTCACTATTCGCATTTAGGGCAATGGCCTGACCTGAACCGCCCCCGGCTCATGTCGGCTCATGCCTGCGTGCTCTGACCAGTAAGTAACTGGCCTAACTTTCGTCACTGGTGGCGTTGGGCGCGCCTTCCGTTGTATTCTTTTTACGTGGTTGCGCCGTCTTTCTGGCAACGCGCAGCGCGCTGTCCAACCCTTTGTCAGCAAAAGCGAACAGGGTATCCAGTGCCGCAGACATGCTTTGTTGCGTGCGTTTGGCGTCTTCACCCTGCGGTCGTCCCAGCACCCAGTTGGTCACGTCGCCCTTGTGGGGAGGCCGCCCGATGCCTATCCGCAGGCGATAGAAGTCCGGTGTGCCCAGAAGTTCTGTAATGGACTTGAGACCATTATGCCCGGCGTTGCCTCCGCCAAGCTTGAAGCGCAGCTCTCCTGCCGCGATGTCCAGCTCATCATGAGCAACCACAAGATCAGAAGGGCGCAATTTGTGCCAGGCCAGAAGGGGCTGCACGCTTTGCCCGCTGAGATTCATGTAGGTTTGCGGCTTGGCGGCCAGCCATACACCGTCGAGCTGATTCAGACGTATGCGCCACAACTCGCACGAAAATTTGTTGCCATTAAGCGATTCCGCCGAACCTTGGCGCTGGGCCATGTCCACAAGGGCATCCACCAGAGCAAAGCCGCAATTGTGTCTGGTGCCTTCGTAACGGGAACCAGGATTGCCCAAGCCCACCAGAACGCCATTATAGTCCATAGGGTGCGCCTCCCTGCGTGTGACGCGTCTTTTCCAGTTGTAGTGGCAACCCCAGGCCTGCACAGGCCGCAGCGGCATGACGCGCGATAAACCGGCACAGTTGGGGATTCATAGCAGCCAGATGGCCGCCGCCGGGCAGCCAGAAAAGTTTTTTTGCAGGAGCCTCTAACTGGTCAAACGTGGCCTTGGTGCTCTCGGGAGTGAACAGGGCGTCATTGATGGCGCTGAAAAAATAAAGAGGGCAGTGCAGTTCGTTGGCTACCCTTGCTGAAAACAGGCTGGACAGAAAGGCCAGAGGGTAGGTCAGACGAGAATATCTTCTGTTGTAAACGATGCGCCTTGCTCCGGATGTTATACGCCCTACGGACAAATAACTCAGCAGGGGCAGAGGAAGACGCGGCAGCCAGCGGGCAGCAGCGTTTATGCGCGCCGTTAGCTCGTGCCGTCTGTTTTTCCAGTGCCTGAAACGCGTCAGTTCTATGGCGTCATCGTTTTGCGGCAATATGCCAGTAATGGGAAATGCCGCCGTAAGCTCGCGTGAGGCAGCCGCATGCGCCAGGGTCAGAATGCCGCCCTGGCTGTGCCCGCAGACAGCGATGGCGTTGTGCCCTTTTTGCCGCAGCCATTGCTCCGCAACAAGACCATCCTGCAACAGATCGGCAAAAGTAAAGCCTGTCCAATGGTTGTTGCGCCCATGCCCGGTGAGATGCAGTGCAGCAACAGCAAA
>NZ_JASGDK010000008.1:0-51015 GCF_047607245.1 Desulfovibrio sp.
ATTGACAAGGCCCGGCATCAGCACGGACTGTCCAAGGTCCACCTCTTGCTCGGGCTGCCACTGCGCAGTCATTTCACTACGCGGTCCCATAGCAGCTACAAGCCCGTCGAGTACGGCAAGGCTGGCGTTTTCCAGTATGTTGCGGTCTTCATCCTGCGTGACGATAAGAGCGGCGTGAACAAGGATATGGCAAGGACGCATGGCGACTCCTGTGGCGTTGACAAAAAACTTCTGTATCCCTGTCAGGGCGGTAATGGCAAGGCCGGGTGCTGCTTGTGGCGCTTTGCCGCACGGCTGATACAAGCGTTTTTCCTGCCGGAAAGAGGGCTTGCTGACTGGCACGGCACGGCTTCACAAGTATGGCAGGGATGATTCCGGCATTGGGCAAAACCGTTTTGTCATTCGGGCCGTAGTGGAAAGGCTTGCAAGATTGAACGCCAGCGTATATAGAAATTCGCTGGTATTGTGCGCAAATCGGCATAAAGGCGGCTTCGGGGCTGCCTGATAGGTACGCGCGACGTTCATACCAATGACTCAGCCACACCTTTGGAGGTGCGTTTTGTTTGAATCCGTAGCCTACGCCATGGGCACGCCCCAGGCCGGAGCCGCTCCTGCCAGCGGAACCGACATGCTTATGCAGTTTCTTCCCCTTATCGTAATGTTCGTCATCTTCTGGTTTCTGCTCATCCGTCCGCAGCAGAAGAGGGCCAAGGCTCACAAGGCCATGCTGTCCGAACTCAAGCGTGGCGACCATGTGATCACGTCCGCCGGGCTGATCGGCCGCATTCTTGAAATTGATGACGAGCAGGTTCTGCTCGAAAGCGGCGAGTCAAAGCTGCGCGTTACCCGCGGCGCCATTGGCGGCCTTGTGCCCGGTAAGGGCGACAGCAAGTAGCAGCTCTGTTTTTTTGTCATGTCCGGCCCGTGAGCTGGCCTTTGCCAAGGCCGGCTCAGGGGCTTTTGTCCTTGGACTGGGCATGGCCTTTGTATGCGCGCGGTTTGCGCGTTTCCGCCGCTGTGGGGTTTCGCCCGGCCTGCAGCACACAAGGCTTCGGGCGAGCCGTGCCCTTCAGGGCATGCTGTGCTTTAAATCTGTTGTTTGGAAGGTGAACGATGGGTCTGCGCTGGCGCCTGATCTTGGCTTCGTTGGTATTTCTGGTTTCCCTTATGTACGCGCTGCCAAGCGTGCCTGTTATCGGGCCCGCTCTGGAGCGCGTTTTGCCGTCCAGCAAGATCAATCTTGGTCTTGACCTCAAGGGGGGCATCCATCTGACGCTGGGCGTGGACGTAGCCAAGGCTGTGAGCAACTCTCTGGCTCTGGCCGGGCAAGACCTGCGCCGTATGGCCCAGGACGAAAAGATCGTTGTGCTGCGCCCCCGTTTGGTGGGCGGCACTGCTCTTGAGTTTCTTCTGCCCCGCGCCGATAACGAGGCAAAACTGCGTGAGATTCTGGCCCGTCACTTCCCTCAGCTGAGCGTGGGGCAGCCCCAGGCTGGCGAAGGCGGCCAGTTGCGCTATGTGGCCCGTTTTACGCAGGCTGAAGTCAAAAGAATTGAAGACCTGGCCCTTGACCAGGCCCTTCGCACCATCCGCAACCGTATCGACCAGTTCGGCGTGGCTGAACCCGACATCCGCAAGCAGGCGGGTAACCGCATTCAGGTGCAGCTGCCCGGTATTTCCGACCCGCGCCGCGCTGTGCAGATTATCGGCCAGACCGCTCATCTGGAGTTTCATCTGGTCCGCGAAGATGTGGACCCGGCCAAGGCCGTGCTGCCTCCCGGCGTCGTGGTTCTGCCCATGCTGGAAAAGGACGCCGGACACACCGAAGGGCGCATCGCCGTTGAACGCGACTCGATGCTCACTGGCGAGGACGTGGCCGACGCCCGCCCTGCCTTTGACAACATGAACAAGTCTTATGTGACTATGAGCTTCAACGCCCGTGGCGCGCGTATTTTTGAACGCGTGACCGGAGAGAGCGTTGGCCGCCGCATGGCCATTGTGCTGGACGGCAAGGTGTATTCCGCCCCTGTCATTCGTGAGCGCATCGGCGGCGGCAAGGCAAGTATTTCTGGCAGCTTCACCACTGCCGAAGCTCAGGACTTGGCCATTGTGCTGCGCGCGGGCTCGCTGCCCGCCCCGGTTTCCGTACTGGAAGAACGCAGCGTTGGCCCCTCCCTTGGGCAGGAGGCCATTGACAGCGGCGTGCGCGCAGCCCTTGTGGGCGCGGCTGCTGTGGTGCTCTTCATTGGTATTTATTATGGCCTCAGTGGTTTTATCGCCAACCTCATGCTTTGCTTCACCATGCTGATCGTTATGGCGGGCATGGGAGCCTTCGGGGCGACCCTGACCCTGCCCGGCATCGCGGGCATAGTACTGACCATCGGTATGGCGGTGGACGCCAACGTGCTGATTTACGAGCGAATACGTGAAGAACTGCGCCTGGGGCTCACGCCGCTGGCTGCGGTAAGGGCGGGCTTTGACAGAGCCGTGGTTTCCATTACGGACGCCAACCTCACGTCCATCATCGTTACGGTCATTCTGTACCAGTTCGGCACTGGGCCCATCAGAGGCTTCGCGGTAACCCTGGGGCTGGGCATTGTTGCCTCCATGTTTACGGCCATCTTCGTTTCGCGGGCCATTTTTGAAGAATGGGCGCGCCATTGCGGTCCCAAGGGTCTGAGCATCTAGCGCGCCGGGAGGCTGTCATGAGTTTTACCTTTATCAAGCACGATACAAATATCGACTTCATTGGCAAGCGCTACTGGGTCTATGCTGTCTCGGTTCTGCTTATTCTTATAGGCATTATCTCTGCGGTTTGGGGCAATGGCCTCAAAATGGGCATCGACTTTGCCGGCGGCGTGATTGTGCAGGTGCAGTTTCAGGAACCCGTTGCTGACGAAGCCCTGAAAAAAGGCCTGGATATCCCCGCACTGCCAGGTATCAGTACTCAGCGGTTCGGTGAAGGCGGGCGGGATTACCTGCTGCGCTTCAGCAGTGCTGAAAATGCTGATGCCACACATCTGCGCACGACGGTTATGGAAGCCCTGACGGCGACATTTCCTGGCAACACCGCAGAGATTGTACGCCTTGAAATCGTTGGCCCCAAGGTGGGCGCGGATTTGACCAACAAAGCCCTCAGTGCGCTTTACTACGCCATTTTGCTTATCGCGGTTTACATTTCTGGCCGCTTCGAGCAGCGCTGGATGGCTGGCGCAATTATGGCCGCAGCTCTTTGGGGCGGCATTTACGTTGCCGGACTCACTGGGTTGGGCATGGGTTGGCTTGTACTGCTGGCCCTGGGCATCACCATGGTGGTATGCTTTGTCTTGCGGCTCAATTTTGCGCTAGGGGCCGTCGTGGGGCTTCTACACGACGTTGCAATAACAGTGGGCCTGCTGTCGTTGATGAATGTCGAAATAGACCTCAACGTTATGGCGGCCCTGATGACCTTGGTGGGCTTTTCGCTCAATGACACCATCATTATTTACGACCGCCTGCGCGAAAACCTGCGTGCCACGCCTGACCTGGATATGGCGCACCTTATCAATAAGAGCGTCAACCAGACTCTTTCGCGCACCATCCTGACCAGCGGCACAACCTTGTTGTCCACGCTGGCCCTGTACTTCCTTGGCGGTGGCGTCATTCATGACTTCGCGCTCACGATGCTTATTGGTGTAGTGGTGGGCACGGCGTCTTCCATCTACGTTTCTTCCGCTATCCTTTTGGCTCTGGGCGATACGGACTTTTATGTGCGCCTTGTGCAGAGAAAGGATCAGTACGAACGTCCCGGCGAGCACGGCGTGGTGTAGCTCCGCAGTATTCGAAGACTTTTGGATTTAAAGCAAGATCCCCACATCAACTGATGTGGGGATCTTGCTTTATCTGCTGCTTTGAATTGTGAAGTATTTAAAGTGCCAGAGCATTTTAACTTTGAATAGAGTAGTTAAGCTTTGTAAAAGTTGAACTGCTCTAGCGCTGCGAAGAGTACCGCGCCGCAATATGGCGTGGATTCGGTCAAAAAACGGATTTGGGGGCAGAATGATTACTTGAGATGTGATGCATTTCAAAGTTAATCTGCTCCAGATTAACTGCTCTGGCGTTGCACGAAAGAGTATCGCCTGTGGCGAACCGTGAATTCTGCAAGATTGCAGTTCCCGGTAAGATGACAACTTTTAAGCGTGAAGCATTTTAATGGTAAAATGCTCTGGCGTCAGACGGAGAGCGTAGGGCAAAAGAAAAGGCCGCAATTGCTTGCGGCCTTGAACTCATCTATTCAGAAGAGCTTACCAGCGGCGGGGCGCAGGACGCTTTTCTTCGGCCTGATTCACGCGCAGGGCGCGGCCTTCAAATTCCACGCCGTTCAGAGCGGCAATGGCGTTGCGGGCGTCGTCTTCGTTCATTTCCACAAAGCCGAAGCCACGGGCGCGGCCGGTTTCGCGGTCAGAAATAAGCTTAACGGAAAGGGCTTCGCCGTGAGCGGAAAAGAGATCGCGAACGCTGTCTTCGGTAGCGGACCAGGGCAGGTTGCCCACGTAAATAGAAATAGCCATTTGAGACTCCATTTTTGTTGTTATGGGTGCAGACTTTCCGCTGGAAGCCTTACCCACGTAAGTCTCTGGCAAAAAAAAATACTGGACCCAATCAGTGAAAGCACTGTACGGGGGACTGAAAAAGCTGTCAAGAGAAATGCGTAAGGCGCGACTTTAATAACTGCAACCCAACGCATTATCTGAGGCCAAAATTCCGCAGTAAATGCGCATTGCCTTGCAGATTACTGTTTATACGCCTCAATGGACAGGCTCACTACATAATCGGCCAATTCTTTTTTATCAGGCAGATTCTGTGCGATTTCCGCGTAAAGGGGGTCGTTCCAGTCTTGCATTCCTTGTATATAACTAGGTTTTGGGTTGATAGTGATGCGGGTAAACCCCGTTTTTTCTAGAATCTGCCTGACATCTTCCACAAGTGTGGCCCCTGCAACGCAACCCACCAGCGCAGAAGCCATAGACCGGATATTTTCCGGCAGGGGTTGCAGCAAGGCCAGGTCAGACACGGCGGCCTTGCCGCCAGATTTCAGCACCCGGGATATTTCACTCCAGACCTGTTGCTTGTCTGGCGAGAGATTGATGACACAGTTGGACAAAACCACGTCTATGGTTTGGTCGGCAACGGGCAGGTGCTCAATCTCACCCAGGCGGAACTCCACATTGTCCAGCCCTGTGACCTGCCGATAGGATGCAATATTGTTTCTTGCCTTGCCGAGCATTTCTGGTGTCATGTCCACGCCTATGACGTGCCCTGTCGACGTGACCTTTTCACCAGCCTGAAACACGTCAAACCCGCCACCGCTGCCAAGGTCCAGAACTGTCTGTCCAGCCTTAAGGGCGGCCAAAGCTACCGGATTGCCGCAAGACAGGCCCATGTTCGCTCCTTCGGGCAACCATGCGAGAGTGGTTGCGTCATAACCCAATGATGCAGCCAGTTTGGCCGGATCAGCTTGCCCGCTGCGCTGGCAGGAGCATGATTTTTGTTGTCCCAAGGCTATGGCCGCGTATCCGGCGCGGACTGTTTCCTTCACCTGTTGATTGGCTTTCAGGTCTTTTGAATGCGGCATGGTATTGTCCTTTTGTTTTAATATTTCAACAATTATTGAAATATTATGGCAAAAAAAGAGGGGTTACTTGCAGCGGCACGAAGGCAGTACTGCGGCAACCACCGGGCTTTGCTCGCGGTACTGCGCGCACTTTTCGGGGTGGCCTGCGCAACACTCTTCTGTCAGGTAGGCGATTGTATCCAGCATAAGAGGAATGTTGGCCCGGTAGCGAAGAAAGCGGCCTTCCTTCTCCACAGAGATAAGCCCGGTGTGCAAAAGACCTTTGAGATGAAACGATAGGTTAGTGGAAGGGAGTTGCAGATGCTTGGCAATCTCGCCAGCCACAAGGCCATCTGGAGCAAAACGCACAAGCAGCCTGAACAGCTCCAGACGTACGCCTGAAGACAGGGCTTCAAAAAGAGTGCTGGCTTGCGTCACATCCATGACGTGACATTTCAACGTTTATTGAAATGTGTCAATCTTTTTGTGAGCGAAGATGCCAAATCGACAAGCAGGCAGCACCGTCTGCGAGGCCACAGGAGTGACGCTTATGGGCAGGAGTATGTGGTTCAGTGAAGGTTCAGTAGTGGGGGGCAGAAGCAAGCGTCTGTTAGGGCAGCGTGATTTGAGAATGTGCATTCCCAAAATGTAAGAGACGTTTATTGTGGTGTTTACTCGCGCAGAAAGAGCCGTGCTTCTTTTCTAACAGTCATTGCCTGCATGAGAGCGATGAATAGCGGCAGCGATTGTGCGGGGTAAGTCTTGCCGCACCTCACGCTGCCTTCATAGGTAGCGTTGCGGCAGGTGTTGCCGTAATGCGCGGCGGTCTTTGTTGAGGCTGAGCTATACGGAGGTGACTGCCCTTATCTCTTTTTTGAGAGACCACGCTGCCTTGCACGCTGCGGAAAGCGCAATCCCCTGAAGCTATGCTGGGTGCCTGCGAAAAAGAAAACACCAGTGAACAACGGCAGCTGTAAGAAATGCTGTGACAAACGCGCCGAACATATCAAGAGGATAGTGCACCCCGAGGAATATTCTTGCCCACGCGGTAATAAAGCCAAGCAGTAAAATCAGCACGCCGGGAAAGCGCTCATCATGACTGAAAAGCAACGATGCCGCCATTGAGAACAGCAGGGTGCCGTGAAAGCTGGGAAAAGATGAGGTGGCTGCGTGAGAAATGAAGGCCTGCCCCAAATCAATGACAAAGGGACGGGGATTGTAATGGATTTTTCTGATTGCATAGGCTGTAAACATAGCCAGCGCCACTGTGAGCAGCAGGCGCATGACCACCACCCGTTCAGTTTTGCGACTGACCAGGGTGGAAAATGCAATGATGAGAGAAAGGCCAATAGGCCATTCAGCCAGAAACCGCGCAATTGCGATGAGAAAAACGGGTGAGGTTTCGTCGGCGTTCAGCGCCAGAAAAAGCTGGTGATTTAAGGAATACATAATTCTTCTTTTGGGTGAATCTCTTCAACCGTATAATTGCATCACCCCAAGGGGTGGTATTCATGAACCTTGGTCGATCGTACCGACTGTAACCTGGAATGGTTGGAAATCCTTACGCAGTCTGACTGGCTCGGGCTACGCATACAATGCTTCCTCCTACGGGGCGCCTGCTAAAGCGTAGAGCCACAGCAATTCAGGCCGCGTGAGGTCAATGCCCGTTCTGTACGGTAAGCCCTGCCTGTGAAAGGCAAAGTCGTCTGCCTATAAATCTGCCTGCTTGCGCATGAGCTCTGTTTCTTCGGGCACGCATTGTGAGCGCACGGCAGATTGCACAAGTTGCGAAAAGGCGTCTGCTGTATATAGCGCCATTTCGCCAGAGGTCAACCGCGCGGGCACGCAAATGGGTGCAGCTTCGGCAAGCGGATCAGCTTCGGTCCACCCATGCATCGTACGTAATGACTGGGCACAGAACATGATGCGTATCTCTTGCTTCGCCTGTTTTTGCCGCAGCTCAAGCGCAAGAATGCCAGCAGGTGGAATAGCGCTGTTTCCCTGTTCAGGCAACTGCCAGTTTATGCCAAGCAATCCTCCAATGTTGGAAATATTGGTGTCGTGCCCCACAAATACGGTGAGTCGAGCCTGATTCACGCGGGAATCCACATGCGCTCCAGCCAATGCCGCCGCCATTTCATGCAGCAAGGCGCTGCCTCGCGGGCCTGCTACGGCAGGGGTTCGGTTAACCAGATCAAAGATCTTGTTGTGTACGGGCAAAATCTGACGCAGCACTGCTTCATTGGCCTGTCCCCAGGCTGACAGCTTGTCAGGCCACTCTGCGTATTCCAGCAAAAATATTTCTGCCAGGCTGGAGGCAATGGCCAGCCCACCTTGAAGATTGACCGCGTGTTCATCAGCGCGCACTTCAATCACCCCTGGAATGTCGGCAAGAGCACAATCCGGGGGCAACTTCCACTTCTGACAAAGCGCTGGGCTGACAGGGGCCACAAGATCGCTGATGCGGCGCAATGGCTCTTCAAGTTCACGCGTCAGATGCTCCAGGCTTCCGCCCGCCTGCCGCAGGACTTCATCGCGTACAGATTGGGCATCAAAGGCGCATTTGCCCGCCTTGACCGGATGAAACAAAGGATCGAGCTTGCCCGTGGACACGGCAAAGGGGGTAGAGGGCAGGTGCAGGCCGTCTAGTAGCGCGCGGGCGGTAGCCTGGGTGCGTTGATCAACATCCGCGCGCACAAAAACCTGTTCCGGGGTCAGATTAAGGCCTGCACGAACAAAACGTAAACGCAGGTTTTCCCACATGGCGGATGTCAGCACGGCACCGCGCCTGGTCAACAAGCCCCGCTGCACGGGCCATTGGGGCCATGTTCGTGTGCTCCAGGCGGACAGCGTTTCAGGGGATTGCGTGGGAGAACGCACGCCATGCCGGGAAAGCACGACCACCCGAACAAGCTCGTCCTCATTCTTCACAGATGAGGGCTCTTCACCTCTTGCCGTCGTTGTGGCGATCAGGCCGAGCGCGAGGCATATGGAAATCAGACGCCAGAATCTGTGCATGGGCTTTTCCTCAGCTGGATTTTGGGTTTATGCGCAGGCCATAAATCAAAACAGAGTCAGGATGGCTGTAACTGCCGGATTAAAGCAGATATTTCTAGAGCAGCTAAATTTTAAAAAAATAATCTGTTCTAAATGTGGTTGAGGTGCGTTCTTTGTGGATTAACAGCCTTCGGCGGCATTCCATGCTAAAAATTGCCCCAGGTAAATAATATTTGTCAATAAATTCTGGAAAAGAAAGGGCAGCGTATCTTGTAAGTAAAAAATACGCCAACATGCCGCAATTACATCGAATCACAGGGAAGGGTTCACCATCGCTGCCCTGCATCTGGTGATTGCGGTGCACGGCGAAGATCTGCTGGTATGCATGAAAGTAAAGTGACTTAACTGAAAAGCTATGGGGATAAGGCTGGATATATCACATGTTTTTACAAGGTAAGTTGACATGTGCAGGAAAGTGGCGTTTTTTATATCTATACTAGACTAAGTCAACTAGATGGATCCCGGTGAACCGGGGCTGGTTGCTGAGGGGCTGGTTGCTGAGGGGCTGGCAGCGCCAAACGCTGGTAGCGCAGTCACTGGCGTCTGAAACGGAGCAGCCGGGATCGGACTGATTGCAGCTTATTCACGCGCAATCTGACGGCAGAACTCGCGTGTCTCTTGCCATTTTTATCCACAACAGCGTTTGAAAGGGGGAGACCACTGTGGCAGCGTGCAGAAAAAATGTAGCAGGCGCAACCCTGCGCGGCGTTCTTTGGGTTCTTGCCCTGCTGGGAGGAATAGGCATGTGGGCTGTGGGGGCCTCAGGCCCGGCGCAAGCCGCTGAAATCTGGCACGTTGGCACATGGAAGACCGCCCAGACCATACAGCCATTTTTGTATGAAAAATACGCAGCATCGGCGAATCCGGGCCTCAAGGTTGATGTGCGTCCCTTTACGAACCCCGCGGATCAAAAATCCGCCTTGCTCGCGGGCAGTCTGGACATGACAGGCACAACGCTGGCGCTGGCAATTCAGGCTGCCTCACGGGGAGAGCCCGTCAAGCTTGTGGCAACACTGGGAAGCAAGTGCTCGGCTCTTGTGGTGGCAAAGGATGGGCCGATACACAAGGCCGCTGATCTTAAAGGAAAGCGCATCGCCTATGTGCCCGGCACCATGCATGAAATTTTGCTGCGTGAGCTTCTGCAACGCGAAGGCATTGATCCCGACCGTGATGTTACGCTCATGCGTATTGATTTTTTTGATATGGGCACAGCCCTTGCCAAGGGCAATGTGGATGCCTTTCTTTCCGGCGAGCCCTTTCCCACCCAGTCTGTCATGCAGGGATTCGGGCGCATTCTGGCCTATCCCTATTACGGAGACAGCATTGGCACTATCAACAGCGGCATGCTCATGCGTGAGGACTTCATAAAAGAGCACCCGGACCAGGCCCGGCGGATGGTTGCCGCGCACAAGGCCGCTACGGAAGCCTTGGTTGCAGACAAAAAACTATGGCTGGATACGGCATCGGGCCTGTTTGGCGTAAACCGCGGGCTGCTTGAAGCGTCTGCCAGCAATATCGAGCTGACGTGGGATATGGATGATGCGTTCATGCTGCGGCTGGCTGCCTTGG
Organism: Desulfovibrio sp.; assembly: GCF_047607245.1. GTDB lineage: Bacteria > Desulfobacterota > Desulfovibrionia > Desulfovibrionales > Desulfovibrionaceae > Desulfovibrio. Next base: position 10,220 of record NZ_JASGDK010000008.1, read on the forward strand.
GCGCACGTATGAAGGCCCTTGGCATCATTAAGCAGGAGCCGGATTATGCGAAGCTTGTTGACCGCAGCTTTGTAGACGCCCTGCGTACCGACGCCGCCAAGCATGACTGACGGCAGGGAATCCCGCGTTCTGCCCTGGTGCCTTCCGCTTCTTGTATTGGCGGCATGGTGGGCCGTGACGGCGCTCGGCCTCGTTTCAGAATGGCTGCTTCCGTCACCAGTTGAAGTTGCCCGCACCATTTTTACCTATATGGGGGGAGGCCACGGATCGGCCTACGGCGGGCGCTTCTGGAGCGACGCCACAGCAAGCCTGTGGCGTGTGGCCTGCGGCTATACGCTGGCTGTCGTGCCCGGTTTGATTCTGGGTTTGTGGTCGGGCAGAAGCCCCACGGTATCGCGCCTGCTGTCTTCATCCATCAACGGCGTGAAATCTGTTCCGGGTATAAGCTGGTTGCCTCTGGCCCTCATATGGCTTGGGGTGGGCTTTATGACGACCGTCAGCCTTATTGCTCTGGCGGGATTTTTTCCGGTGTATTTCAGTGCGGCAGCAGCTGCTGCGTCAGTGCCGAAAAATCTGATCAACGCGGGGCGCATGCTCGGATTCTCGCGCCCGAAGCTCTTTACAGAGGTTATTTTACCGTGGGCCATGCCGCAGGTATGCGCAGGCTTGCGTGTGGCGCTTGGAATGAGCTTTGCCTATCTGGTGCTGGGAGAGCTTACCGGCGTGCCTGATGGCTTGGGCGCACTGATTATGGATGCCCGCATGAATGGCCGTGTAGACGTGCTGTTGAGCGGTATTGTGCTCATAGCCCTGCTTGGAGCCATTTGCGATGCATTGCTTGTCCGCTTTTTATCGCGGCTGCCGGGTGTTGCGCGATGAAAGAATACTTCATCTGTAGGGGGCTGCAAAAAAGTTACGGCCAGCATGTCGTGCTGCCCGGTATTGATATGGCTCTTGCGCAAGGTTCCATAACCGCCCTTATAGGGGCCAGCGGCTGCGGAAAAAGCACATTCCTGCAAGTGGCGGCAGGGTTCATACCTCTGGATGCCGGGAGCATGCTTCTTGACGGAAGGCTGTGCAGCGGGCCGGGGCCGGACAGAGTGATGGTATTTCAGGACGATGCGCTGTTCCCCTGGCTGAGTGTGCAGGAAAATGTTGCACTGGGGTTGAAGGTTGGGGGCGTTGCACCTGACCTTCGGGAAGAGCGAGTGCAGGAGATGCTGGCGCTGGTAGGGCTTGAGGCGTGGGAAAAGTCCTTGCCTTCGGCACTTTCCGGCGGCATGCGGCAGCGCGTGGCACTGGCGCGGGCTCTTGTGTTGCGCCCGAAGCTTCTGCTTCTTGATGAACCCTTTGCCGCGCTGGATGCCATTACCCGTGCCCGCATGCAGCTCCTGCTGGCAGATTTGCAACAGCAAACAGGCGTTACGGTACTTCTAGTCACGCACGATGTTTCGGAAGCCTGCCTGCTGGCAGACACCATACATCTTATGGGTACGGGCCTTGGCATTGCTGCAACGTGGACTGTCGATGCCCCACGCCCAAGACACCCCGACGATACGGATTTTGCGCAGATGAAAGCGGAGATGCGTGCGCGGCTGGAAGCGGTTATGTGAGGCGCATGTACTTGTGGTCTTTTGATTGACGCTTGAAGCTGCCGGATGACGGAAAATAAAACTCCGCTCATTCGAGACAACGATTTTGGGGAAATTCTTGTGAATATTTCAGGCGCAAGGAGTTTTAGAATACATCAACCTTGAGGCAACGTGGCATCAATGCCGCTGACTCTGGAAATCCCCCCTCATATCATGATATGTCATGTAAGATGTTTAAATTAATGTTATAATTCTTTAAAGAGGGGCGTGGTGGAGGAGATTTTTTGCAAAAGGGTCTCCTCCACCACAAAGTATTTCAGAATGGAAAGGTTTTGAAATTGCAAAGTCCGCCAAGGCATTTCTGCCTCGGCGGACTCTACTGATTGTCTTGGTGGGCCCACCAGGATTTGAACCTGGGACAGGCCGGTTATGAGCCGGAAGCTCTACCAACTGAGCTATAGGCCCCAAGGAGAGGAACTATAGACGCAAGTTGTTTGGCGGTCAAGTCAACAAGCCAGAGCTGGCAGATTTTCATAACATTGCCGCTGAACTAGAGCAGATTATCTTTGAAATGCTTCACATTTCAAAGTCGTCATTACATGGCGTTGCCAGTCTCCAGCAGGGCAATCTGCTCATCCATAGCTTTTTTCAGCGGCAGCGGCAGGCCCATAATATCTACATTGAGAAAGCCCCGCACGATGGTAGAGGCGGCCTCGTCTTCATCCAGGCCGCGTGCCATGAGATACTCAATTTCTTCCTGGGCGATTTTGCCCACCGCTGCTTCGTGCGATAGTTCCACGCCGTCCTGATTGCTGTCTAGCTCAGGAATGGCGTGTATACGCCCTCCGCCCAGTATAAGGCCCTTGCACTCAAGATGCCCTCTGGCGGGTGCAGCGGAAGCGCCGATGAATCCCCGGTTGATGATAGTGCCGCCCGTGGTGAGCGTGCGGGAGATGACTTCGCCGCGCGTGTCGGGGGCGTTGAGTTCAATGCGGTTGCCGCAGTCCACATATGAGCCTGTGGGCGCAACGATAACGGAATTGAAGCGGGCCACCGCGCCTTGCCCCTGCAATTTCATAGTGGGGTACATCTGCAGGTCGGCCACGGGCTTGAGCAGGATGTAGTTGTTCTGGAACTCGCCCCCGGCTTCTACAATGCCCGCCGAACGGGGACGCACCGTTGTGCTTGTGCCCCAGTTGTGGATCATCGTGAAGGTCAGCTTGCCGCCTTTTTCCACATAGTATTCGGTAATGCCGAGGTGGGCTGTGTCATTGGCGTCGTGGGCCGTGGCGCAGCCGCCCAGAATGTGCAGTTCCGCGCCTTCTTCAACGATGACGATGTTGTGGATGCTCTGGCCTGCGCCGTGTCCCTTGATGAACATACAGGACTGCACAGGCTGGGTGATCTTGGCCCCTTTGCGGGCGCGCACAAAGTAACCGCCATTGCAGTGCTCGCGCGTGAGCCGGGTGAACTCGTCCTTGTCAGGATCAAGCAGCTTCCAGAAATACTGGGGCAGTCCGTCAAATTTTTTAAGCGCGGTGCGGATGTCCATAAGGTCAAGACCTTCATGCTTGGTCTCGCAGTGCACACCCGCATGATTGAGCTGCATGAACGCGCCGCTGACCGAGCGGTCGTTCACGTCAATGCCAGCCAGCACAAGGCGTTCTTTGTCTTGCGCGGGCAGGTTGGCTAGGTCTTCGATGGGCGCGGCCCCTTCGTTGCCACTGAAACTGTAGCGGGAAAGATTTACAGTGCTCATTTGAGAGGGGCCTCCGCAATTTGACCAAACATGTCGCCAGCCAGGCAGCGCAGGCATTCCTGGTAGCCGTGGTTGGCTATGTGTTCCAGAATTTCACGTGGTCCGGCTTCACAGCAGAGTTTGCCGTTGTACATGACCTGCCCCCGGTGGGCGTTGACGTATTCCAGAATGTGCCCGGTGTGGGTGATAATGAGGCCGCTGGTGCCGCGTGCTTTCTCACGTTGCCGCAGCGTGGCACAACATCGTTCAGGCATGCCGTCCAGCAGGCCGCGCACGGTCTGGCCCACAAGGGTCATGTTTTCAAGGTCCACGCCTGATTCCGGCTCGTCGAAAAGCAGCAGGTCTGGCTGTTGGGCCATGAGCTGTAAAAGTTCGGAGCGCTTGATTTCGCCGCCGGAGAAACCCGCGTTGACGTCCCGGTTCAGAAAGCTGTCAAAGTGTACCTTGCGGGCCATGCCCTCTACGTCCATTTCGCGTCCACGCCCGCACAGCTCCACAAGCTTGCCTGTGGGCAGGCCGTGGATGGTGGGGGGACGCTGAAAAGACATGCCAAGCCCCAGGCGCGCCCGTTCATACATGGGCGCATGGGTAATATCCGTACCTTTGAAAATGATTTGTCCCTGGGTAACGGCATAGCCTGAAAAACCCATGAGGGTCATAAGCAGGGTGGTTTTGCCCGAACCGTTGGGGCCAAAAAGTATGAATGTTTCACCGGATTTGATGTGCAGATCTATGCCCTTGAGCACCGGCGTGCCCTTGACCTCCACATGCAGGTCATTGATTTCAAGCATCGCTGTCTCCGGTTTCACCAAGATATTCCATCACATCGTAATGCACATGATCCAGAATGTGGGTCAGCCTGGAGACACAGTCGTCTCCCACGGCCATTGCCAGCAGGTCAACTAGGAAGGCAGCCCTTTTGGCATTGACCAAAGCGTCATAGCCCGGATCAGCGCTGTAGGGTATGGCGCTTATGCTGTCGCTGAAAGCTTGCAGCGTTTCATTGCTGAGGTTTTTGATGGGCTGGGGTTCGTCATCAATGTAGGCGATGTCATCCCGCAGTTCCAGCATGACCGGCTTGCCATGCATATAGGCAATGCACACTTTCATGGTATTCCCCTTGGTTTTACAGATGCCGCATAGTGGCAAACTTGTCAGCCTGTGTCCAGAGGGTATGGCTTTGATACAGGGTAGGGGAACGCCAGCTCTTGCGGTGCGGCGGCGTACTGGCTACCATAAAAAAAGACCGAATGGAGGTATCCATGTACGTGATTACCGGCGGCGCTGGTTTTTTGGGCAGCGCTCTTTTATGGCAACTCAACTGCATGAATATTGAAGATATTGTGGTTGTGGACAATCTGGCCCACAGCGACAAATGGCGTAATCTCGTCAAGCGGCGCTATGTGGACTACCTGCACAGGGATCGATTCTATGATCTCATGCAGCGCGACGCCCTGCCCTGGAAGATCAGCGGGGTTGTGCACCTTGGCGCCTGTTCCGCCACCACGGAAAAGAACGCGGACTTTCTGATGGAAAATAATTTCCACTACAGCCGCGATCTTTGCCGTTACGCTCTGGACAAGGGCGCGCGGGTCATCAATGCCAGCTCTGCCGCCACCTATGGCGACGGTTCTCTTGGTTTCAGCGATGCGGAAGCACTTGTGCCGCAGCTGCGGCCTTTGAACATGTATGGCTATTCCAAACAGCTTTTCGACCTCTGGCTTTTGCGCGAAGGCCTGCAAACCGAGGTGGCCAGCCTGAAGTTTTTCAATGTCTACGGCCCCAATGAATATCACAAGGGCGACATGCAGAGTGTGGCAGCCAAGGCCCACAAGCAGATTCGTGCAGAGGGCAGCATAAACCTGTTCAAGTCCGACAGGCCCGACATGGCGGACGGCGAGCAGAGCCGCGACTTTGTTTATGTTAAAGACTGCACGGCCCTGATGGCCTGGCTGCTGGAACGGCATGACGTTTGCGGCATACACAATGTGGGCACGGGTACGGCCCGCAGTTTTAACGCGCTTGCCCAGTCCGTGTTCGCGGCCCTTGAGTTGCCTTGCCGCATAAATTACGTGGACATGCCAGCCTCACTTCACGGCCGCTACCAGCATTTTACACAAGCGGATATGGGCTGGCTTGAGCGTGCGGATTGCCCCCTTGCCTTTGCTTCGCTTGAAGAAGGCATTGCCGACTATGTGCGCAGTTATCTTGAAATGGACGATGCGTATTTGTAGAGCGGGTAAAGGCTGAGGTTGCGCGCCCTGATCAGGGTGTGGGCCAACTGTCACTGGAAAAGGTCTATCGCATATTTACTTTGAGACGGTGTGATACTTGAAAGGCGCTGTTTGCTAACCCCTGTTTTCAATAAAGATCCCCCCATAAAGCAGCTCAACATAAAAGTTTGACGGCACTACTCCTAGCTAGGCAGACCCATTTATAAAAACTGAGAACGTCAGCTCACGGGCTACAGGGGCGGGCCTTCTTGCGAAGAGAGGGCGGCGAGATTCTGGGCATTGCCTAGGGAAGCACCGATTAAAGAGCCTCCTGGAAACGCGCAGTTATTTCGTTTGGCAAGGCGCGATCTTTTTTTGAAGCAGGCGTGGACTCTTCCGTCCTCGCCTGTTTCAAAAAAAGTGAAGCAACGCCGCCAAACGGAATAAATCAGCGTTTCCCTAGAACCCCGCCGCCTGTTTTGGAATGCCCTGTGGACAGGATTAACGCACCAGCCCGGCCTTGACCGCGAAGGGATCCCAGGACGGGTCGCGGTGTGCGTCGTACTCGGTGGTCTGCTCCAGCCAATCGCTCAAAGGCTGGCCGTACAGACGGGATATGACCGCCAGGGTCATATCCATCCCGGCAGAAACGCCGGAAGAGCTGACCACGGTGCCATCATCTACCCAGCGCGCCTGTTTGACCCAGTTCACCTTGGGGCCGGGCTCCGTAGAGGTCTTGAAGGCCATTTTGTTTGTTGTGGCAGGTCTGCCGTCCAGAATGCCCGCCGCAGCCAAAAGCGACGCGCCGTTACACACGGACATGACGATCTCCGTCTTGGTTGCCTGGTCGCGTAGCCAGCTCAGAGTCGCAGTGTCGCGAACCAGGGGCACTGCCCCGATGCCGCCGGGCACCAACAGATAGTCCAGCTTGGGCGAGTCGGCATAGCTGTAATCGGCTACGGTCTTTGGCCCCTGATTTGAGGCAATTTCTCCCCGTGTGGCCGCGATGGTCACCAGCCGTACGCCTACACGTTTTTCTTCGCCACCCCAGAAACGGGCCGGGGCGTGCTTGAGGCTGCCCCACATTTCCATCGGGCCGTAGGCGTCCAGCATCTCGAAGCCGGGGAAGATGAGAACCCCAACGGTTATCTGCTTGGAAACCTGGGCTGGGTGGACCTCATACATGACTTGCTCCTCTGATTGGGGTGATTGCACTTGCGCCGGAACGGAGAGGGCGGATGCGAGCAGCATGAACGCGAGAGCAATACATTGTAACGGTATATATTTCATATACTTCTCCTAAGTGTTAACGCCATGCATCGGAACGGAATCTGTTCCGGTACTGGCCGGGGGTGATGCCGAAGCGGCGCGAAAATGTCAGGCGGAAGTGCTCACCGGATTGAAAACCACACTCCCGGGCGATGGTTTCCAGTACCTGCGTTGTTTCCTCAAGGAGTTTCACAGCTGCTTCAAGACGAATGTTTTCAATGAAATGGGCAGGAGTTACGCCTGTTTCGCGTTTGAAGACCCTTGCGAAGTTGCGTGGGCTCATAGCCGCGTGTTTGGCGATGTCTTCGTTGCACAGCGGGCGCTGATGGTTGTCGCGCAGCCATTGGATCGTCGAAGCCAGCGTGCCGCCCTCGTGAATCTGCGCCAGAAGGGTTGTGCTGAACTGCGATTGCCCACCCGGACGCTTGAGGTAGAGTACCAGCACTCTCGCAACGTTCAGCGCCAGATCGCGGCCGAAGTCCTCCTCCAGCAGGGCTAATGCCAGATCAATGCCCGCCGTTACCCCGGCCGAGGTATAGACGGAGCCGTCCTTCACATGCAGGGCGTCAGTCTGAACATCAATATTGGGAGAAAAGGCGCGTAGTTCCTCAAGCATGAGCCAGTGGGTGGTGGCCTGGCGGCCTTCCAGCAGCCCTGCGCGCGCCAGAATGAAGGCTCCGGTGCAGATGGAGCAAACGCGCCGCACAAGAGGCGCAGATTCGCGCAGCCAGTCCACCAGCGCCTGCGGAGCCTGCTTCGCCACAGGGCCGCCAGCCACCAGCAAGGTGTCAATGCCGCTGAGCTGTCCCAATGCGGTATCAGTCAGCAGACGGATGCCGGAGGCGGTCCGCACCACCGCGTCACTGCTCTCGCCCGCGACCTGGATGCGGTAAAGCGGTTCCGCGCCGCCGGACTGTGCATGCAGAGAGTTGGCTGCGGAAAACACGCTCAAGGGCCCCGTGATATCGAGGATTTCCGCACCGTCATGGACAGCCATGACGACAAGGCGTGGGGCAGTTGGACAACCGTCGGTGGGGGAATGCTCGCATTTCATGTTCGTACCCTAGGCTAGAGCACGATATGGCACAATGACATTAATAGTGATATTCCTGCCAATATGGTACTCTGTCTGCCTGTCGGGTTCAGGTGGAGCCACCCTTTGACAGGGGCGAGGCAATGTCTGAAATCTCATCCTCTCTTCACAGGAAGGTTCGCTCGTGCCCCGCGAGCCGGGTGCAATGTTTCAACAGGTTGTTCCCCCCGATCTCTCTCGGTTTGTTGCTATCTGATAACTCCAGCTTTACCGGCCTGGGGGAGGGTACACCCGGGGGCTGGCTTTAAAGTTTTAAAGCAGGTTCCCCCCACTGGCGCATGGCATTGCCTGCATTGCCACCGCCGCTGACGGCGACAAACAAAAAAGCCCGGCGCGTTATGTACGCACCGGGCTTTTGGCATGCTTTTATGAACAGATTATTCCGTCACGTCTTCTTCGGCAGCGGCGGTTTGCGAGGCGTCGCCGTCTAGGCCCAGGCGGGCCAGCCGTGCGGCTTCCTGCTTGCGTTCGCGCGTGCCCAGTGGTTTGCGTGATTCAAAGTCTTCACTGCGTTGCTGCTGGCGGGCGAAAACCAGAAATCCCGTATGGGCGTTCATGCGGTCTTCGGGGCGCAGGCGGTCAGCCACGGGCTTCCAGCGTCGGATGAGGATTTCGCAAACTTCCACATCCGCGAAGGGGCCGCGTTCAAGGCCGAGCAGAAGCTTGCTGACCTGATCCACCGTGGGCAGCAGAAAGCCGAAGCTTGCACCGGGGCGCACAGCGGCTACCGCGTGGTCCAGATATTCCCAGGGGGTGCGCACGTCGAGAAAAAGGGCGTCCGCGCCGGTGACGGCAAAGCCTTCGGCCACGTCGCGGTTGTGCAGTTCCACATTTTCGCCCACGCCTGCCCACTCAAGATTGCGGCGGGCCAGGGCCATGAACTCTTCACGCGCCTCATGGCTGACAACGCGCCCGGTGGGGCCGCAGAACCAGGAAAGCCCGGTGGTCAGGCCGCCAGAACCACAGCCAGCCTCAATGATGGTACGGCCCGGTCCGGCGCCAAGGCGCAGACAGATGTAGGCAATATCCTTGGGGTAGATGATCTGCGTCTGGCGTTTGAGAGTCTTGAGCCTGTCGTACAGGGTGGCTTCCATGATCTGAATGGGCACCTGCTGATTGGTGTAGGCCACGCTGCCGAAGTCGCAGCAGGTCACATCAGAGGCCAGCAGGGTGCCGTCGTTGCTGTGCCAGTTGTGCTCTTCCATCAGGCGCTTGGTATAGCGGCGGCCCTTGGGCGTCACATAAACAACAAGAGAACCATAGGGAATCATGTATTTCCTTTGTGTTGCGGCGCTGGCGCGCCGTAGCGTGAAAAGGGGCCGGACAACCGGCCCCTGGTGGTCAGGATCAGGCCAAAAATCAGAACATCTGGCGCATGAGGTCTTCGCCGCCCTGCGAGGTGTCGACCATGCTGTCGTCCTCGGTTGTAGCTGACGTGGCCGAAGCGCCTTCAATGGGCATGTCGGAGCGGAAAGCAAGGCCGTCCCGCATGATTATGCCTTCGGGCATAACAAAATCGTCTGCGGGGTAGCGTTCTTCCACTTCCACGCGATAGGCGCGGAAAATGGGAGCCGCCGTGCGCCCGCCCTGCTCCAGGCGGCCAAGGCTCTGTAACTGGTCGTAACCCACATAGATGCCCGTGACCAGATGGGGAGAAAAGCCCACAAACCACGCATCGTGTTCTTCGTTGGTTGTGCCGGTTTTACCTGCAATGTTGTAGCCCGGCACCTTGGCGCGGCTACCCGTGCCTGCGTTGACCACCTGTTTGAGCAGGGTAGCCATCATAAAGGCATTTTGCGGGCTGAGCGCCTGCCATTGTTCCACGTCCTGCCGATAGAGCACGCGGCCCTTGGGGTCGGTAATGGACGTGATGATGCGCGGGCGCACGCCAAGGCCCTTGTTGGCAAAAGCCGCATAGGCCTGGGTGAGATTGAGGGGAGAAACCGCCACAGCGCCAAGGCTGACCGAAAGTTCCTGCGGGAAGTGGGGTTCAAGCCCCATAGCCTTGGCCCGCTGAATGACGTTGGCTATGCCCACCTGCTGCGCAATGCGCACCGTACATGTATTGCGCGAAAGCGCCAGCGCTGTGTGCAGGGGCAGTTCGCCCTTGTAGTTCTTTTCGTAGTTGGAAGGCCGCCATACCTCGTTGGTATAGGGGTTCACATACACAAAGGGTGCGTCCAGCACTGTGGAAAGTGCGGTAAAACCCATATCCAACGCCGTGGAGTACACCACGGGCTTGAAACTGGAGCCGGGCTGGCGGCGCGCCTGCGTTGCGCGGTTGAAATGGCTGTCGCCAAACTGGTAGCCGCCAATAAGGGCCACCACGTCGCCGTTTTCAGCCTCCACCGAAGCGATTGCGCCCTGTACTGCGGGCTCCTGCTGCAAAACCAGAGAGATGGGCGTGCCTTTTTTAACCGCTGCAGGGTCAAAGGGCAGGGTTTTCTTTTCCTTGCGGCCCTTGGCTGCTGTTTCAGTTACGGTGACTTCAGCGGCGGAAACCCAGATGAGGTCGCCGGGGCTGACCACAAGTTTGGCGTCTTTGACGGCAGGAGCATAAATGCCTGCAACCTTGGGATTGGGCTTGCGTGCCCATGACATGTCAGCCACGGAAACAATACCCGTATATCCCTGCCCCAGACTTACGCGGGCCTCCTTGGCGTCTGCCTGCGTGACCAATGCCTTGACCCAGCTGTTTCCGGCAAGATCCAGCGGGCTGAAGCTCCTTTGGCTGAAAGCTTTCTGCTTTTCCGCATCCAGCTTTTCAAGCGGACCGCGCCAGCCCTGACGCTTGTCCAGTTCTTCCAGGCCCTGCCGCAAGGCAGCTCCGGCGGCGTACTGATGAGCCGGGTCCATAGACGTGCGCACAGTAAGTCCGGCGTCATACACGTAATCCACGCCGGATTTGTCAGTTTCTATGCCAAGCGCCCTGAGGTTCTGCTCTGTAAAAAATTCGACGAGCAGCCGGCGGGTTTCTTCAAGATACCATAAGGCCGCGCCGCCCATGCCGTCGGGCATGCTCCAGTAGACAAGCGGTTCGGTAGCGGCTTTTTCATATTCTTCTGCCGTGATCCATTTGAGGTCGCGCAAACGTCCAAGCACATACATCTGGCGGGTTTTCGCCTCTTCCGGCCTGCGGAAGGGGTTGTACGTGCTGGGGGCTTTGGGCAGACCTGCGATAACCGCGCTTTCAGCCAGGGTAATATCCGAAGCGTGCTTGCCAAAGTAGGTGCGGGCGGCGGCTTCCACGCCATAGGCATGTTCGCCAAGATATATCTGGTTCAGATAGATGGTGAGGATCTGGTCCTTGGTGTAGGTTTTTTCCAGATCGTAAGCCAGAATGGCTTCCTTCATCTTGCGGGTATAGCTGCGCTCGGACGTCAGCAAAAGCTGCTTGATAAGCTGCTGGGTGATGGTACTGCCGCCTTCACCCTGGCGTCCCTTGCGAAAGTTGTTGATGGCCGCGCGCAGGATGGCCGTGGGGTCCACGCCCATGTGGCGGTAAAATGCGTCGTCTTCTGCAGCCAGAAAGGCCATGGGCAGAAAGCGCGACATCTCTTTGAGCCCGATGACATAGCGCTTTTCGTGGTACAGGGTGCCCAGTGTGGAGCCGTCGCGTGCCAGAACTACCGTGGCTTGCGGCTGCTTGTATTCGGCAATGCGGTTAATGTCAGGCAGGTCGCGTGAGGCCCAGTAAAACAGCATGGTCACGGCGCTCCCGCCAAGGATGCCGCATACTACTATAATGCCAATCAGCCAGAGAGTGAATTTTTTCAATGACAGACGAATTTTCATGGCAGGGCGATACCGTTTTTTTGCTGCGGCGTAAAGTACACGCCTAAAGCCCCGTGGGTAGCGGGCTGCAAAACGCGCAGGCAGGGTATGGATTTGAAACAGGCAGGGCGCGTGAATGAAATTGCAAAAAACTGTAAAATAAAAATTGCTGGTTTTCAAAAAAATAAAAAGCGGAAGGTTTCCCTTCCGCTTTTTTCCAAATGTCGCGGCTCGGACTACACGCAGCCGGTGGGCTTGGGCAGGCCAGCCATCTTGCAGGCGCCTTTGCCGGGGCCGGAGGGGAAGAGTTCGTAAACTTCCTTCAGCTTGTACCCGGTGTTCTTGGACAGAATACGGACCATGGGGGCGATGCCGTTCTTCTTGTAGTAATCCTGCAGGAAGTCAAGAATCTTCTGGTGGTCGCCGGTGATTTCGGAGATGCCTTCAGATTCCTTCACATAGTCCATCCATTCGGGGCACCAGTCGTCAAAACGCAGAAGGAAGCCGTCTTCGTCAACTTCAAAGCTTTTACCTTTATAGGTGATCTCAGCCATGCGAGTGTCCTCCTTGGACAGATAGTACTTAACCTCGCCGGAACAACATGCTCCTGGCGCAGCCAACCGGGGTTTCCCGGCCGAATTCCTCCAATGGGGCGCGAAAGCGTAATGCAATCACAACGAATGCCTTTATGCCATAAAAAAAATTTGATGGCAAGCCCTGACGGCTTTTTTTGGCATGCCCCACCATTCTAGTCGAAATTTTTTATTAGCAATTTCAGCGGGATGATGTAATCCCGATTGGTCTGCTCAACCATTCTGATGGATGCAATACAGCACTCTGCCGAGCTTTGCAACTTCTTCCATAAGGCTGTTCTCAGCACTTTTGTTTTCAAGTTCACGCACTCGGATAAAAATGTGACGATTGCCGTCATCATTGCTGACCGTCAGTACCGACAAAAGGCGGGCGTTATGGGCGCGCAGCAGATCAAAGAGGGGACGGGCAGTGCCCGGCAGGTCGGGCAGTTCAATGGCGAACTGCAGCCCGCCAAGGCGTGCGCCTGTAATGTCCACAAGCGCCTTGAACACGTCGTGGTCAGAAATAATGCCTACCAGCTTTCCGTTTTCTTCAACCACGGGCAGGCCGCCAACCTTGTTGTCGAGCATCAGCAGGGCGGCCTGTTCAACCGTGTCTGACGGTTTGACGGTCAAAGGGTTAGCCGTCATAATGTTTTTGGCCTTCAATTCGGCCAGCAGGTAATGCATTTCGTACATGTCGAGCGTGGTAGCCTTGGAGGGAGAGGCGTCACGCACATCACGGTCGGAAATAATGCCAACAACGCGTCCCTTGTCATCAAGGACTGGCAAACGGCGGACATGATGGTCCTTCATCAGTTTGCCAACCTTGAGCAGAGACGTCTCCGGGGTGACGCTGACAACATCGGTGGTCATCCAGTTCTGAACAGGCATGCTTCCCTCCGGCTTTCGATGCGGTTTGGTGTTTGGCCGCATAACTAAGCGGCCTTTTTCTGATTATACAACAACAAACGGATGCTGCACAAGTGTGTGGCCGGGCATTCCCGGCATACGGCGCAGCGATTTGCGAGTGCGTATGGAAGTGTATCTGGATTGCGGCGGCGGCATCAGCGGCGATATGACGCTGGCGGCCTTGGCCCACCTGGGTGTGGATTTTTTTCCGTTGACGGCAGCCTTGGAAAAAGCGGGCGTGGCCTGCGAACTTGAGCTACGTGAAGAGATCAGGGCGGCTGGCCCGGGGCGGCACATTGATGTCCGCTGGCGGCAGGATGAACAGCCGTTGCGACACCCTGCGGATATTGCAGCTATTTTTAAAGCTGTGGATGTGCCGGCTTCTGTGCGCGACCGCGCCCTGTCCGTTCTTGAAGCTTTGACCCTGGCTGAAGCATATGCGCATCAGATACAGCCGGATGAAGTACATTTTCATGAAGTGGGGGCCGTTGATACCCTGGTGGACATTCTGGGTGTATGCTACGGCCTGGAGCAGCTGGGCGTGCAGCGCATTACCGCGTCATTTCTGCCCTGGTTTTCGGGCAGTATAGAATGCGCGCACGGCTGCATTCCCCTGCCAGCGCCTGCTACAGCGTGGCTTTTGCGCAACAAGCCCGTGTACGCCACTGACGCGCGCGTAGAGCTGATCACCCCCACCGGGGCAGCCCTGCTGCATGCCCTGGTAGACGAATTTACTGGCGCCCCTTGCGGTACGCTCGCTGCTATGGGCACGGGCTACGGCTCGCGCCCGGCGGCGTCCGGCCTGCGCATGTGGCTGCTGAATGCGTCCCCCCGTGTGGATCACCATCACGGAGGGCGTGAGCTGGTCAGTCAGCTTGAAACCCACCTTGATCACCTCACAGGAGAGGAGATGGGGCAGGCCCTCACAGCTCTGGCCGACATGCCTGAAGTGCTGGACGTCTTGTGGCTGCCGGGGATTGGCAAGAAAAATCGTCCCTCGGGACTGCTGCGCGTGCTGTGTCTGACGGATCATGAAGACGCGGCAGAGCAGGCAGTACTGCGCCATACACATACCCTGGGGATACGCCGCCAGAGGCTGGAGAGGCTTGTGTCGCCCCGAAGTGCGGTAACAGCCAGGGTTGCGGGACGCGACATGCCTGCCAAGCGTTATGAAATTGAAGGCCGCAGCTATATTCGCCCCGAAGCCGAGGCAGTGGGCCGGGCGGCGCAGGAGGACGGCCTGGGCGCGCCTGCGTTGCGGCTGATTTCAGGCTAGCGGCTGTCTCGAAATAATTCATTTTCCGAACTGGCTGCGTTAAAAAGCCATTTTTTACTCTGGGCATGCGCCGTAAGCGCTGACTGCTTTCGTAAAAAAGTCTTTTGCCTTGGTTTGGCGTAGAATCATTTTTGGTATGCCTGAACACCGTGGTATCTGCCAGCAGATAAAAATCGTCACTTTTCAGCTGTTTTCTAAAGAAAGTTTAAAAAAAAGAGTAATATTTTCAGTATGAAGCCGGGTAATTTGTAAAGACCTCTTGCGTCCGGGAACGCATAGGCATATGGAAGCTCAGGGCTGTGCGCCCTTTAAGGAGGATACCATTATGACCATGCAATATCTCTGGCGGCCATTGGGTCTGTGTACCCTTGCCGCGGCTCTGTGGATCGGTGTTCCGGCCCAGGCCAATGCGGACACTTCAGACATGGGACAGGGCACGATGCTCGTAGCCCGTAATGATCAGCAGTATGGCAGAGGCCAGGGTGCTGACACCCAGTATCACCGTGACGGCAAGGCCACTAAGGCTGCTAAAGACACAAAGGCCGCCAAGGTGAAAAACAACGGCAAAAATGCCCCCAAAAAAGACGTCAAAGGCAATGCCAATGGCAAGCATGATGTCAAAAAGAACAGCAAGGTTGCCAAAGCTGCTCAGCCCGGCGCCAAGGGCCAGCGCGCAGACAAGATGACCAGCCCCAATGGCAAGAATGCCAAGGGCAACAAGGCCGCTCACCCCAAAGACAACCGCTCCGGCAAGCGCCCTGATGCTCAGAGCCGCGCCCCGCAGCGCTTTGAAGGTGACGTTAACAACTAAGGCTGGTGAACTGCCCGGAAGCTATCCGGTTTAGCAGGGCAGAACTCCAAGGCTGCAATCCCTGAAGTGTCCCCCCACAAAAAAGCATGGTTTGTCAGCAATAAGGCATTTTATTAATAAAAATGGTAAAATGCACGGCGGTGAGTAGACCGAGCCGCCTGCCGTATAGCGGCATGGATTCTGCCAGAAATACGATTTCCGGCAGGATGCCAATATTGAAACGCGCTGCATTTCAATATTGATATGATCAAATTAAGCCCCGCAGGCTGATGCCTGCGGGGCTTTTATGTATCAAGCTAAAAACGCTCTATGCGGCAGAGGCAGCTTTGACGTTGCTCCTGTGGAAGAAGAAGGCGATTATGGCTGCCATAATATTGGAGCAGCACAAAAAGCCAAAGGCCACGTTGTAGTTCTGCACGCCGTCAGCGGCGGTGGTGATGAGCAGGCCCACGACAATGGGAGCCAGAAAGCCTGCCAGCTGTCCTGCTGTGTTTACGATGCCCATAGCCCGGCCCGCGATTTCCTTGGGCACTTCCATCATGGGCAGGCTGAAGACCGAAGCCACGCAGCAGAAGCAGAAGTAGCCCGCAATGACATTGAAAATCATAAGGTTGGTCACGCTTTCAGCAGTGAACATGAGGTAGAGGAAAAGCGCCATGCACAGCTGGGTGACGATGACATAGTGGAAGCGGTGCTTTTTCAGCGCGCCGTCCATAAGATAGCCGGAAACAATGGCGCCGATAAAGCCTGCGAAAAACGGCAGCGAGGCGGCTATGCCCATTTGTCCCATGGCCAGGCCACGGCTTTTGACAAGGTAAGTGGGCAGCCAGGACATGTAGCCCCAGGCCACGGTATTGCTGAAGAAAAGCAAAAGAAAGGACTTCCAGACCACAGGCGTGGACAGGACCTGCATGAAGGTCAGTTTCTTCTGCTCCACGCCTGAAGCGGAAGGTTCTTCTTCCAGTTCCCTGAGTTCTTCCGGGCTGACGCCCTTTTTTTCTTTGGGGTTGTCATAAAGCGTGAACCAGACCCAGATGCAAAGCAGGAAGCCCGGTATGCTCAGATAGTGAAACACTGCCCGCCAGCCCCAGAGGGACATGATGGCCACCACAAAAAGCGGCGCCAGGGCAGGTCCGAGGGAATTGGTGCTCATCATGATGGAGTTGGCGCGCCCGCGCTCCGAGGCGGGTGTCCAGACGGCCAGGGATTTCCACGTGGCGGCGGGGCCGATGCCTTCACCGATGCCGAAGCAGATACGAATAAGCACAAGGCCTATGAGGCTGCTGGCATACCCGGTGAACAGGGTAAAGATGGACCACCAGGCAATGGCGAACACTAGAACCTTGCGCGCTCCGAAGCGGTCGCTCAGGATGCCGCCGGGAATCTGGAAGAGCGCGTAGCCGGCAAAAAAAGCGCTCATGACCACGCCCATCTCGCTGGCGGAGAGGTTAAAGTCATCCGCAATATACGGTATGGCGGTGGACATGACCATGCGGTCTAGGTAGGAAACCAGCCAGACTACAAACACCACGGCCAGAGACGTGTGCCTGTGCTTCCACGTGAATCCCATAAGGCATCTCCTTCAACTTGTTATGCATCAGCCGGGCCGCGCACATGCGTTGCCCGGCTGTATGTTTGCTATCCGGCTTCCTTGGCGAGCCAGTCCAGAGCGACCTGCGCGTACAGCGCCGCACCGTAAACCAGGCTTTCGTTATCCACGTTGAACGCTGGATTATGCCAGGAGAATTTGATGCCTTTTTCCGGGTTGCCGCTGCCAAACCAGACGAAAACCCCGGGTGTTTCGGCCATATAACAGGCAAAGTCTTCGCCACCCATGCTGGGTACGCAGGGCAGCACATTCTCTTCGCCGTAAACTTCCTTCATGGGGCCTTGGCGCATCCATTCCGTAAGTTCCGGCGGGTTGTTCACGTTGGGAACCAGCTTGTTGTACTCAAAATCGGCTTTGACGTTGTGCGCGGCGGCGGTATTTTCAATGACGCGCCGCAAGCGGCCTTCAAGCTCGTGAAAGAGTTCAAGGTCAAAGCAGCGCACTGTGCCCTGCATGGTGACAGTGTCGGGAATGACATTGGCCACAGTGCCGCCGTGTATGCTGCCTATGGTGACCACCACTGCTTCGGTGGGGCGCATTTCGCGGCTGACGATGGTTTGCAGTGAAGAGACGATGGCGGCTGCGGCCACAACAGGATCGTGAGCCAGGTGCGGCACTGCGCCGTGACCGCCCTTGCCGTGTACTGTAATGGAAATGAAGGCCGAACAGGCCATGATGGGCCCGGAGGAGATGAGGCCTTTACCCGCCGGGTATTCGCAGATGTTGTGCTGGCCGAAAATGAAGTCCACATGGGGATTTTCAAGCACGCCCTTTTTAACCATAAGGGCTCCGCCAGCGAATATTTCTTCCGCAGGCTGAAAAATGAACTTTACCGTGCCCTTGAGATCATTCTTGCGGTTGGACAAAAGGCGGGCTGCGCCCAGCAGGGCGGCCATGTGGCTGTCGTGCCCGCAGGCGTGCATGGTGCCCGGATTTTCTGAGGCAAAGGAAACGCCGCTTTTTTCATCAATAGGCAATGCGTCGATATCGGCCCGCAGGGCCACGCACTTGCCGGGGCGAGGGCCGTGCAGCAGGCCCACAACGCCTGTTTCGCCGCCCCAGTCCACAATTTCGATACCCATACCGACCAGTTCTTTTTTCAGGTAGTCGGTGGTCCAGAATTCTTTGAAACTCAGCTCTGGATGCCGATGCAGGGTTTCACGCCACACCGTCAGTTGGGATCTGATGCCTTCTGCTTCTTCGCGCATATGGTGCATGGTTTTCTCCTTTGCTATGGAGACAGCCCACCCACGGGCAAGGATGGACCGCCAGCAGCGTAATATCCCATGTTAGAAAACTATATGCCCAACCATATACCTAGGTTTACGAGATGGCAAATGCTAATGGCATGGTTTTGTTGGTATAAATAATAGCAGATGCCATATCGTACCTGAGAAGCTGCTGGCCAACTGTAACGTATATGAAGAAATGCCGTTGGCGGCAGCCAACGGCATTTCTATACTATGCACTGTTATGGGGGCTATATTTACCAGTCCAGCGTCACCTTGAAGGCGCGTGCCAGATCTTCCACATGTTCGCTGGCAATGACGCTGTCGCCAGATTTCATTGTCAGGCGCTCGTCGGTGGTGACCACGCCTACGCGCGAACAGAGCTGCCACTGGCCAAGAGCGTCAAAGATCATAGCCAGTTCGGGCTTAACGCTGACGAGCAGGCGGCTGGCGCTTTCGCTGTACAGCAGCTCGGTTTTGTTCATGCACTGCATGGCGTGTACCGCGTCCAGATCCAGTTCTGCGCCCAAACGGCCACCAATGCACATTTCAGCCAGGGCCACAGCCAGCCCACCGTCAGAGCAGTCGTGGCAGGCGGAGATGGCCCGCTGGCCCATAAGGGCGGAAACCGCACGGTAGCGCGCCATAGCAGAGGCCGCGTCCACGTGAGGCACGTGCCCGCCCTTGATGCCCAGTTCGTCGCACGCCTCGCTGCCAGCCATTTCATTCCAGGTGCCGCCCAGCAGGTAGATATAGTCGCCAGCTTTTTTGAAGTCTGACGTCTGGGTAGCAGTGACATTGCGGATAACGCCCAGTACGGAGAACAATACCGTGGGCGGAATGGAGATGCGCTCGCCGCCGCCGGTGTAGTCGTTCTTCATCGAGTCCTTGCCGGAAATGCAAGGCACGCCGAAGGCCAGGCTGAACTGGCGCAGGGCGCGGCAGGCGCGCACAAGCTGAGCCAGCTTGTAGCGGCCATCGGGGTTGGTGGGGCTGACCACAGGGTCGCACCAGCAGAAGTTGTCCACCCCGGCCAGGGCGTCGGGATCAGCGCCCACGGCAACGGCGTTACGGATGGCCTCGTCCATTGCGTTGGCCATCATCCAGTAGGTGTCGTAATCGCTGAACTTGGGGCAAATGCCGTGAGAAATCACAAGGCCAGCGTCCGATTCCAGCAGAGGACGCAGCACGCCCGCGTCTGCAGGGCCGTCGCGTTTGACGCCCACCAGAGGCTTGATAACGCTGCCGCCGCGCACTTCGTGGTCGTACTGGCGGATGATGTATTCCTTGGAGCAGATGTTGAGGCGGCTCAGCATACGCTTGAGAAAAGCGCCCTGTTCCGCATCGGCCACATCCACGCTGATTTCCTTGATTTCAGGGGCCTTCCATTCGGCTTCCAGCTCAAGCTGGGGCACGCCTTCATGCATGAACTGCATGGGCATGGAAGCCACAATGCGGTCATTGTAGCGCACTTCAAAGTAGCCGGATTCGGTGAACGTGCCGAGAGCCGTGGCTTCCACGTCCATACGGGTGGCCAGCTCCATAAATTCTTCAAGTTTTTCGGCCGGCACAGCCAGGGTCATGCGTTCCTGTGCTTCGGAGAGCAGGATTTCCCAGGGGCGCAGGCCGTCGTACTTGAGAGGGGCCTTGGCAATATCCAGCACGCAGCCGCCTGTGTCTTCCGCCATTTCACCCACAGAAGAGGACAGGCCGCCAGCGCCGTTGTCGGTGATGGCGTGGTACAGGCCAAGGTCCCGGGCGCGCATGATGAAGTCATACATCTTGCGCTGGGTGATGGGATCGCCGATCTGTACGGCTGTGGCAGGTGAGCCTTCATGCAGTTCTTCGGATGAGAAGGTGGCTCCGTGGATGCCGTCCTTGCCGATGCGCCCGCCGGTCATGACGATAAAGTCGCCAGTTTCGGCCTTTTTGAACCAGCCGGGGCGGCCGTGGATTTCAGCCGGAATCACGCCGACAGTGCCGCAGTACACCAGCGGTTTGCCCAAAAAGCGCTCGTCAAAAACCAGAGAACCGTTGACCGTGGGAATACCGGACTTGTTGCCGCCGTGTTCCACACCTTCGCGCACGCCTTCCAGCACGCGGCGGGGATGCAGCAGGCGCGGAGGCAGGGGCTTGTCGTGGAAGGGCGAGGCAAAGCAGAACACGTCTGTATTGCAGACAAGCTCCGCGCCCATGCCCGTACCCATCGGGTCGCGGTTAACGCCCACGATACCCGTAAGTGCGCCGCCGTAAGGGTCCAGAGCCGAAGGGCTGTTGTGGGTTTCTACCTTGATGCAGGCATCGTAGCCGTTGATGAAGGCGATGACGCCCGCGTTGTCCTTGAACACGGACTTGCAGTAGTCATTGGGGCCCATGCGTTCGCGCAAAATGGCCGTGGCATCGCGAATGCAGGTCTTGTAAAGGTTGTCCACCACTTCGTGGCGGTTCGTGTCCGCATCAGTGTAATTGATGCGAGAGGCGAAAATTTTGTGCTTGCAGTGCTCGGACCAGGTCTGGGCCAGCACTTCCATCTCCACGTCAGTGGGGTCCCCGGGCAGGCCAATGGTCTTGCGGCGGGACACTTCGTCCGGGGCAGTGAACTGGTCGCGAATGCAGTGCATTTCCTTGAGGTTCAGGGCCCAGGTATTGGTGCGGCTGGCCTGGGTGAGGTCGTCGTCGTTCATGCCGGACAGGGTGATGGTGTCCACCGTGTCGTTGGCTTCGCCTGTGACCTGAGCGGCCTGAGCTTCAAAGCCGGGGTTGGCCTGCCATTCCTGGCGGCTCTTGATGCGGTACCGCTGGATCAGGGTATTGCAGAGCAGGTCGCGCGCCAGCATGTCCACCTGTTCGCGGGTCAACGGCGCAGCCGGATCATTGACAATGCGGTGCTGCACGGCGGTGTACACGCGCAGGCTGTCGCGGGGGATGTCCAGCACCATTGCGGCAGTATCGCGGGCGGTGCGTGCTTCGTTGTCGGTCACGCCGGGACGAAAGCCAACTTCCACATACCAGTCCGGTTCGGGCTGGCCTGCGGGCAGGGGCTCAAGAGAGGCCGCCTGCAATATGGGGTCGTGCCAGATGCCTTCGTCCAGCAGCCGCTTGACCTGGGCTTCATCGAGGCCTTCGGCAGTAAAGACCTTGATCTGACGCACGGCCCCTGTAGACAGGTTGAGAGCCTTGAGCAGATGCTGGGCCGTCTTGCGACCCTGTGTATCGTCCAGTCCGGCGTGCAGGCCGGTTTCCACCCGGTAGAGCATTGGTGCTTCCTCGTGAGGTTACAGCTTATTTCTTTCTGTCGCGCACATAGTCGGCCATGTGGAACATGACCTTGCGCTCTGACTTGTCGGGCAGGCTGTTGAGGGCATGCCTTGCCGCGTCAAGAAAAGTATCGGCCTGGCGGCGAACGGCGGCGTCAAAGCCTGCCTCGCGTATGCGCAGGGCAATGGCCTCGGCGTCTGCCTCGGTCATGCTCAGGCTGGTAAAGGCCACGTCAAAATCCTTGCGGTCAGCCTCGGTCAGGCTGTCTCGGTAGAGGCGCAGGGGCGGAGTCAGCTTGCCCTCGCGCACGTCGCCGCCAGTGGGCTTGCCCGTGACGCTTTCAGGAGCAAAGTCCAGCGCGTCGTCCACCATCTGAAAGGCCATGCCCAGGTTTTCGCCGTAGGCAGCAGCGGCGGCCACGGTTTTATCGTCGGCTCCTGCTGCCAGCGCGCCCATTTCACAGGCGGCGCGGATAAGCCATGCCGTTTTGCCGCGTACCATTTCTTCATACTGGGCGGCGCTGGAATCCACACTGCCCTGGGACGCGATTTCAAGAATTTCGCCCGCCGCTGTCTGGCTTGTAGCCTTGGAAAAACAGTGCGAAAGGCGCGGATCGCCCCTTTGGGCCACAAGGGCATTGGCGCCTGCCAGCAGGGCATCGCCAGCCAGAATGACGCTGGACACATTGTAGAGCGTGTGGGCCGCTGGTTTGCCCCGGCGGCTTACGGCGTTGTCCAGCACATCGTCGTGCAGCAGGGTGGCGGCGTGCAGCATTTCAAGGGTGACGGCCAGATTAAGGATATCTTCATTGTTGTTTCCCAGCAAACGTGCCGTAAGCACGGTAAGCAGAGGACGCAGGCGTTTGCCGCCTGCCTCGAAGATGTGGCGCGTTACCGGGCGTACTGGTTCTGGCAATGTGTCCACGGCCTTGTCCAGAGCGCGGTTGATGGCGGGCAGTTCCAGGGCAAGGCGTGCTTTGAGTTGAATCATGTCGCTACTCAGATAAGGTTAAGGGCGGGCAGCACCTGCGCCAGTGAGCGCAGCGCGCCGGGAAAATCTTTTTCTTCCCTGGCGCGTGGCCCTACCTTGTTGGACACGCTGCGTACTTCCACACAGGGAATGCCCTGGCGTGCGCAGGCGTATGCCACGGCAAAGCCTTCCATATTTTCCAGATCAGCCTTATAGCGGCCACGCAAGTCTGTGGCTCGGGCGAAACTGGCGCTGACGCCCGCAACCGTAAGAGAACGGCAGTTCGTCAGGGCGTCGTCTGCGCACTTGCCGCCAAAGGGGGCCAGAGCTTCCACGCCCGGGAGCGTCAGTCGGTCACGTACGGCTTCGCCTTGCGGGGGCTGCCACTGCGGAAAGCCAAAAGCTCCGGCAGTGACGCTTTGCCCATCGTGCAGGCCGTACTCAGGCCAGATTTCTTCCCGCACCAGGCAGTGCGAAAGCAGGGGGTTGGCTTCAAGGTCAAATGCCCCGGCAAGTCCCGCGTTGAGCACTGCGTTTATGGGCGTGCCTTCCGCCTGGGCCCGGCTGAGAACATGACCAAGAGCCAAAGCCGCATTGATGGGGCCAACGCCCGTTATGCAGCACAAGGCGTTTCCTGTTTTGAGCCTTGCTGGCCAGAGCTGCATTTCGGGCCAGCTTGCTGCGCCGGGTGCCGCAGGCGTATCACTACCGCCGGATTTTGCGCCAGTTTCCAGTGGCGGTGCAAAATCCGGCAAAAGGCCCGCCAGTTCCGGGCCGGTAGCGACGCAGATAAGCAGGCTCACGCGGCTTACAGCCTCCAGTAGTCTATGCCCGCACCGCTCATGTCGGCTGGGTCGAAGAAGCTTTTCACGTCCAGCACCACAGCTTTTTCCGGCTGGGCGAAGAGACTCTTGATTTTTTCGGGGGTCAGAGCTTTGTAGGCGCTGTGGCTCACGGTCAGGATAAATGCGTCCAGATTGTTCAGATCTTCCTGCGGCAACAGGGTCTGGCCGTACTCGTGCATGGCTTCGGCGGGATCGGCCTCGGCATCGCTTACCAGCACCTGCACGCCGTAATCTTCAAGCTCGCGGATAACGTCCACCACGCGGGTATTGCGCAGGTCCGGCACATTCTCCTTGAAGGTGAAGCCGAAGATGCCCACCCGGGCGCCGCTGATGACGCGGCCGCTCTTGATAAGGCGTTTGACCACGCATTCGGCCACATACTTGCCCATATTGTCATTGATGCGGCGGCCAGCCAGAATAACCTCGGGGTGAAAGCCCAGTTCCTCGGCCTTATAGGTGAGGTAGTAGGGGTCCACGCCAATGCAGTGCCCGCCCACAAGGCCGGGACGGAAAGGCAGGAAGTTCCACTTGCTGCCAGCGGCTTCAAGCACTTCAAGCGTGTCGATGCCCAATCGGCCAAAGATGATGGCAAGCTCGTTCATAAGGGCGATATTGAGGTCGCGCTGGGTGTTTTCAATCACCTTGGCCGCCTCGGCCACCTTGATGCTGGAGGCCCGGTGGATACCCGCCGTAACCACGGAACCGTAGACCTTTACCAGCAGATCGGCGGTGGGTTCGTCCGAGCCGGAAACGATCTTGGTGATGGTTTCAAGGGTATGTACCTTGTCGCCGGGATTGATGCGTTCCGGCGAGTAGCCGATGGTGAAGTCCTTGCCAAACGTAAGGCCGGACTCGCGCTCAAGGATGGGCACGCAGATTTCTTCTGTCAGGCCGGGATACACGGTGGATTCATACACCACCACGCAACCCTTGCTCATATGCTGGCCAACGGTTTTGCTTGCGCCCACCACAGGGGTGAGGTCAGGGGAGCGGTGATCGTCAATGGGCGTGGGCACGGCCACGATGATAACGGCAGCTTCCTTGAGTTCGGCAGGATCGCAGGTATAGCGCACATCAGCAGCCTGCAGCCTGGTGTCGTCCACTTCGCGGGTGCGGTCGTGTCCGTCTTGCAGCTCTTTGATGCGCGGGGCGCTGATGTCAAAACCCAGAACCTTCATGTGGCGCGAAAGGGCAACGGCCAGGGGCAAACCCACATAGCCAAGGCCGACGACGGCCAGCGTTTCCTTGCCTTGTTGCAGAGCCTCGAATGTCACCATAATTTCATTCCTTTACAAAACAGGCTTTTTTCGTCACCAAAAAAGCATGGAATTTAATATTGAACTCTTTCTTCGCGCCCTGGGCCTTGCCATTGTGCTTGAGGGGCTGTGCTGGACGCTGTTTCCTGGCGGCATGCGCCGCGCACTGCTGAGTCTTTTACACTTGCCTGAAAGCCGCCTGCGTATAGCCGGGCTGACGGCATTGGCTTTGGGTTTGCTGGTTGTCTGGCTAGCTTCGCACTAAAGCATTTTGCCATTATTGAACATATAAAAACGCCCGTTTGTGTATAGATGCGCCGCTTTCTGTAACGCGAGTGCGGGCTAGCCGCAAACCTCGCTACTGGCAGAGGGCCAATCTGTAAACCGGGTATGCTTCAGCGCATGTTGCCCTGTGCAAAACATTGTTTCAGGCGTTGCGTTTGCGCGGAGCTGCCTGAACGCATAAAACCTGAAACTGCTCGCACAGGGGCTACCCATTGTTTCAGCCGTTGGCCTTTGCCGATGCTGCTGCAAGCAATGAGGGGCACACTTTTGGCGCTCAGCTGCAAATCTGGCATGCAGGGGCTGCCCGCCTTGCCGCAAACTGCCGCTAGCACAAATAGTTGGTCACTGCCAAACCGTGGATACAGCACGAAAAGTCCGGCACGCGCGGCGCTAAAACTACTTCGCCTTTTCCCCCACATGCAGGCATACAATGCCCGATGTGAGCTTTTGGTACCAGGCTTTGGAAAAACCAGCCTTGCGCATTTCTTTTTCCAGCTCAATGGCTGAAGGGAAAGCGCGGATGGTGTCGGCCAGATAGCCATAGGCCGCAGGATCTTTGGAAAACAAGCGGCCAACGCGGGGCAGCAGAAAATTCAGGTATACGTTGTATAGCCCGCACCAGATGCGCTCGCGCCCGGAGCCGAATTCAAGAATGCAGGCCCGGCCGCCGGGGCGCAATACGCGCAGCATCTCGGCAAAAGCCGTTTCGCGCGGGATAATGTTGCGAATGCCAAAGGCTATGGTCAGGCAATCCACGGAGGCATCGGGCAGGGGCAGGCGCTTGGCGTCGGCCGCAACTGGCAGAATGCACCGGGTGTTTTCGCCTTTTAGCTTGCGGGTGCCCTGCACCAGCATGGGCGGGCAAAAGTCCAGCGCAGGCACAATGGCGGTCGGATGCTGGCGGCGTATGGCCAGGGAAACGTCCAGGGTACCTGCGGCCAGATCCAGAACCACGCCTGTATCGCCCAGACGCACGTTGCGGGCCAGCACCTTGCGCCAGTACTGGTCAAGACCCAGGCTGAGAACGCGGTTCAGCAAATCATAAAAGCGCACGATGCGGCCAAACATGCCAGCCACAGCTGCGTCATGGGTGGGCCGGGGAGCCGGTTGCGGCGCGGCAGCCGGGTTGTGCCCGCCTTCCTGCCGGGAGTTCTGAGAAGAATCCACTTATTTTCCCTTGTTGTCCTGATCTGCATCAACGCCAATGGCTGTGCATACCACCCGGTAGACCGAGGGGAATACCTCGGCAAAGTTGCCGGGAGAAACCGTGCGCGTCTCAATAAATTTGGCGGTCAGTTCCTTGGCCACCTGCAGGGCTTCCTTGCGATCCTTGTCCATACGGTCCTCATGCTTTGTTGCTGCCGCTTCTGCCGCTGTTTGCGAAAGACTTGCGGCGCTTGCCTGATGGCCGGAAATAAAACCCGCCCTTCGGGGAATGGCCTTGACCCACAGTGGGCATTGCCTGGACGGGAAATGAACGGAAACTCAAGCCCCCGCCCCTTTTTTATATCTGCGTTGGGGAACGTGCCCCTTCATCCCGCATGTGGCGGCATGCTTCCATACCCTCTGCCCTGCGTGCGAAAAACGCGGCTGGCAACAGAAAACGCCATGCCGTCGTGTTTCGGCTTCAAGCTGAAACCACGTGGCATGGATCGGCGGGCTGATGGTCCCATGCAAGTGAAATCGGGCAACAGCATATGCGTTCCGCCTTCACTTGGCAAGCACAGCGGCCCTGTCTGGCAGGGATGCGGCTTGTCGGCATGCGCCTGTAACAGCGTTTTTGCCTGTGGGGGAACAGTAAGGGGTTTTGTCAGCAAACTCCCTCAATCAGGTTCGCACGGGAACACTGATAAAAACACCTCAAGTGGACTGACTGACTCGCATTGCGGCAGCCTTCGTACAGTCCTGCCAGCAGTCAGAGCATGACACCGAGGCCTGTTCAGCCAGCAAACTATACCGGGCTATTCGTTTTCCAGCAGGCGGCCAATCTCTTCGCGCAGAATGCGGGCGGCTGCCGCTGCCGCTGCTTTTTCCACTCTGTCGTTGAAGCGGGGTTCCAGTTCGTCCAGTCTTTCTTCGACGGAATCCAGTCTGGCAGAAGTGCCCCGCACGGTCAGGTTAACCGCGTGCATGCGCTCGTCCAGCAGGGTCTCCAGCAGGGCGGGATCTTCATGCTCTGTCTGCGGCTTGTCCCCGGCCTGCGATGTGGCGGACTGAACAGCCTCGTCCGCAGCCTGGTGTGCCGCCGTTGCGGCTGCTTCTGCGGCAACCTCTGCGGCTGTGGCGGAAATAAGTTCCAAAAGGCGCTGATGCAGGGGGTGGTCTGTTGCGAAAAGATCTTCGGGTGACGACGCGTTTTTTGGTTTGTCCCCTTGCTGTTGCGCGGCGGCGCTGGCTGCTGCTTCCGCAGCGCCTTGTGCCGTGTGCAGGGCTTCGGTAGCGGTTTGCGCCACATTTTCGTGCGCAGATTGCGCCGAAGCAAGGGCTTCGTCCAGCGCGGTCTGGGCCTGCTGTGCTGTGGCGCGGGCTTCATCGGCCTCGGTGCGGGCCTGTTCAGCTTCTGCCCGTGCTTCAGCCACTGCGGATTCCAGAGCCGACACACGATCGTCTGCCTGCTGTAATTGCGCCGCATACTGGTCAAGCCGTTCCACAAGAGCTGCCATATCCTGAGCAGAAATCTGGCTTCCGCTACTGGCCGGAGCATTGCTGGCGACGCTGGCGGCGGCAGTTGCAGCCACCGCAGTGCTGCCTGCCTGATCGGGCATTTGGGCCACAGCGTCGGGCTCAACGGCAACGTTTGCATCCAGAATGTCGTCCAGATCCAGTTCGGGCGGCAAGGACACGGCCTGAGGATGGGCTTCTACGGGAGGTTCTTGATACCCGGCTGGCACGTCTTCAACGGGGGGCTGCACAGCTTCTGCCTGAGGCTCTGCTGTGCTGGTCTGCTGTATGCCCCGTTCTTCCGCGTCAGCTGCCGCCAAAAGTGCATCAAGATCAAATTCAAGCGGTTCGTCGCTTTTCGCCGGACCGGACGAAGCCGTCTGGTCTGTGCCGCTGCTCGCAGGTGCGGATTCTGGCCCATTGATGGAGGCCAGTAACATATCCAGATCGGCGGCCAGGTCAGAAACAGGGTCTGATGCCATATCTGCAGCAGGCGCTGCGGATTCGGGGGTGGTCGGCGCAGGATCTGGCGAAAAAGCGGGAGCCGGTGGCGTATCCATCATGTTTTGCGCGGCCTGCGAATCCAAAGTATCGTGGGAGGTTGCCTGAACAGGCTCCTGACTGGCGGCAGGCTGGACTTGCGTCTGGGCTGGGGCATTATCTGGCTGGTCGGCCATGATGGAATGCAGCAGAGCGTCCAGATCTTCAGTGAGGTTGTGCGCCGGAGCGGCCTGATTTGGGGCAGCCGCCTGGGGTTCCGCCGCCTGAGCTGGCGCTGCCACGCGCGGATCAGTGGGTTGGGGCTTGGCGGGCGCGGGTTGTGCCGCTGCCGGAGCAGCCTCGCGCAGCAGGGCTTCAAGCTCGTCGGAAATAACAGGCTCCGGCATGGTTCCGGCGGCCAGAAGCTCATCAAGGCCCATTGGGTCTGCCTGAGAGCCCTGTTCGGCGCTTGGGGCAAAATCTTCCGGGGTGGGGCAGGATGCACCGCCCAGACTGCCGAGCATCTTATCCACAGCGTCATCCGTGTCCTTGGGGGACGGGGCGGCGGTTTCCTGAGCTCTGGGCTGCGGGGGGATGTCGAGCGAGTTCAGAAGGCTGTCAACATCACCCATGCCTGGCATGTGCAATTCTTCATGGGGGTCTACAATATGGCCGTCAGGCATGCGCACAGGCGGAAAATCGGAGGGTATGCCGGTATTGGCGTCAGCCAGGTTGTCGGCAATTCCGCTCGCGGGCTCATCGTCAGCGTCAACACCCGGAAAGGGCATATCTGCAGTGGCATTTTCGTCCATAGAATCCATCTGCGCCAGCAGGTTGTCGATTTCTGCTTCCGCTTCGGAGTGCTGCACCTGATCATTCAGGCTGCGCATATGGCTGTGAAGGTCGGCGTTTTCTTCTACAGTGCGGCTTCCGACGGCCTCATCTGCTTCTGGAACGCTGCCTTTTTCGATAAGTTCGGTCAGGTCGATGATTTCTTCAGTATTTTCATGGGTGTTTTGGGCAGCCATGCGCGACCTCATGTGGTTAGGAACTTCGGCTACTGGGCCGGAGGGGGGCGGGATTGTCGCCTGTATGCGGTATGACGATTATTGGCCATGCCGCAGAAGCAAAATACGTGCAAAGCCACGGTTTTTCGTATCAGGTTATGAAGAAAGACGCAAACCTCTCTGCTGTGCGGCTTTACGTATTTTGAACCGAGCCAGCAAGGATTTTGGGGCTTTTAAAATTTTTCAAAGGTAACATGCTATAAAATAAAACTATTCCAAAAAAGAACCGGCCACCCTGATGGGTGGCCGGTAGAAAGGTCAAATGGCTAAACCGAGGATACGGTATTAGTCTTTTTTGTCCTTCTTGAGCCAGGACATCATGCTGCGCAGTTCCTTGCCCACTTTTTCGATCTGGTGTTCAGATTCGTTGCGGCGGGTGGTGAGGAACATAGGATACTTGGCGCGGGCTTCAAGAATAAAGTTGCGGGCGAACACGCCGCTCTGAATGTCTTTCAGCACGCCTTTCATTTCTTTTTTCACTTCATCGGTGATGAGGCGGGGGCCGGTGACGTAGTCGCCGTATTCCGCGGTGTTACTGATGGAGTAACGCATGCGCGAAAGACCGCCCTCGTACATGAGGTCGACGATAAGCTTCATTTCGTGCAGGCATTCAAAGTAGGCCATTTCGGGCTGGTATCCGGCTTCCACCAGAGTTTCAAAGCCAGCCTTGATCAGGGCGGAAACGCCGCCGCAAAGCACGGCCTGTTCGCCGAAGAGGTCGGTTTCGGTTTCTTCACGGAAGGTGGTTTCGATCACGCCGGAGCGTGCGCCGCCAACGCCCTTGGCATAGGCCAGGGCTACCTTGAGGGCATTGCCGGTGGCATCCTGATGAATGGCCACCAGGCAGGGAACGCCGCCGCCTTCGGTGTAGGTGCGGCGCACCAGATGGCCGGGACCCTTGGGAGCGATGAGGAACACGTCCACATCCTTGGGTGGCTGGATCTGGCAGAAGTGGATGTTGAAGCCGTGAGCGAACAGCAGAGCCTTGCCCTTGGTGAGGTGGGGCTTGATGTCGTTTTCGTAAACAGAGGCCTGCACTTCGTCAGGCAGCAGAATCATAATCAGGTCGGCCTGCTCAGCGGCTTCGGCAGCGGAAACAGGGGTGAAGCCGTGTTCCTTGGCCAGTTCGTAGTTGGCGCCGCCGGGGCGCTGTCCCACCACAACCTTGACGCCGGAATCGCGCAGGTTCTGGGCGTGGGCGTGTCCCTGACTGCCGTAGCCGATGATGGCAACGGTTTTGTCTTTCAGGAGATTAAGGTCGGCATCCTGATCGTAATAGACTTTCATCTGAAATTCCTTTGAGATCACTCACGGTTAAGCAAAAATTGCATTTCTCTTCACCCGAAGAGAAAGTAGGGGGCCCTGACGATGCCCCGGCGGTGCTGCTGCCTTGCGGCAGTTACGCGGCCTGGGGCGCGGTGGACGGAACCGGACATGCCTGCGCGCAGATGTGGCCCTTGGGGATAAAGGGAAAACCACCTGCGTCGCTTCCGCGCCGGAGAGGGCCTTGTGGGCCGTCGGATGCGGAAGCGGGCAAAGCCGGGGCTGATGCAGCCTAATCCGTCTTTTTGGAACGGCGTATGGCTACAGAGCCTGTGCGCGCCAGTTCCTTGATACCAAACCGCTGTAGAAGGTTGATGATGGCATCAAGCTTGTCCTGATTGCCAGTGGCCTCAATGGTCATTTCATTGGGGCTCACGTCCACCACCTTGCAGCGGAATATTTCAACGGTGCGCAGAATTTCGCCCCGCATGGGGCCTTCTGCCTGCACCTTCACAAACATCATTTCGCGTTCCACAGCGGGTATGTCCGCAAAATCCACCACCTTGATGACAGAAACGATTTTGTGCAGCTGTTTCATTATCTGCTCCAAAATCAGGCTGTCGCCTTCAGTGGTGATGGTCATGTGTGAAACGCCTTCTTCCAGGGCCGGGGCCACATTAAGCGAGTGGATGTTGAAGCCGCGGCCGCTGAACAGCCCCGCCACGCGGGAAAGCACGCCCGGTTCGTTTTCCACCAGCACGGAAAGCACATGTCTTTTGCTCATAGCCGCTCCCTTACACCAGCAACATTTCATCAAGCGCCGCACCAGCGGGCACGATGGGGTACACGTTTTCCTCACGCTCCACCACAACGTCAATAAAGGCCGGGTTAGGCGAGGCCAGAGCCTTTTCAAGCGTGGCACGCAGGTCTTCGCCCTTTTCGATGCGGTAGCCTTCAGCGCCATAGGCTTCAGCCAGTTTCACGAAATCCGGCTGGGCTTCCATATTGGTGGAGCTGTAGTTCTGGTTGTAAAAGAGTTCCTGCCACTGACGAACCATGCCAAGATGGCGGTTGTTCAGGATAACGACCTTGATGGGCAGTTTGTTGGCCACCACAGTGCCCAGCTCCTGAATGTTCATTTGCAGCGAGCCGTCGCCAGCCACGGTGATGACCTTCTTGTCGGGAAAGGCAAACTGCGCGCCGATGGACGCGGGAAAGCCGTAGCCCATTGTGCCGAGACCGCCGCTGGTAAGCAGGGTGCGGGGCTTGGTGAAGGTATAGAACTGGGCCACCCACATCTGGTGCTGACCCACTTCCGTAGCGATGATGGCATCGCCGTTGGCAAGTTCGTACAGGGTTTCAATAACTTCCTGCGGCTTGATATTGTGGTTCTTCTGGTAGCAGAGCGGCTTGCTCTTTTTCCATTCGCCCACGGCCTCAAGCCACGCGGCATGTTCGCTGGCCCAGTCTTTTCCTTCAAGCTTGGCGTCGCATATCTCGGCCATGCCTTCAAGGGCCAGGCGACAGTCGCCCACCACAGGAACCTGCACTTCCACGTTTTTGCGGATGGAAGTGGGGTCTATGTCAATGTGAACGATGCGGGCCTTGGGCGCGAAACCGGCCAGTTTGCCAGTGACGCGGTCGTCAAAGCGCGCGCCGACACACACGAGCACGTCGGCATTGTTGATGGCCAGGTTGGCCGCGTATGTGCCGTGCATGCCCACCATGCCCAGCCACAGGGGATCAGTGGCGGGAAATGCCCCAAGCCCCATGAGCGAACAGGTTACGGGTATTTGCAGTTTGCGGGCAAGGCTCGTCAGCGCATCGGCCGCATTGGACATGATGACGCCGCCGCCAGCCAGAATGACCGGGCGTTCTGCCTTGGCCAGTTCTTCCACCGAGCGCCGCAACTGATTGAGGTTGGGCTTGTAGGTGGGGTTGTAGCTGCGCATATACACATCTTCAGGCCAGACGAATTCGGCCTTGGCCTGCATGATGTCCTTGGGCAGGTCGACGAGCACGGGCCCGGGGCGGCCCGTGCGCGCCAGGTAAAAGGCCTGTCGTATGGTAAGGGCCAGTTTGTTGATGTCCTTTACCAGAAAGTTATGCTTGGTGCAGGGGCGGGTGATGCCCACGATGTCCACTTCCTGAAAAGCGTCATTGCCGATCAGTTGCGTGGGCACCTGCCCCGTAATTACTACTAGCGGAATGGAGTCGGAATAGGCTGTGGCTATGCCCGTCACCGTGTTGGTGGCACCGGGGCCTGATGTTACCAGGCATGCGCCTACCTTGCCGGAGGCGCGGGCATATCCATCAGCTGCGTGCACAGCCCCTTGCTCGTGCCGTACCAGCACGTGACGGATTTCCTGATGTCGCGGCAGTTCGTCGTAAATGTCAATAACAGCGCCGCCGGGATATCCGAACAGCACGTCAACGCCCTCTCTTTTCAGGGACTCAAGGAGAATCTGCGCACCTGTACATTCCATGACCGGCTCCTTAGCAGCCAGGCTAACCCTGTTTTTTCAGACGATCCAGGATTGCCATGAGCTGGGTTTTTCCTTCAAGCTTCTGCTTTTTCAGCTGCTTCAAGGTCTGTTCTTCAGTAGGGGTGCGAAAGGCCTTGCCTTCAAGCTTGTCCACCTGCTTTTCGTAGAGCACATGATCTTCCCAAAGGGATTTCAGCTCCGGATCAGTGGCCGCATACTTGTTTAGGAGTTCTAGTTCATGCTGATCCATAAGAAATCTCCATTGTTAGATGTTCGAACGCGGAGTCCCGCGAGTGAAACCGGTGTTACTGCATGGTCAGGGCGTACTGGGCCAGAGAGGCAACCACAATGCGGTTGAAAAGCTCAATGGACAGCAGCACGACCACAGGCGAAAAATCCATGCCGTTTGTATAGGTAAAGGGCAACCATTTGCGCACCCGGTAGAACACTGGTTCAGTGAGGGCGCGCAGGGTGCGCACTATGGGATTGTACGGGTCAGGCCGCACCCAGGTAAGTACGGCGGCGATAATGACTATCCAGAAATACAGGCTCAGCAGTGAACCCAGTATCATAGC
Organism: Desulfovibrio sp.; assembly: GCF_047607245.1. Classification (GTDB taxonomy): domain Bacteria; phylum Desulfobacterota; class Desulfovibrionia; order Desulfovibrionales; family Desulfovibrionaceae; genus Desulfovibrio. The sequence continues at coordinate 43,474 of NZ_JASGDK010000008.1, forward strand.
AACAGCGCTCATAGTATTGGCCAGAACAATCATGCGCCCTCCAGCGTGGCGGTCTTTGTGTCAAAATACATCAAGGCCCCGGCGGGGCCGGGCATCATGCCAGGGCGCTGTTTTGCGGCAGGGTGTGGTCCAGAGCAACGCGCAGACCTTCATAGTCTGTCGCGGTTATTTGCCCCCGCAAAGAGCCGCTGTTAAATGCAGCAAAAACCACACCCGCCCCTTGGGCCGCTTCTTTATCGTGTTCGCTGTCGCCCACAAAAAGCACGTTTTCCGGCAGGGTTTGCCATGCTGCGCAGATGCGCAACGTGCCTTCTGGTGACGGTTTGGGGGCTGCCGTATCAGCAGCGACCACAGGATTAAAATAGGAGGGCAGGCCAAAAATGTCCAGAACCGTTTGTATTCCTTCAAGCCTGCGGTTGGTATGCACGGCCATGCGCACCTGTTTGCCCCGCAGATAGTCAATGAAATCAACAAATCCTGGTTGCAGACGCAGCATGGGCATAATATCGCGTTGATAGTTGATTACATCACTGGTGACATAATTTATCTGATTGTGCAGATGCGGCGGCACAATGTGCAGCAATGCCTGCATGGCCGTTGCCATAAAGCTGAACTTTTCCTGCTCTGGCGTCATAGGCGGCAGCTTGAAGTACTCAAGCACGCGATTGTAGAAAATGTTGTTGGATTCGCGCGAGTCTACCATGACGCCGTCACAGTCAAAGATGACCCCCGCAAGTCCATTGGTGAAGAGCTTGCTCATGATGCGGCTCTCCTTACGAGCCACAGGCGCTCTTCATCCAGAGCCAGCGCGCCTGTGGGGCGGCTTCGTCCCATTGCACGCCACGCCGGGGCGCGGGCGCAGAGCAGGGTGGCGTCTGCCGGGGCAGCATCCGCAGTCAATGCGCTGTCTGTGGACGGAACGAAATCCAGCTCTTCCAGCAGATCCTCTGCCATAGTGCCTTCGGCCAGAATCGGCAGGGCGGACGGCAGAAAATACATGGCATTGGCCGTTACCATTTTCCAGGGCGGCATAAGGCCGAGATCCAGAGAAATGGGCGCTCCCAGAATGCCCGCGCCTGCGTATGCGCCGGGCGAGGCCAGTTCATTGGCTTCATCCGCATCGGCGCTGTCAAGCCCGAGGGAGAGAGTGAAGACGCTGGATTTCCGGGCCAGCGTGCGGGCCATATCGGCCAGTTCGCCCATGCGTTCTTCCTGCAGCCAGACCCAGATAAGAGCCTTCTGGGCCTGTTCGCGCTCAATACGCAGCTTACGGGCGGCCTCGGCTTTAAGGGCAGCTTCGTTATCTGCGCCGCCGAGTTCACGCAGAAGCGCCATTTCAGAGGCACGGCGCGCCGCTCGGGGGTTGTTTGCTGCGGTTGCGCCCACAGGAAGTCCCGAAAGAGCGGCATCGCCCATCTGGCGCAAATCTTCAAGACAGGCAGCGGCTTCTCGTTGACTGAATGGGTAATCCGCCGGGCAGTAAAACCCTTGCTGCGGAATGTTTGGGAGGCCCGGCCACAGCAGCAGGGCCGCAACGGGCCCGGCCTGAGGCGCAGACGCAGCTGGGGCGTCGGCTTCCTCCACGCCGGAAGACAGAGGGCCGCGCAAAAAAGGCAGCCTTACACAGGGGGTAGGTGCGGTCATTGTACATCCTTTGGACAGAACCAGCATATCCAGAGCCGGGCCAGAGTGCAAGCCGGGTGGAGTTGCGGTTGCGATGTATTGTCAGATGATCGCATATGACATATATAGCACCCCAGCAACGCCGCAGCGTGAGCGGTAGACTGCCAACACCTCGCCGGCGGACCCGGCTCAGAAGGAGTAGAAATATGGAACAGGGCACCATCCGCCTGAAGACAGGCCTTGCGGAAATGCTGAAAGGCGGCGTGATTATGGACGTCACCACTCCCGAGCAAGCCAAGATTGCTGAAGAAGCCGGAGCTTGCGCGGTCATGGCGCTGGAACGCGTACCTGCGGACATTCGTGCCGCCGGTGGCGTGGCCCGCATGGCCGATCCCACGATCGTCAAAAAAATCATGGAAGTGGCCACTATTCCCGTCATGGCCAAAGCACGCATCGGCCACTTCGTCGAAGCCCGTATTCTTGAATCTATGGGTGTGGACTACATTGACGAAAGCGAAGTTCTTACCCCCGCTGACGACAAATATCATATCGACAAGCGCGACTTCACCGTGCCCTTTGTTTGCGGTTGCCGCAACCTGGGTGAAGCCCTGCGCCGTATCGCCGAAGGCGCGGCTATGATCCGCACCAAGGGCGAGCCCGGCACCGGCAACGTCGTTGAAGCTGTGCGCCATTGCCGTCAGGTGATGAACGAAGTGCGTATCCTTTGCGGCATGCCTGAGGCCGAAGTGGCCAATTTTGCCAAAGAAATCGGCGCGCCTCTTGAAGTGTGTCTGCTTGTGCGCAAAGAAGGCCGTCTGCCCGTGGTCAACTTTGCCGCTGGCGGCATTGCCACCCCGGCTGACGCTGCCCTGATGATGCATCTTGGTTGCGACGGCGTATTCGTGGGCTCGGGCATCTTCAAGTCCGGCGACCCGGCCAAGCGCGCCAAAGCCATTGTGCAGGCCGTGACCAATTATCAGGATTTCGCCATGCTGGCTGAAATCTCCCGCGATCTGGGCGAACCTATGGTGGGCATTGAAATTTCCACCATTCCTTCGAGTGAGCGTATGCAGGAGCGGGGCTGGTAGATGGCCGCACGTTGCGTGGGCGTTCTGGCTCTTCAGGGAGCCTTTCGTGAGCATGTAGCCGCTGTGTCCAGCCTGGGCGTGGCGGCTCGCGAAGTGCGCCAGCTCAAGGATATGGACGGCATCGACGCTATGATCATTCCCGGCGGCGAAAGCACCACTATGGGCAAACTGCTCAACGAGTGGCATATGCTGGAGCCCTTGCGGGAACGCATACAGCAGGGCATGCCCGTTTACGGCAGCTGCGCGGGACTTATCCTGCTGTGCCGCACCATTGAAAACTCCGACCAGCCGCGCCTTGGCGTGCTGGACGCGACTGTGCGGCGCAATGCCTTTGGCCGTCAGGTAGACAGCTTTGAGACTGACCTCAGCATACCTGAAGTCGGCCCTGACCCTATCCCGGCAGTGTTTATTCGCGCCCCCGTGATCATCAGTGTGGGGCCGGATGTCAAGGTGTTGGCCGAGGTAAAGGGACAGGCCGTTGCGGTTCGCCAGAACAATATTCTGGCAACGTCCTTTCATCCCGAACTGACGCCGGATACACGTTTGCACAGCTATTTTCTGAGTATGTGCGGCAAGTAGTCCCCAGCCTCTGAAATAGCCTTTCTGCTTTGAAAAGGGTGGAACGTCGTTGGACGTTCCACCCTTTGTCGTTTTTTTCCTCAATTTGCCGTCAATGTGCCGCACGATTTAACATGGCCGACACCTGTCTGCCAAACTGGGCGCGCACACTGCCTCAAGAACAACAGTTCAACCACCGGAAATTCCGGGGAGGCAGTTATGGAAACCACACTCATGCTCAAGCGGCTTCAGGACGAACTTGCCGACGAATTGCAGCGTATGGCCCAGCTGCGTGACGTTTTTCAAGCGCAGCACTTTGCCGATGAAGTAGATGCGGCCAGCCATATGGAAGCGGCCCACCTGGCGCAATGCAGCGCCCGCCGCAGCGCCCAGCGAATCCGTGATCTTCAGAGTCTTTTGTATCTCTTGCGCCACAATGGCCCCCGCCAGTGCGTCGACTGCGGCGACGACATTCCCCTGGAGCGCCTGGTGGCGGCTCCGGGCACTACACGTTGCCTCTACTGCCAGCAGCAGATGGAGAGCATGCCCAGCCCGCTGGCATCGCCCGGCGGTGCATCCGCCCCGTGGTTTGACGTCAGCGCCACACCCCAGGCTCAATTCTGCTGAACAAGACAAACATCAGGAGATCCATATGCAAGGCACCACAGAACTGCTACCCTTGGCGCCAGGGCGTGAACCTTCAGGTAGAGGCGGCCCCCGCCGTTCGCCCTTGCGCCGTCTGGCCGATGATTTGAGCCGTCAGATGCGGGCTGTGGGGCGCAGCCTGAGCGGTCTTGCCCCTCTTGAAAGGGCAGCGCAGCGTCTGCCGCTTTGTGATGCTGCCCACACCTGGGCAGCCGCCAGCCTGACGCAGCTCGATGTTGACGTGCATTGCTCCAGGGAGGAATTGGCCCGCATTCCTGCCGAGGGGCCAGTGATTTTTTATGCCAACCATCCTACAGGCGCTCTGGACGGACTTGTCATGGCGGCCCTGTGCGGGCGTGCGCGCCCGGATTTAAAAATACTTGCCAGCTCCAAACTGCTGCGCCTGCCGCAACTTGCGCCCTTGGCATCCATGCTGTTGCCGCTGGATCTTTCCGGCGAGGACAGAGCCGCCAACGGGGCATCATTGCGGCTTGCCGTCAAACATTTGCGCAAGGGCGGCGCGCTGGGTATTTTTCCCGCAGGCCGGGTAGCCCGTTGGCGTGCCGGAGCCGGCCTTGAGGAACAGGCCTGGACCACGCTATTGAGCCGTCTTGGTGAATGGCGGCGGCGGGAGAGCAGTGAAGGGGAAATACCTCGCGTTCGTTACATCCCCCTGCATGTGCAGGCCAGTGCCGATCCGCTCTTTCTTTCTGCCGCCTGCCTGCATGAAGGGTTTGCCACAGCGTTGTTGCCGCGTGTTCTCTGGCGGCAGCGTGGAAGCCGCGTGAGCCTGTATGTGGGTGAAGCCCTGCGGGAACAGCATCTGGATGGGCTTGACCACGAGCAGCGCACGCACTGCCTGCGGCTATACCGTGAATCTCTGGCGCGCGGGCGACAGCAAAATGCTGTAATCCAAGACCCGGCAAACGCAAAACGTCAGGCCCCATTGGCAGCTGGCGTGGCCCCGCAAGATTTCATGGTGGCGCTTGCGGCTCTGCCGCAAAACAGGGTGCTGGCCAGAGAGGGCAAGTACAGCGTGTACGTGCTGCACGGCAGTGAATGCCCCCTTTTGCTGGACGAAATAACCCGCCGCCGTGAAGAAAGTTTTCGCGCCCTGGGTGAAGGCACGGGCAAGGCCAGAGATACTGACCGCTATGACTGCCAGTATGAACATCTGCTGCTTGTTGACGAGGAAGCTCAATGCCTTGCTGGCGCGTACCGGGCGCGTCTGGTACGTCCTGATGAGGCCGCTGCCTGCGGTCGAAGCAACCTCTATACTGCCTCGCTTTTTCGCTATGACCCCGAATTTTTTCGCCAGTGCGGCAACGCGCTTGAGCTGGGCAGAGCCTTTGTTTGCCTTGAATATCAACGGGAATATGCACCTTTGATGCTGCTTTGGAAGGGCATTGCCCAGTTGGCGCTTCTGCGCGGTGCTCGCGCGCTCTTCGGACCCGCCAGCATGGGCCTGAACTACCGCACTCAGTCTGTGGACCTTCTGTGGCGCCACCTGCGCCTGCGCCATTGGCATGCCCCCCTGGCCGCGCTGGTTCAGGGCCGCAAACCCCGTGCTTTGCGGGGCGAGCTGCCTTTTGCCCGGCATATGGACTATAACTGCGTGAACACAGTAGTACGCCAGATGGAAAACGGGCGTGGCCTGCCCATTCTTTTCAAGCACTATCTGCAACTGGGTGGGCGCATTGCGGCCTTTCATGAAGACCGGGCCTTTGGCACTCTGGATGCCCTGCTCGTAGTGGATTTGCTCAACGCGCCAGAAAAACAGCTGCGCCGCTTTCTTGGCGAGGACGGCATGGCCGCTTTGCGCGACAGCATGTGGCACACATGCGATTGCAGCAACTATGGCGCGTGAGTGTCATTGGTCTGTTTTAACACTGTTCAGGCCGCAGCAGCATAGTCAGATTGCGATTGCCACTGTGCCGTGATGCGGCAAGGTAATGTGGATGCTGCGCCAGATTCGCAGTAGCGCCAGTGTGATGAACCGTAGACAGGCGTGCATACCGAGCGCCACAATGGCTTAAATTTCATATCTCCAGACCCTCCTCTCATCCCCCAGGTAAGCTACAGGCCGCTCCGGCAATGGTGCCGAGGCGGCCTGTAGCGATTTCAAGTATGCTGGCAGCAGTTACAGGGCTGGGTTTTGTAACTGCCATTTCTGTTTCAGCTGTGGGGGAAAACAGCGCGCTCGCGAGGTAGGCGGGGTATGAGCGCCACGCAAACAGTTATGGCGACTGATGCGCTGTATTCGCGCTGGTTGCAGGGGCCGTATGGGAGGGTTTCATTTCTGTGCAGAGAAAGTATTACCGTTTTGTTGGGGGACGCTGCTTTTACGCCCGGTGAAGGTGCTTGTTCGCGGGGTATAGGGCTGTTCATGCGTGCATTTGTCTACACGGATTTGGCTTTAGAGGTATCCCTTGGAATAGGTTAACGTTGTAATATTCTACATTTCAGATTTGTCATTTTGCCGAGAAAGGCAGTCTTTGGCAGAAGCCACGCCGCGTTGCGCCGCACTGCACTCCGTACAAAGTAACCGCTGACATTGGTGGACTTTCCGCCGCTACACAACACCTTCAAAGTGAAAAGGTGTTAATGCAGAATCCCTTTGAAATATAAGATATTCCAAAGGGATTCTGGTGGAAAAGTGATTTCTGTAGCGCGCGGCACATTCAGGCGGCACGAAAATCATTATCTGTTACATAGATAAATGTGTTAGTGGTTCTGCTCGTGTTCCAGATCTTCTTTTCTGAGATAGGGAACATAGGTGGGGTCAGTGCCCATGATATGCTGCACAAGCCAGTCTTTGAGGAAGGTCAGCAGATCCATGCTCACAGTGGCGGTGCCGGACTTGAGCTGCTCTTCAACCTCGTCCAGTTTGGCCACGAACTTTCTGTGGATTTTTACGTGCTCTGCAGCGCCCAGATAAGATGTGGAGGTGAACAGTCTCTCCTCATCCGCAAAGTGCGTGGCCGTATAGTCGCGCAATTTATGCAGGATGGCTTGCAGTTCATCAGTGGTGCGGTTGTGGGCCATAGCTGTGTACAGCTCGTTGATGTAGTCAACCAGCAGCCTGTGCTGCTTGTCGACCATTGTCACATGCAGGTCGAGTTTTGGCGTCCACTGCACGAACTTGTCGGAGGTTGCCTGCTCATAGTCGCCGGAAACCAGAGCATTGACAATCATGTCCAGCTCTTCCATGCCGCTCTGGAAGCTGAGCAGGGCAGCGGTGAAGGTTTCCATATTGCTGGCGGTCTGTTCAGCTATCCGGCGTATTTCATCAAGAGCGCCGTTGGTGCCTGTGCTGTTTTGCGACTGCTCTTCAGCGGCTCTGGCCACCAGTTGAAGGTGTTCGGCCGTTTCATTCATTGACTGAAGAATATCGTGCATGAAGGTGCCCGCGCGTGAAGCCTGCGCTGCGCCGTCCACGCTCAGCTGGGCGGCTTTGTCCACGGTGAGCACGTTACGGCTTGTTTCTTCCTGGATGGCGTGAACGGCCTCTTCCACTTCCTTGGTCGCACCCATTGTTTTTTCGGCCAGCTTGCGAACTTCGTCAGCAACTACGGCAAAACCGCGTCCGGCTTCTCCAGCGCGGGCTGCCTCAATGGCGGCATTGAGC
>NZ_JASGDK010000009.1:0-45902 GCF_047607245.1 Desulfovibrio sp.
ACCGTCGCGCCTTCGCCAACCATCTTCTTGACGGTGTCAGGAGTTGAAGACACGCGGCGTTCGCCGTGCATGATTTCTGTCGGCACACCGATGGTCATTCCCTGAAACTTCATTATAGGACTCCTTGAGACTTTAGGTACTCTTGCTTTATCGTTTGTGCGGCAGCCAGCGCCCTATGCGAGGTTGTCGCCACACTGTACTGGAAGTGTTATGCGCTCTGGCTGTCTTTTTTGTTCCAGCCAAGCAGGTTGTAAACAATGTTGATGCCTATGATCCAGAGCGGCCCAACTATCATTGCTATGCGTGTGGATTCGCCGATGGTAAGGACAACGCACACGAAAGCGAGACCAGCCAGGGCAAAATAGTTGGAATAGGGGTACCAGGGCATCTTGTACGCAGTGCTGGCTATTTCTTCCGGCGTCTTGCCAGAACGGGATTTCATCTGCACGATGATAATGGTTGCCCATATCCACAAGGCTGCGAACGTGGCGATACTGGTTACGATGATAAAGACTTGTTCAGGCACAATGTAGTTCAGGAACACGCCGATAAGCATGATGCACGATGACACCAGAATGCCGCGCGCGGGCACGTTGGCCTTGCTGGTCTGCCCAAAGTACTGGGGAGCACGTTTTTGCAGAGCCAGGTTGTAAAGCATGCGTCCGTTGCTGTAGATGCCGCTGTTGCAAGAAGACAACGCGGCGGTGGCCACCACGAAGTTGATGATGCCTGCTGCTGCGGCGATGCCGATATTTTTGAAGGTCAGCACAAAGGGACTGCCTTGCACGCCGATTTCATTCCAGGGGAAGATACTCATGATAACGAACAGTGCGCCGATGTAGAAAACAAGGATACGCCACAGCACCTTGTTGATGGCTGAAGGAATGGACTGTTCGGGGTTGCAGGCTTCACCGGCTGTTACTCCGATGAGCTCAATGCCAAGAAAGGCAAACATGACCATTGAAAGGGCCATAAATACGCCAGTCATGCCATTGGGCAGGAAGCCGCCCTCAAGAGCATACAGATTGCTGATGCCAGTGGGTATGCCGCCGTGGCCGAAGCCAAACAGGATGATGCCAAGACCGATGGCTATCATTGCAATGATGACAACAACCTTGATGAGGGCGAACCAGAACTCAAATTCACCAAAAAGCTTTACGGAAATAAGGTTGACGGTTGTCATCGCCACCAGTGACAGCAATGCCGGAATCCACTGTGGCAAATCTGGCCACCAGAAGGTGCAGTACACACCCACAGCGGTAATTTCGGCCATGCCGGTGATGATCCACATAAACCAGTAGGTCCAGCCAGTTATATAGCCCATACGCGGGCCCATAAACATGTTTGCGTAGGCGCTGAACGAACCGGACACAGGATAGGCAACAGCCACTTCACCCAGGGCGCGCATGACAAAAAAGATGACAGCCGCGCCGATAAGATAGGACAACAGCAGCCCTGGGCCAGCGGTTCTGATGGCCGTGCTCGATCCCAGGAACAGGCCAACGCCGATAGCTCCGCCGATGGCGATAAGCTGAATGTGCCTTGATTCCAACCCTCGGGTCAGATTTTCGCCAGTTACACCTTTATTTTCGCTCGACATATGGTCTCCTTGCAAAACCTTGAACGAATTTGAATGCTAGTCCTTAGACAACGAGGTTTTGTGAGTGGGGGGAGCCTCCTTTTCCTCTTGAGTGTGTTGTATTTATCTCGGGCGGGATCCGGTCATCCGCATATGACCTGAATCTCCTGACCACGGGACACTACTGCATTCTTTTCAATAACAAGACATTGCAAATAGACGATATGCGAATGGCAAATGGCTCATTCTACATACACTCTGGGCACACGCTTGCCCACCATACACACGATTTCATAGTTAATGGTGCCCAGATGGGCGGCAATTTCATCGGCTGGCAGTTCCGCGCCGCCGAAAAGCAGCACCTCATCACCTACAGCGGCCTGGGGTATGTGGGTCACATCGGCCATGCACTGGTCCATGCAAATGCGCCCCACCACTGGCGCGCGCTCTCCACGCACAAGCACTTCGGCCTTTTTGCTGAGCATACGTGTGTACCCGTCTGCATAGCCAATGGGTATGGTAGCAAGAGTGCTTTCTTTTTGCGTATGAAAAATGCTGCCATAACTCACGCCCACGCCGGGCGGAACCTGTTTGACCATGGCCAGACGCGCCTTGAGCTGCATGGCAGGGCGCAGTTCAATGGGAATGGGGCATTCGTCAGAGGGCTTCAATCCATAAAGGATTATGCCTGCCCGCACCATGTCCATCTGGGCTTCCGGCATAGAGAGTATGGCGGCGCTGTTGGCGCAATGCCTGATGGCAAGGCGTATGCCCGATGCCTCAACCGCCGCCACGGCGGCCTGAAAACGCTCAAACTGCTTGAGGCAGTATGAGCGGTCGGCGCTGTCCGAACTGGCAAAGTGGGTGAACATGCCCTCAAGCACGATATTTTTCAGGCTGGCAACATACGAGCAGAAAGCCGCAGCCTCTTCCGGGCGCACGCCAATTCTGGTCATGCCCGTGTCGACCTTGACATGCACCTTGACGGACATGCCAAGATTCACCGCAGCGGCAGACAGTGCCTCTGCCTGTTCCTTGCTGAAAATGGTCTGGGTAATGTGGTTGCTGACCACAAAGGGGGCAGCCTGGGGCGGCGTATAGCCAAGTATGAGAATGGGCAGGGTAATGCCCCCCGCCCGTAATGCTGCAGCCTCGTCAAGAATGGCCACGCCAAGATAGCCTGCGCCCAGCGCTGCGGCTTCATGCGCGAGGGGGATGGCCCCGTGCCCGTAGCCGTCTGCCTTGATAATGGGGCAAAAGACTACACCAGGCTTAAGAAGCGACCGTATCTGGCGCATGTTGTGACGCAGCGCCGAAAGACTTATTTCCGCCCACACGGGCCTGTCAAAACTGACCACAACGTCCTCCTGCCCGGATAGCGCAGTACCCGTGGCCGACATTCTCAGTATATGAGCTGTCCTGCCCATATAAAAAACTGCCTACGAACACAAAACATCACATATGTAGCAATCTGAACCCGTCATACGGCTTTAGCTGCGGCCCCTGGAGATGCAAAAAAACTCGTTACCAGATTAAAAGATGTTTTTTTAAAACATGTGCATCTGTCATTGACCGCAAAAATCCCTCTAAAAAAGTCGATTATATATCGCCTATCAGCAAAGGCGGTGTTGTCATAATATATACAATTGATACCACGAGAAAACTCCTATGTCCATGCTTGCAAAAAATTTGCAGCATGTTTTTTGAACATTACTTTTCCCTGCATAGCAACTTCATTACTTTTCAGTACGTTGCGACTCAATTTACGTTATAGACCGAAAATCAGCGGCAGAATTTCCTTGCCGTAACCCGCCAAAAATCTCTTGCTTGTCAATTACAGCAGCAGTTCAAATCAGCAAAAAACCGCACTGCTGGCTGCCTTGAAGTTCACCCGGTTCGATCAATCAACCAGCAACGCCATATACACGTGTACTTATCGCTTACAAACTTTTGTAAGCAGCTTTCTACAGCTAAACATGCCTAAGTACAAAATTTATCAGATCATTCATCACTCAAACATTTGCAGACATTTATAAGCGCAAATCTGGCGTCTTGAGAGCTTTTCAAAAGCGCGACAGAAAATGCGGCCAGCAAACTTCACTGTTACAGACGATTAAAGGGTTGCTGACCCATTTCATAATAATTACCGCCTTCCACATCCATAACCACAATGGCAGGAAAGTCCTCAACTTCCAGAGCAGCCAGCGCCTCCGGGCCCAGATCCGCATAGGCCAGCACCGTATATTTTTTGATGCTGCGGGCCACCAGCGCTCCGGCCCCGCCAATGGCTGCAAGATACGGGGCTTCATAGCGCCGCAGGGCTTCCCCCACCTCCGCACTGCGGTAACCCTTGCCGATCATGCCTTTGAGGCCTTGCTGCAAGAGTTGCGGGGTATAGGCGTCCATACGGCCCGACGTTGTGGGCCCGGCTGCTCCAATAATCTGACCGGGGCGCGCAGGGCTTGGCCCCACGTAGTACACGACCGCACCTCTGAGATCCACGGGCAGCGCTTCGCCCTTTTCCAGACTCTCTACCATACGCTTGTGCGCCGCATCGCGTGCGGCCAGCAATGTGCCGCTGATGAGCACCCTGTCGCCTGCGCGCAAAGACCGGGCGGTGGTGTCGTCAAAGGGAGCCGTGATGCGCTTGATATCCTGATCAGCCATAACGGTCTCCTACAGTTCCACTTCGGCGTGGCGCGCCGCATGGCAATTGATGTTCACAGCCACGGGCAGGGAGGCTATGTGAGTGGGAGCCCACTCCACATGCACCTTGAGCGCGGTCACAAGCCCGCCGAACCCCTGCGGGCCAATGCCTGTTTTGTTGACCATATCTAGCAGATCTTCTTCCAGGGCCGCATAACGGGGGTCGGCATTGTGGCTTTCAATATCGCGCGCGGCGGCGCGCTTGGCGCAAAGAGCGGCCACTTCCATCGTACCGCCAATACCCACGCCAACCACCAGGGGCGGACAGGCGCTGGGCCCGGCAATGCGCACGGCCTCCAGCACAACGCGGCGCACGCCTTCCAGCCCGTCGGCAGGCACAAGCATTTTGAGCAGACTCTTGTTTTCCGACCCGGCTCCCTTGGGGGCCAGCCGCAGGCGCAAGGTGTCGCCCGGAACAATTTTGGTATGAATAACGGCAGGAGTGTTGTCGCCAGTATTTTTACGCTCGAAAAGGGGCTCTGCTACGCACGATTTGCGCAAGTACCCTTGCGTATAACCGCGCCGCACACCTTCATGAATGGCTGATTCAAAATCTCCGCCCACAATGCGCACGTCCTGCCCCACATGCGCAAAAATCACCGCCAGCCCCGTGTCCTGACATATGGGCATATTCTCTGCCCGGGCCAGAGCGGCATTGTCTATCAACTGTTCCAGAATGGCCCGCCCCGTAGGCGAAGCCTCTTCCTTGCCAGCACGGGCCAGTGCCTCCAGAACATCGTCTGGTAATTGGCAACATGCCTGCACTGCTAGGCGAGCCACAGCCTGCGATATTGTTTCAGCGTCGATTTCTTTCATAGCTCACGTATGTTTTCCGATTTGGGCGCCATTCACGGCAATAACCACATGGCGTACCTGAAAGAAAAACAGGAACAGCCCGTGAAGGCAAGTCCCATCCACCCGGAAAATAAGATTTTTTTCATCACGCAGAATATCTTTAATGGAAAAACTGTCAAACAACATTATAGTACTGATTTGATACAAAAATGTACTGTCAGGCCGTTGCATGAAGGGATTTGAAAAACTTGCAAATCAGGCCCATTTTTCAAACTTGTCCGGCAGAATGACCGCAAAAAGGCTGCAATCCAATTTCGTGATGATACAAAATTGTTTCAATATAAATACTGCAAAAAACCACAAGCTGACAAACCGAAACAAGCCCAAAGTTCCAAAATTCTGCATCACAACGCATTGTTTTTTGTAAAAACCAAAAAAACAGCGCACAGCCGGAGTCGCGTTGGCTGTGCGCTGCTGCGCCCGTGAAGGCGCATCTTTCTGTCAGGGCTGATCCTAAGGAAGTACTGATTAAAGAGCCTTCTGAAAAACTCGCAGTTATTTCGCTTGGCAAGCGCGATCTTTTTTTGAAGCGGGAGTGGACTCTTACGTCCTCGACTGTTTCAAAAAATGTAAAGCAACGCAGCCAAACGGAACAAATCAGCGTTTCCCTAATGAACACGCCCCTGGCAAGTCTCTGCTCCGTGCCCCTGTTCCTGCAAATGGCGCAGGCAGCAGCCAGGGCTGTCGAAATCTCGCCGAAGATCGGCGTAGTTCGGCACCATGCGGGCGTGCCCGTGGTCGTACAGGATGAGGCTGCCAGCAAAGGCGTCCACATCGCCAGGGTCATGCGTAATGATGACCGCCGGGATGGTAAGGTCAGCCATAAGCTCCAGCAGTTCTTCGCGCAAACGCTCGCGCAGCAGCGGATCAAGAGCCGAAAAAGGCTCGTCCAGCAATAAAAGCTCCGGGTCAGCGTTGATCGCCCGGGCCAAAGCAGCGCGCTGCCGCTGCCCGCCGGAAAGCTGTGAGGGCAGACTGCGGGCCAAATGTCCGATGCCGAACCGCTCAAGCACACTCTGCGCACGCTGCTGCTGGGTCGCGCACACGCGCCAGGGCCACAGGCCAGTGCCGCTGTAAGCCACATTCTGCAACAGTGTCAGGTGCGGAAAAAGAGCGTAATCCTGAAACATATAGCCTATTTTGCGGCGCTGGGCGGGCACAAAAACATTGCTGCCGCCGTCATAGAGCGTGCGCCCGTCAAGGCGGATATGGCCGGAATCTGGCCGCACAAGCCCGGCAAGACACTGCATGGTCAGGCTTTTACCTGAACCGGAAGGGCCGAAAAGCACGACATTTTTGTGCTCTCCGCCGATTTCATAGTTCACATCCAGACTGAAGGGCACTGCCGCATTTTTGAAGCTTTTGTATAAGCGCAGGGAAATCATCGCCGCCGCCTTTTCAATTTCAACAGCAGTTCCGCCGCCATGAGCAGCCCCACACAGGCCAGTGAAGTGACAAGAACAAGCCATGTGGCCTGCGCATCGTTGCCTGCCTGAAAAGCGTCATAAATTGCCAAAGCCAGCGTCTGGGTTTTGCCGGGAATATTGCCCGCAATCATGAGGGTAGCGCCAAATTCGCCCATCCCCCGCGCAAAAGCCAGCATAAGCCCGGCAAAAATCCCCTTCCAGGCCAGTGGCAGAGATACGCTGATGAACACGCGCCACTCTGAAGCGCCAAGGGTTCTGGCGGCGTCTTCCAGGTGCGAATCCACCTGTTCCAGCGCGGCTCTGGCGGATTTGTAGATAAGCGGAAACACTACCACAGTGGCCGCCACCACCGCACCCTTCCACGAAAATATAAGGTTGATGCCCAGTTCAGCCAGCCAGTGGCCAAAAAGACCACGCCTGCCTACCAGCAGGATAAGGTAATAACCAAGCACGGTGGGCGGCAAAACCAGAGGCAGGGTACACAGGGCGTCCAGCAAGGCGGGCATGGGGCCTTTTTTTCGGGCCAGCCCCCACGCCATAAGCGTGGCCGCCACAAAGGACACCAGTGTGGCTGTTCCCGCCACGCGGAGTGAAAGCTCCAGCGGGCTCCAGATAGAAATGCCGTCAAAATCCATTGGAAAAACACCCCTCCACTACTACTGCCCACCAACCCTTTCAGGCCGGGCCTCTTTACGTGCTCCGGCTGATCTGCCAGCAGGCCCAACGCCGCCTGCGCCGCACAGCGTCAAAACCGTTCAGGCGCGGCAGGCTGGAAAAGCAGCCCCTGTCTGCAAGACGTTGCCAACATGATTTGCAACGCTGCCTGCACAATGCCCGTCATAGGAAATCTTGCAAATTCCAGGCCGCAGCAACCGCCCGGATCCGCCATCAATTTGTGCAACAGCCCTCAAATTTTGCAGAAATCAAAGCCGCGCCAGACGCTTAACGCCCGGCGCGGCTGGGCCAACTGCTCATGAGATTCTGGCTGTAAAGCTGCCTTTTGATGAAATGCCCCGCCAAAATCCGTTCAGAATCAAAGGCAGGGCATCCGGCTCAATGCCTTACGGCTTGGAGAAGCCGTACTTGGCCAATACAGCCTGGCCTTCCGGTGAAAGCACAAAATTCAGAAACGCCTGCCCCATCTTGGGGTTGGTGCCCGTAAGGGCCACGGCAATGGGGTACGTCACGGGATCGTGGCCGCCCACAACCATAACTACATCCACCTTGTCGGCCATCTGCTTGGCGTCGGTGGCATAAACAAAGCCAGCGTCCACTTCGCCCCGGGCGACGTAATCCAGCACCTGACGCACGCTGTTGCCCTGAATAAGAGCAGGCTGCACGGCTTCCCACAGTTTGGCGTGGGTAAGGGCGTCCTTGGTGTAACGGCCTACGGGCACAGAGTCGGGATTGCCGATGGCGACCTTTTTGAACTTCTTGAGATCATCAAGGCTGGCAGGTTTTTTGGTGCCTGCCGGTACGATGAGCACCAGGTCATTTTCAGCAAAGTTCATACGCGTGGCAGGGTCCACAACCTTGGCGGCCACGGCCTTGTCCATCGTCGCCTGGTCGGCGGAAGCGAACACGTCAACAGGCGCGCCTTCCTGAATTTGCTTGAGCAGAGGGTTGGAAGCGGCAAAGTTCACATTGACTTTGAGGTCAGGGTGCTGCTTTTCAAACATACCTTTCAGCTCGGTGAAAGCATTGGTAAGGCTTGCAGCGCCTGAAACAGTCATCTCAGCTGCCTGGGCAGGCAGGCTCATCAATCCTACACAAGCCAAAGCAAGAAAAATGCGTGAAAAGAACGGTTTTTTCATGGGCTTCTCCCTGGCGCCGCAGCGCGGTAATTTTGATTTAGTCATACAGAAGCAGCACGGGGGGGCAAGGAGGTCCCGGTTATATTCAAAAGCGTGAACACTGTACAATATACCCGCTTTGTAGATATAAGACACAAAAAATGACAGGATGCGGCATGGAAAAAAACAAGAACCGTGAGGAAATGGCCGCGCTGCTGCGCACCCTCTCTTCCGCAGACCGGGCATGGCTTCGCCAGCGCCTTATGCGCCGTGATTCCGCCGCCCTGTTGCAGGACACGGGCCGCATAAGCCCGCGCGAGTTGCTGGCAGTGGAATCCTGGTTATGGGAAAAAGCCAGCGTGGCCCGGGGCCCGCGTGAAAAACGCCCGCGCCTGCGCATGTGGCTCATTTTTATGCTGCTGCGTTATGCCGCCCTGCGCCTTGTGGAAATTTTCAGCCTCAAGCCCTCCCACATGGATCTTCAGGAAGGCATTATACACGTGCCTGCCAACGATGGCAGCAAAGGGCGCGAAGTTCCCCTGCCCCTGACAGTAAGCCGCCGTTTGCGCCGCGTGCTGGAAGACCCGGCTCTTTTTCCTGAAAGTCAGGAACTTATGCGCTGCGATGCAAGCTATGTGCGCCGCTGCCTGCAACAGTGCGGCGCGGCTTGCGGGTTGCCCAAAGGGCTTTTGAGCGCGCGGTCGCTGCGCCACAGCCGCGCCCTTGAACTTGGCCGTCAGGGGCTGCCGCTGCCTGTTGTGGATATTTTTTTAGGGCGCCGCGCCGCGCCGGGACAAAGCGGCATTGTGCGCTGCGATCCGCAGGAGGCGCGGCGCCTTCTGCGAGAACAACTGCAAAGGGAGCGCCCAATGAAAACCAGCGCGCGAAATGTCTTTCAGGGGCGCATCACCACATTGCGGCAAACCGGCATTCTGGTGGAAGTTGTGCTGCGCACAGCCGGGGGCCTGCGCATAGTTTCCCTCATTACGGATGAAAGCTGTCGCACTTTGGCCCTGGCTGAGGGCAAACTGGTGAACGCCAGCGTCAAGGCCCCCTGGGTACTTGTTACGCCGGGCGAACTGCCAAAAAACTCTTCGCCCCCGGCAGAAAACTGCTTTCTGGGCGTGGTTGAGCGCGTTCGCGAAGACCAGATGGTGGCCGAGGTGGTCGTGGCTCTGCCCGAAGGCAGCCTTGTATGCGCTATCCAGAGCTGTGGATTGGACTCGTCATCTACGCTCAAGGCCGGACAAAAGGCCACCGTACTCTTCAAATCCTTCTCGGTTATTCTGAACCTGGACTAGGTGCTGTTTCTAAATAATTTTGCGCCAAGAACAAGGAAAAAGGCCTTTTTTACGGAAGAAGTGTACTCTCACGGTACACGACTGGCGTAAAAACGGCCTTTTGACGCAGACAGGTGGACAAAAGAATTATTTAGAAACAACCCAGCCAATGGCGCCACAAGCGCCTTTCCACTTGCAGATTTTGCTAGAAGCAAAAAGCGGCCCTTTTCATGCCGGAAGCGTACCCTGCGTACGCGACCGGAAAAAAGGGCCGCTTGCTGTTATGGCAAAAAATAGTATGCCGCCCACAACAGTATTCTTCTTGCCGAAAGCAAACAACAATCCAGTTTATTGTGAACCACCTATAACTGAACGCTATGAAAGGCTTTTTGTGGACAACGGCTCTGCCCTCTCCGTCCAAAGCCTTTTCTGCCAGTCCGGCCCTGCGTAAGCCTGCCCATCATAAATCTGCCCTGCGCCATCTGAAAACATACAATAACGCCTTTGTTATTGTATGTTTTGCCATTCTTAGGAGTGTTGATTCACTTTTCTGTTCAACAGTAACTGCTGGCGGAAGTGCAGCAACTATTTTAACTTATTATTATGGTATGATATAAACAGCGTCTCTGTCATACCGGCAAAACTTCTTCTGTGCATTGCACATTTTTTTCAAATATAAATTGACTTGATACAAGCCAGTCTGTAACAATTATCGTAAATATGCATACGTAAACAAGTGTAATATCAAGCTGTTAAATAAATCGCCCTTTCATCTTCCCGCATAATTTTATGGCATCATTGTTAAAAAACAGACGCAGCTATCGAATGCAGACACACCACTCATTTTTTTAACGTGCGTAACGACATGATATTTTTCCCGACAATGCAGCACAGCATCCCAACGAGGTAGTAAATGAATGTAAAAATGTGGCTCATCACGCTTTGCTGTATCTTCACGCTGGGCATGGGCGCGCTGTTTTTTACCAATGCCTATATATCAAAATTGGTGCTCGATGATGTAACCCTGCCACAGGTATCCGATACGTTAAAATCGAAATATGAATACGGGCTCAAGCACACGGTTGAGCTGGCTGCCCAGACGCTCGGGCACAGCCTCTCCGGCATAAGCAATCCTGAAGAAAAATACGCCCTGATAGAAAAGCTGACGGACTTTCAACGCTTTTTCCCTGGTGGCGAAGGCTATCTTTTTACCTACAAAATTGACGGCACCCGCATCAACGTACCCGTTAACAAATCTCAGAATGGGCAAAACTGCATGGATCTGAAGGATTCGGACGGCGCATACTTTGTCCGTGAGCTTATCGAGACCGCAAAAAAGGGCGGAGGTTTCGTTCTCTACCGCTTTGACAAACCGGGCGCGGGCATACAGCCCAAGCTGAGTTATGCCCAGCTTATTCCCGGCACGGATGTCGTGATTGGCACAGGAGTGTACATTGACGGCATTGACAAGGAACGCGCTCGCATCAACGGGTTGATAACCGACAGCCTTGACCATTACGGGCGCATCCAGCTTGGCCTTGCCGCAGGCATACTTGCCGTTATTCTTGCCATCTCCTGGGGAGTCACCCGGCTCATCTGCCCGCCCTTGCTTCAGCTTACCGCTGAAGCGGGAGAAGTGGCCGCTGGCCGTCTGGACCATTTGACAGGCATACAGCGTTCAAGCCCGCTGGAAATTCGCGCCCTGCATAATTCTTTGGGTATCATGATCGCCAACCTGCAAACCCGCGTAGACGAAGCCGCGCAAAAAACACGTGAAGCGGCAGATGCTCTTGAACAGGCCAAGGTTGCGCAAGGCAGGGCTGAAGAAGCCCAAAACCGGGCTGAAACCGCCCGTAAAGACGGCATGCTTGCCGCAGCCGGGCAGCTTGAAGGTATTGCTGAAATTATTTCTTCCGCTTCAACCGAGCTTTCTTCCCAGATTGAACAGTCTGACCGTGGCGCTTCCGACTCATCCCTGCGCCTTGCTGAAGCGGCCACGGCTATGAACCAGATGAACGCCACCGTGCAGGAAGTAGCCAGAAACGCCGGCATGGCGTCGGGCGCTTCCACAGAAACGCGCGACAAGGCGCTGGCAGGAGCCAATGTCGTTCAGGATGCCGTACGCAGCATCGCCCAGGTGCAGACGCACTCTCTGGCGCTGAAGGATGACATGAACCGCCTTGGCGAACACGCTCAGGCTATCGGCAATATCATGAACGTCATTTCGGACATCGCGGATCAGACCAACCTGCTGGCGCTCAATGCGGCCATTGAAGCCGCACGGGCAGGCGACGCCGGACGCGGCTTCGCTGTTGTGGCAGATGAGGTGCGCAAGCTGGCCGAAAAAACTATGAGCTCAACCAAAGACGTGGCCCAGGCCATCAATGCCATCCAGCAGAGCACGCAGCAGAGCATGGCAGGCGTGGAAAACGCCGTTCGCACCATTGGCGAAGCCACGCAACTGGCGGGAGAATCCGGCGAAGCCCTGCGGGAGATTGTAACCACCGTGGAGGCCACGGCGGACCAGGTCAACGCCATTGCCACCGCCAGTGAAGAGCAGTCTGCCGCCAGTGAAGAGATTAACCGGAGCATCGTTGAGGTAAACGACGTGTCGCGGCATACCGCCGCTGCAATGGCCGAAGCCGCCAAGGCCGTTAACGACCTTGCAGCACAGGCCCAGAAGCTTACGGAACTGATCAGGGAGATGAAGCAGGCCTAAGGCCGCCTCCGCCCATAGGAACAAAAAACACAGTGTGGTCAAATATTCCCTTGCGCTTTGGAACTGAGCATGAACGATGCTTCTAACAATTCAGACTTGCTAGCGTAGCTGGAAATCAAAGGGCAGCAAGACCACCGTGTTGACCACAACTCCCTTAATTTTTCCCGGCTTGAAGCGCAACCGCCTGGCTGCTTCCAGCGATGCATCTTCAAAGTATCCTTCGGGCTTTGCGGAAACCACCTTACACTGATGGGGCAGACCAGATGTGTCTACCACTATCTGCACAACCACAGCCCCCTGAATGCGCTTGCGTTTGGCGTTGAGGGGATATTGCGGCGCAACGCGCCTGGTGACAGATGGAGGGCTGTCGACCACCCCAGACTGATATGCCGTAACCCCTCCCGCAGATATCGTCTGTGGGCTGGAAACGTCCCCTGCAACATCTCCTTGAGGGTACAAACTCGGTGGAGCTGTGCTGACATTTTCACCAGCACGTCCTGTCTCACCGCCAGCAAAGGAAGAGGGGTTTCTGTCCTCATTACTGGGCCGCACCGCTTTGGGCGCAGACGGCATCGGGTCTTTTTTCCTTTTCTTTGCACTGACGGGCACGGACTTTTCTTCTATGGAAGACCGCACAACTTCAGATGCTGCGGGAAGGCCCCTGCCGCCCACTTCCGGCTCGCGCCTCACCTCAGTCGCGAGTTCAACGCCAGATGCCGCTCCAACTGCAGAAACACTTTCCTGAGTGGCCGCCCTTCCCAGATGAAACGCGTCCACAAGGGCAATGTGGTGTGCACCCACTTGCGGACTTTTTGTACCGCCCCAAAAGACCAAACCCGCCCCCACCAGTACAGCGTGCAGGCACAGCGAACAGATTACCCCCCAAAAGCCACGTATTCTTATTGGGTTAACTACGAACGCCTGTTCAGGCAATATTGACAGTTCAGCCATATTGTAACCCCGTACCGTTCTGATACTGAAGCGGCTCAGCATTAGAGCAGATGTTTAAGGCACGTTCGCTCGGTGCTTGAACGCTCAAATAGCGGTGCGGGTGTCTGCTCCCGCAGTCGCCAGAGCTACTTCACTTTGAAATTGCTCTAAAATAGTTCTTGCGCATGAAAGGAGTCTGGCGCCGTCAGACAAATCCCGGCATGGTCAGCCCCTGAGCGATGGCGGGCTTGCCCGCCGGGTAAAGCGACAAGCCAGTGCAAAGATTTTCTAACGAAAAAGACGGGCTCCTTGTTTTTTGGGCGAAAGACACATGGCAATAACAAGTATGGCGGCGGAAAGCAGCACGATGGCTGCGCCCGGTGGCACGGCCAGATAAAATGAAAGGCCGAGCCCCAGCACAGATGCGATGGCGCCAAACAAGGCAGAAAGCCAGAACATGCAGCTTAAGCTGTAGGTCAGTTGCAGGGCAGTGGCCGCTGGCGTGACAATAAGCGCGTAAATCAGCAGTCCGCCAATGGCCTTGAGGGCGAACGCCACCCCCAGCCCCAGCAGAACAAGGCAGGCATAGTATATGCCGCGTACAGGAATGCCGGATGCCGCGGCAGCGTGCCTTTGCCCTATAATAGCTTCAATTTCCTTAAAAAACAGGAATATAAACAGAAAAATCAATAGCCCTGTTCCTGCCATAAGCTGCAAGTCAAAAACAGTGACGGAAAGCAGGCTGCCCCATATGAGGCTGAGCCCTTCGGTCCTGGCCCCCGGCATGAGCCCCAGCGCCAGCATGGCCAGACTCATCACCACAGCAAAGACAACCCCCATTGCGGTATCCAGGCTGAATCCCGGCCGTTCTGCCAACGGGCCCACAGCCGAAGCCGCCCCCAGGCTGGCCACAAGACCGCCTGCCAGTGGCGGCACGCCCATCCATAGCCCCAGAAGCGCCCCGGCAAATGCGGCATGTGAAACGCACATGCCCACAAGGCTCATGCGCCAGAGCACCACAAAGACTCCCAAGGAGCCACAGACGCAGCCGCCGATAAGGGCCATGAGAAGCGCCCTTTGCAGAAAGGCGTAGTGAAAAAAGTCTTCCATAGCGACGTCCTTGAGCGGACTGTTTCAGAAATAAAAAGCTCTAAAACAGCGCGGCTTTTCTGCCGTTACAGTCCGCGATCTGAATGGGCACATCATACAGTGTGCTTAAAAGCTCTGGCCGCATGGCATCTTGCACCTTTCCCTGCCAAAGCAGGCGGCCTTCGCGCAGCATGGCTACTTTCTGTGCGAGGCTGAACACGGCATTGAGGTCGTGGGTGACCATAATGACGGTTAGGGCAAACTCTTGCCGCAGGGCAGCCACCGTCGTGCAGATGTCCCTCTGGGCGCGCCAGTCAAGAGCCGCTGTGGGTTCGTCCAGCAGCAGCATTTCCGGTTCCTGTGCGAGGGCACGGGCAAGGGCCACACGCTGGCGTTCGCCGCCTGACAGCTGGCCTATGGGCCGTGACGCCAGATCCGCCAATCCCACAACGTCCAGCGCGTGCATGGCAAGATGCTTTTCCCTTTGCCCCGGGCGGCGAAAAAGCCCCAGGCGGCCGTAGGTTCCGCTTAACACAGAAGCAAAAACAGAAAGCGGCATTTTGGGATCAAGGTCGGTGGCCTGAAAAACATGAGCTATTTTCAGGCGTGCATGCCTGGCGTTTTGGGGGGTGACGGCTTTGCCCGCATAAGTAACCTCACCAGAATCGTACTGCGTCAAGCCGTTAAACAGCCCGATCAAGGTGGACTTTCCCGCGCCATTGGGGCCGATCACCGTCCAGAATTCGCCCGTATCTACGCTCAAGCTGATATTGTGTAATACAGGGCGACGCTCATAGCTGACGTACACATTCTGCAAAACCGCGAGATTTTCCGGCACATTTATTCCCTTAAAGCTTGGACAACTGCGTCACATTAGCCTGTAGCAGGCTGAAATAGTCTGGCACGTCGTCACTGGAGCCGGGGAAGTTGGAAAGCACCACATGCGGAACATTTAATTCCAGCGCCAGCGGAAGTCCGGCGTCCATTCCGCTTTGATAATTGTCTATGACGCCGCAAACGCCCTTTCCTTTCACGTCCGACATGATGGAGGCCAACTCGCGGGCGTTTATTTCCTCAACACGCCTGAACGAGCGTAACACGTTGAAGCCCGCCCATTGCACAAATTCCGCTTGCATGGCGGCCGCAATAACGGATTTGCCCGCCACCGCCTTGAGGTGTTCCCGGCATTCTTGTTCTGTCTGAGCAATTTTTTCAATGCGCAGCCGCTTTCTTTGCTGAATGGCTTCTGTCTTCTGCGGAGCAGCAGCACACAAGGCATCCGCTATCTCCAGCGTTGCCTGCTTTTGTATTTCAGGGATAATCCAGCTTCCCTTCGGGCTTATGACGATGAGCTTTAGCGAGGCATTGTCCACAGCATCCAGCATGGCGGTTACCTGCAACATGTGACGCTGGAAGGGATGTATCAGCACAAGGTCAGCCTTGGCGGCAAAGACAAAATCTTGGGTTTTGGCATTTTCGTGGCCGGGGCAACTGGAGCCTTGAATGATGGTAAGCACCTCACTGTCGCCAGCTGTGAGATCATTGACAATATCAGTTATCAGCGAAGTGCCTGCGACGACCCTCAGCGGTTCAGCAGCAAAGGCCGCCGTGAAGGTAAAAATACTTAATAAAAGGATGCTGGGCAGGGCAAAAATCAAGCGGCGCATGCAGCCTCCTATTTTATGGCAAAGAAGTAATAATGGTTGGCGGTTTCATCGGCATTGGTAAGTGCAAAACCAGCCTCAAGAAAAAGAATTCGCATACCCGTTGGGCAGGGTAAGTGGTCACCCTCTACCGCATGGTGCTTGTCGTGCAATGCATTGAGCTTTTCCCTGCCGTCAATGTGCAGGACATAGGCCCTTCCACCGTGTTTCAGCACGCGATAAAACTCTTTGACTGCCGCAGGCTTGTCGCTGAAATGGGGAAAGGCAGAAAAGCAGATCAAAACGTCAATGCTTGCGTCTGGCAGAGGCATTGACTCGGCTTTGGCATGAAATGTCTGAACATCGGGAAAACGAGCAGAGACGCTTTCAAGCATGACCTTGGAAGCGTCCAGAGCAAAAAGCTGCGCGTCTTTGCCCGCATGCTTGCGCAAAAATGGTTGTAGTACCCCCTCGCCACAGCCAACATCCAAGATGTTCATGCCGTTACTGAGAGCCAGCCCGGCAACCATATGATCCACTTGAGCGAGTTTTTCAGGCGTGTAATTTCGTTCTTCCCACTGGCAGGCGTGTACATCAAAAAAGCGGCCCCGCTGTAAATCGCGTCCATCATTTTCAGCCATACAGTCCTCCAAAAAGTATGCTGCGCCCGGTGCCTGTCAGCATAGGGCGCAGCACTGGCATTAAAACTTGAGCTCAAAACCTACCATAAATGTGGTTCCCGGCATGTAATACAGCTGCCTGTCCTTGCCGTCGCCCGTTTTTTCCATAGCGTAAGCATAGGGCGTATTAAAAATGTTGTTCACAGCCACGTAAACTTTGCCTTCTTCCAGATGCAGGTCGTCATAGCTGAACATGTAGTCCAGCCGCAGATTGACCACATTGATTTCAGGTAGTTTGTCAATTTCCTTGAGCTTCGTGAAATTGCTGGCCGGGTTGGCTGTTGCCGATGTGCGGGCCAGCGTGCCCGCATAGACATCCTGCAAATGCTGATAGTCGCCGCTTAAGCGAAAATGCTCCAGAAAATCCCACTTGAAGCCTGCCTGCAAAGCAAAGCTGGGGGTATAGGGCAATTCATCTGTAGTTTCGCCATTGTCGCCTTTGGCCCAGGCTTTGATCCACGTCCCAGCCGCAAAAACTTCAACACCGTCGATGGGAGTTACGGAACCAGCCAGTTCAAAACCATCGGTCTTGTACTCGGCGGTAGAAGAATTGAAAAATGACGCAGTGGGAGACGGGCCAAACATGTATGCCCGCAGCCTGTCTCTGCCGTCATCGTGAAAATATGTGGCGCTGACGCTGAAGACTCCGGGCATAGTGTGCTTTAACGCCACTTCATAGTGATCTATGACTTCCGGTTTGATGTCTTTAGTATCGAAACTGCCAGGCAGGGATTTATTGGCCAGAAAGTTTTGCAATACTACCGGACTAGGGTAGTTGACGCCGCGTGAATAGTTAAAACTCAGGTCGGTATTGGCATATCCCAGTACAAGGCCTGCCTGCGGTGCCGTATGGTCTGCAAAAAGATTACTGCTGTAAATGCGCACACCGGCTGAGGGCGTTACATGAAAACCCTCTGTGCTGCCAAAAAGCTGGCTAGCAGCAAAGTACGGTGAAAACAACGTCTGATCCGGAAAATCCCAGCTTGTTGACGTACGCGTTTTAAACTGTTCCTGATAGTTTTGCAGACGCGACATATCCAGATCAAAACCAGCGACAAATTCACTTCCTTGCCACAGGGAAAATGTTTCGCGGCCGCGTATGCCATACAGATCGTTGGTCTGACGAGACATGGCTGTACCGCTGTTCTCGCCTTTTATATGAAACAAGGTATTGTTATAATAACCTTTAAGATAACCCGAGGCGTTATTGTAGCTATTGGTCAGTGAAAGCGTGGCAAGGCTGGTTTCCGTGTCATAACGGTCTGTGGTGCGCGTGTTGGTTATGGGGTTATTGGGAACCTGGGTTTTGGCATCCACGCGGTTTGCCATAAGCCGCATGCCCCAGTTGTCGCCAAAGGCAATGCCCAAATTGCCGTAATAACTGGCCTGATGCCCGGCGCTGTGGTCCACGTGCCCAAGGGTGCTGATCCAGCTTTGCGCTGCGTAGATGTCGACATTGTCCTTCTTGGCCCCCATGCCTACATTTTCCGCAACGGTTCCATAGCTGCCCGCTTCTGAACCTACTCGCAATTCATACCCGTCTTCAGTCATATACTTGGGAATAAAGTTTATCATGCCATAACCGCTGCCAAAGCGCGAAGGCTGCGGAGCCTTGTATATCTCCATACCGCCCAGAGCATATACGGGAATACCATCAGCCAGGGCCTGCCCATAAAGCACCCCGCTGCGAGGCACATCGTCAAAAAAGATATTGAGGTCAGGGCTGGGATGGCTTGCACCGCGCCCCCGGATATAAAGACTGTGCGACGTCTGCCCGCCAATTATGTTCTTCTTCTGGTACATGACGCCGGGCACGTTGCGAAGGGCATCATAAAAATCCAGAGAGTTTTGCCTTTTAATCTGCTCTTCGGTCACCACGTTGAATTGGGTTCCAAAACGGGTCTGCACGGGAACCGAAGGGGGTTGGTCCGCCACGCCGTACGCTGTTATTGCTGGCAACGTAAAGGCGGTCAGACTTCCCTGTGTAAGACCGCTTTTACGTTCCTCTCCCTTCTGCTGTGACGCGGCTTGCCCAGATGCCAAGGCATCTTCCGCTTGCGTTGAAGGACACCACATGCAAGCGCACGCAAACAGCATGCCTGCAATGAAAAGCACTTTCCTCATCCGAAACCTCCCTTTCGCATGGATGAACGGCTTGTTCTGTTCGTTGCTTATTTTTGGCAGGAGGGTCCCCAAACCCACCCGCAATAGCACTATTTTTTAAAAAGTAACACCAGTAGCGCGCACTTTTTCAGTATGAAAGCTCATACTGACCGGGACAAGTTCAATAGATATATTTTAAATTCAGAAGGTTATTCAAAAAATCGGCAAGGCAGTACCGACAACACGCCACTTCGTGTTATTTTTTATAAAAAAGTAACACAGACTATAAATTCAATGAACGCGCGTCAAGCCATATCTAAAAAAGTGTGCAATTTTAGAAACCAGTTTTTCGTAACTGCCTGTGAATCACTTGTGAAAACAAAACATCCCTTCCCGCCTGTGCCGGAAAGGGATGCTCAATTAGTGAGTTCAACCACGCGAAATCATATGCAGCGTTACCCCCCATACCACTCCGGCCTTGCCAGCGGCACATCCGCCGCCTTGCCCTGCCACAGGTCGCGTGCGGTCAGGGCACGCCGCAGATCAGTGATGACGCCGCGTTTTTCCGCAGCCCAGGCAGGAGCCAGCAGTTCACCGGGGGCCGGGTCGCTCTGCACCCGGTGCATGACGATGCCCGAAGGTATGCGCGGCAAGGCTGCGCAGAGCAGGTCCACATATTCGTCGCGGGCCAGGGGGCTATAGCCGCCAGCCTCATACTGGCGGGCCAGAGCCGTGCCCTGCGGTACATAAACATTGTGCAGCTTCAGCCCGCGCAGCGGCAACGAAAGCGCCCAGTCCAGACTCTCAAGAAAATCTTTTTCATCCTCGCCGGGCAACCCGGCCATAAGATGCCCGCATACGGCAAGTCCCCGCTCTGCGGCTTCACGCACGGCGCGCTCGGAACAGGCGGCGTCGTGCCCACGGTTTATGCGCTGGAGCGTGGCATCATGAACACTTTGCAACCCCAACTCCAGCCACACCTCGGCAAGGGCATGCTTATGCCCATTGTCTCTGTTCGCATTTTGCGTATACTGTTCTTCAGAGCTCACGTTGACGGGAAGGCCCGTCTGACAGGCGGCCAGCAAGTCCAGCTTGCTCGGGCTAAGGCAGTCCGGGCGCGTCCCCACGGCCACGCCCAGGCAACCGGGCAGGGCGGCGACCTGTTGGAGCAAATGTTGCAAGCGTTCTGGGGAACCGTAGGTATTCGAGTAGGACTGAAGATAGGCCATAAAGGCCCTGTCAGAGTCGGTTGCGCGGTATTTTTCAAACCACGCCTGCCATTGGCTGGCCAGAGAAAACCCGCGTTCCCCGAGGCCGGAGCCAGATCCGGCAGCGTTGCAGAACGTGCAGCCGTGACGCGAGAGCGAACCATCGCGATTGGGGCAGGAGGCTCCCGCGTCAAGTGGAATTTTTTGCACCCGTGTACCGTATTTACGACGAAAATACACGGCCAGAGTATGCCAACGCAGCATGTTTACAAGCCTTGACGGCGAAAAAAGCCATCTGGCGGCGGGGACAAAGATTTTGAACCTCGCTCCAGCCATCTTGACTTCACGCCCGATTTAGCAGAACAGTTTTCAGCCTGACGTTACCGATTTTTACCGCCCTCCGCCTTATCCGCACTCCGGGCGCGGGGCGTTGTTTTATTGAACTTGACGGACAATTTCGCTTGAGACGAAGATACGCATACCAGCACAGTGAGGCAAGTTAGAGTAATGTCCAAAATTCTGGATTTCGCATTAGGCATGTTTTCCAATGACCTGGCCATCGACCTCGGCACGGCCAATACCTGCGTCTACGTCAAGGGACACGGTATCGTGCTGCGTGAGCCGTCAGTGGTGGCCGTCAAAAAGGACCAGCGCGGTAACAATGTGGTTCTCGCCGTGGGCCAGGACGCCAAGCGCATGCTCGGCAGAACGCCCGGCAACATCTGGGCCATCCGTCCTATGAAGGACGGCGTTATCGCCGACTTTGAAGTGACCGAGGCCATGCTGCGCCACTTCATCGCCAAGGTACACAACTCCCGCCGGCTGGTGCGCCCGCGCATCATGATCTGCGTGCCCACGGGCATCACCCAGGTGGAAAAGCGCGCCGTGAAAGAATCGGCTCAATCCGCTGGTGCCCGCGAGGTTTACCTCATCGAGGAACCGATGGCAGCAGCCATTGGCGCGGATCTGCCCATTCAGGAACCTACCTCCAACATGGTGGTAGACATCGGCGGCGGCACCACGGAAGTGGCAGTCATCTCCCTTTCGGGCATTGTGTACTCGCGCTCGGTTCGTGTTGGCGGCGACAAGATGGACGAAGCCATCATGACCCACGTCAAACGCAAGTATAACATGCTGATCGGTGAATCCTCCGCTGAAGAAATCAAGATCAAGATCGCCTCGGCGTACCCCCTTGATCCTGAACAGCAGATTGAAGTCAAAGGCCGCGACCTTGTGACGGGTATTCCCCAGAATATCATCATCACCTCCGAAGAAGTGCGCAAAGCCATTTCCGAACAGGTAGATAGCATAGTGCAGGCCGTGCGCATCGCCCTTGAACAGACCCCGCCCGAACTGGCGGCAGACATTGTGGACCGCGGCATCGTCCTCACGGGCGGCGGCGCGCTGCTGAAGGGTCTGGACCAGCTTTTGCGCGAAGAAACCTCGCTGCCCATCACGGTAGTGGACGATCCCCTGTCCACCGTGGTTGTGGGTACGGGCCGCGCTATGGACAACCTGCATATTCTTAAAGAAGTGTGTATCGACTAATCTGCGCGGCATACGCGCGCACCCAGCTTCAATGCCGGATTGCTGACGGCGCCGCGCTGGAAGAAACTATTCCAGCGCGGCGTCTCTCGTGTTTAGACGGTCTGCTCAACGGGAGCCCCTGCCTGTGACTCTGCGGCGCATTCTCATACTTGCGGGCGTCATGCTCATCCTTTTTCTGGCCATGTATTCGTGGAACCAGCGCACGCGCGCGCTTGACGACCTGGCGGCTGAAGTTGGCCTTGAGCTGACCGGGGCTGTGCTCAAGCCTCTGCGTGGCATTCAGGATTCCGGTCAGGACATGTGGGACCGCTATTTTGACCTGGTGGCCGTTCGTGAAGAGAATGAGGACCTCAGGCAGCGCGTCAACGAGCTTGAGGCCCGCCTGCTGGCCAACGGCGAAGACATGGCCGAACTCAAGCGCCTGCGCACACTCATCCAGCTGCCTGTAGACCAGAGCTGGAGGCCCCTTGGAGCGCGAGTGCTGGCCGGGCGTATGGGCCCCAATGCCGTGCTCGACAGTATCACGATCAGCCGCGGCTACAGTACGGGCGGACGCCCCGGCACCCCCATCGTAACACATCTCGGCCTTGTGGGCCGCGTGCTCAAGGCCAGCGCCCACAGCGCCATCGCCCTGCTGCTCACTGATCCGGGCAGCCGCATTGCCATATTCTCACAGGAAACCCGCGCCCCCGGTATTCTCACCGGGCACGGCACAGACCAGCCGATGGAAGTGAACTTCGTGCAGCGCGCAGCCAAAGTACGCGAAGGCGAAATACTCATTACCTCCGGCCTGGACGGCAAATATCCCAAGGGCATACCCGTGGCCAGAGTTCTCAGCGTCGCCCCTTCCGACTATACCCAGTTCATGGCCATCAAGGCTGAACCGCTGGTAGACCTGCACCATCTGGAAGAAGTGCTGCTTCTGGAACCCACAGGCGTAGCGCCGCCGCCCGACCTGGGCGCGCCGCCCAAAGAAATTCACGGGCCACCTGTGCCCCCCCGCCCCGGCTCATGAGCACCCTGCGCAATATCATCTGGTGGCTGTGCTTTCTGGCTGCCGCCGTGGGCATACAGGCTGCGGTTCCGGGGCTGGACGTCATGACAGTGGGCCTTATTATTCTGCTGCAAGAGCGTGACTACAAAAACATGTTCTGGCTGCTGCCCCTCTTCATCCTTTTGCAGGAAGGAATGGGCACAAGAACCTTTGGCGGCGTCATCGTATGGTATGTAGCCGTCATTGCGCTCTTTCGCATGGGCCGATGGCTGTTTGAGGCGGAAAACTTTCTTTTCATCTTTCTGCTTTCGGCCTGTCTGGGCGCGGCGTATTATGGCGTTGCCTGGCTTATGGCCCCATTGCAGGACCTGCCCTTCAATGTGCAGGACATACTGGATAAAAGCCTGATCCAGGCAATCTTCATACCCGTTGCCTGGAAAATACTGGTGGCAACCCGCCACGGGAAGGGCCATGCTTCGGAAAACTAAAAAAAGTCTGCTCGGCGCGGGAGAAAAACCCGCCCGTAAAGGCATACGCTCCTGGCTCAAAATCCAGGTTGAGAGTGAAGGCTATCAGCCCCCGCGCGGCGGGGTCATCCTTTTGCAGGTGCTGGTTGGCCTGCTGTTCTTCGTTTTTGTGGTGCGTTTCTGGTACTTGCAGATGCACCGGGGGGCGGATTTTGCGCAGCAGGCGCAGAACAACCGCCTGCGCATCGAACGCATTTTTGCCCCGCGCGGCCGTATTATGGACGATCAGGGCAAGGTGCTCGCCGACAACCGCACTGCCTACGGCCTTTCACTGGTACGTGAAGACTGCCCCGACATCCCCGCCACCCTTGCCCAGATCAGCGCATGGTCAGGCATTCCCCTGCCCCAGATATGGGACAAATTCCGGCAGGACAGGTTCAAGGTCAAATCATTTGAACCCCTCCTGATGATCACTGACATTGATTTTGATCTCGTGGCGCGCATTGAGTCAGAAATCTATGCATGGCCCGGCCTTGAAATCGTGGTACGCACCAAGCGCAGCTACCCTGAAAAAGATCTTTTTGCGCACGTGCTGGGGTATGTGGCTGAAGCCAACGAACAGGAAATGGCGGCAGACAGCGCCCTTGCTATGGGCGACCTTGTGGGCAAGCAGGGGCTGGAACTGGAGCTCGAAAAACAGCTGCGTGGCCGCAAGGGCCTCTATGACGTTGAGGTGGACGCCCACTCCCGCGTGCTGGGCAAATTTTTGCGTGAAGAACCGCGCGGCGGCAAGGAAATACGCCTTTCGCTGGACAGAGATCTTCAGGAAGCCGCCTGGAACGCTCTTGGCGGCGAAGCTGGCTGCGTAGTCGTTATGGAGCCGGACACCGGAAAACTGCGCGCGCTTGTCACCTCGCCAGCCTATGACAACAACCTTTTTGCAGCGGGTATTTCCCAGCGCGACTGGGACGCCTTGCGCACCAACAGCCGTTATCCCCTGCAAAACCGCGTTATCCAGAGCGTGTACCCCCCTGGCTCCGTCTGGAAGCTGGTGGTGGCCGCCATGCTGCTGGAACGCGGCGTCAACCCGCGCGAATCCGTGCAGTGCAGCGGGCAGGTAAAACTGGGCAACCAGATATTCCGCTGCTGGAAGCGTGGCGGGCACGGCGCACAGGACATGCAGAACGCCCTGATCAATTCATGCGACGTCTATTTTTACCAGATGGGCGAGCGCATGGGCATTGACAAGCTGGAAGAATTTGCAAAGGCTAGCGGCTTCGGACGCCCCACCGGCATTGACCTGCCGCACGAAAAATCCGGCCTAGTCCCTTCCAAGGAATGGAAGCGACGCCGCTTTGGACGCCCCTGGGTACGAGGCGAAACTTACAACGTCTCCATTGGCCAGGGGTATACCTTGGTCACGCCCGTGCAGATGGCCGTGTTCGTATCAGGCATACTCAACGGCGGCGAACTGCTCAAGCCGCAACTGCTGGACGACGCCCAGCGCGAAGTCAAAGGCCGCATACCGGCCAAGGCCTCCACGCTCAATTTTGTGGTTGAAGCCATGCGAAAAACCGCGGGTGGCGGCACAGCCAGAGTGGTGGGCCGCAAGGACGCCGATATGGGCGGCAAAACGGGCACAGCCCAGGTGGTCAAGCTCAAAATGGCCGCCAACGACCGCCGCCTGCGCACCCACGAAATGGAATATGCCCAGCGTGACCACGCATGGATAACCACCTGGGGCGTCAAGGACGGCAAGTCCTATGTGGTTGTGGTGATGGTGGAACACGGCGGCGGCGGCTCCAGTGTGGCTGGCCCCGTAGCAAGAAAAGTATACGACCACCTTTTTGGTCCCGACCCCAACGCCCCGGCGGCTCCTGTGGTTCAGGCTCCGGCCAGCCCGGAAGAACGGGCCGATTAACCGCGCCGCATCGCCGCAAAGCTTTGCGCAGCGCCAGGCGTTGTTTACGCGCCCAGGCGCGTTATGGCCCGTAAGGGCTCATGCTCTGACCGGATAGAACCGCATGGATAAAAGTCTTCTCAGCTACATCAACTGGGGCCTGCTGGCCTGCATGCTCCTGCTCTATATTGTAGGCGTGGGCAATCTGTATTCAGCCAGCGGCACCCGTGTTGAGACGGGACTGGCCTTCAACAGCTTCTATCAGCGGCAGATTATCTGGGGGCTGTGCGGCCTGGCCTGCATGCTGCTGGCTATGACCTTTGACTACCGTCAGTTGCGCAATCTGGCGTGGCCCTTTTTTTTGCTTACCATGCTTCTTTTACTGCTCGTGCCCATTGCGGGAAAAACCGTCTACGGAGCCAAACGCTGGATATCGCTGGGCTTCATGAGCATTCAACCTTCCGAGCTGGCAAAGCTTTCAGTACTGGTGCTGGCCGCCCGGCTGCTTGCGCGTGACAGCCAGCCCCTCGGCTGGAAGGACTTCATGTCCGTCCTTTTTATCTGTCTGCTGCCCTGCGCCCTCATCATTACCCAGCCGGACCTGGGCACCACCATGCTTATCCTGCTTATTCTGGCGGGCATGATCCTGTTTCACGGGCTCAGGGGCTATGTGCTCAAAACATGCCTTCTGGCCGTACCTTGCGTGGGCGCTTTCATGTGGTTCGTGGGCATGCACGACTATCAGCGCCAGCGAATCCTGACGTTTCTTGACCCCACCACTGACCCGCGCGGCACTGGCTACCACATCATCCAGTCGCGCATAGCCATCGGGTCCGGCGAGTTGTGGGGAAAGGGCTTCAAAGAGGGCACGCAAAGCCAGCTGCGCTTTTTGCCTGAACGCCATTCGGACTTTGCCGTGGCTGTCTTTGGTGAAGAATGGGGTTTTGTGGGCTGCGTGGCCCTGGTGACCCTGTTCTGCCTCTTTTTGCTTTCCATATTTTCCACCGCCGCACAGGCCAAAGACCGCTTTGGCAGCATGCTGGTGGTCGGTGTGTTCTTCTACTTTTTCTGGCAAATATTGATAAATATGGGCATGGTCATCGGCATCATGCCAGTGGTGGGCATTCCACTGCCCTTCATCAGCTACGGCGGCAGCGCCACCGTGGTCAATTTCACGCTGCTGGGCATTGTGCTCAATGTGTCCATGCGGCGATTCATGTTCAAGGGATAATTGAAAATCCAATGGGGAGACCACTGTGGCCAAGGACGAAATAGCCTACCTGGGTTCCGATACTGTTTATGAAGGCAAGCTGCATTTCAAAGGCACTGTGCGCATTGAAGGCAAGTACAATGGTGAAATCGTCAGCGAAGGCACGCTGAATGTGGGCAAGGACGCCCAGGTCACCGGCACGCTTGATGTGGGCGAACTGCTGCTTTCCGGCCGCTTTAACGGCGAAGTTACGGCCCGCCGCCGTGTGGTGATTTATGGTTCGGGCATATTGGAAGGCCATGTGCAAACCCCGGTGCTGCTGACGGAAGAAGGCGGCATAATCGAAGGGCAGGTCAGCATGCAAAGTTCTGGCAAGGTCAAAGCCTGAGGTCAAAACCCGAAGAAGACGCCGCAAGTTTTATTATTCGCCATTTTGGCTGTCTGGAGACCGCCGCCGCCACTATTTGCCCCGGTTGGAAAAATAGCGCATACTCATAGTCTGGCATATTGCAATACGGATATGATCCTTCGTGACCCCCTGGTCACTGTACAGGCAGACTATTTTGCACCGCTTTCTTCAAGGAGGCACACATGGCACAAGACTATTTTCGCGCTCTCAGAGATGTTGCGCTGGTTATCAACTCCAGCCTTGAGCCCAAGGATGTCCTGCATAAAATAACGGAACAGACCGCTGTTACAATGGGCTGCAAGGCAAGCACCATCCGCCTGCTGGACAGCACTGGCCGCTTTCTGCTGCCCAGCGCGGCCTTTGGCCTTTCCGCCACCTACCTGCGCAAGGGCTCGGTAGAAGTAAAACGAAGCGGCATGGACGGCGAGGTTCTGGCTGGCAAGACCATCCACCTCAAAGACGCCGCCGCTGATGGCCGTTTTCAGTATCCCGACTCAGCCAAGGCAGAAGGCCTTGTTTCCGTTCTGTCATCCCCGCTTATGGTGGACGGCAAGGCCATCGGCCTTATCCGCGTATACTCCGCCCAGGAACGTGACTTCACAGCCGACGAGCAGACCTTTATGGAAGCTGTAGCCGCCATCTCGGCCCTGGCCATTGAAAACGCGCGCCTGCATGAAGCACTGCGCAACAATTACGAGCTGATGACCAAGCACGCTTACTCGGTCTACGAAGACTAGGGCGCACCGGGCGGGCCTGTTTGCTTTCGGCGCAAACCAACGGCGTATGCCGGTTGAAGCGCAAGCAAACCCTGCAAGTCAGCAGCCTGCCCACGTTGGAGAATGATTCTCCACATACAACCGTGCCCGGCAGATGACGTTCCTGCGCATGCAACAGCGCGAGGTACCCAGACGACACCCCCTCTATTTCGTGAGGATTTCGCATATGAGCAAAATTAAAGTAGGCATCAACGGCTTTGGCCGCATCGGCAGACAGGTTTTTCGCGCTCTGCACCAGAGCTATCGCGACCGCGTGGAAGTGGTAGCCATCAACGACCTGTTTGACGCTGAAACCAACTTTCACCTGCTGGAATACGATTCCGTTTATGGGCGCGCCCACCTGG
This sequence comes from Desulfovibrio sp., assembly GCF_047607245.1. Lineage (GTDB taxonomy): Bacteria > Desulfobacterota > Desulfovibrionia > Desulfovibrionales > Desulfovibrionaceae > Desulfovibrio. Next base: position 27,661 of record NZ_JASGDK010000009.1, read on the forward strand.
ACGCCAAGATCGACGGCACTGAAGTGACCGTTGGCGACTGGAAAGTGCACTGCTTTGCCGAGCGCGACCCCAAACAGCTTACCTGGGGCGACTACGGCGTGGACATCGTTGTGGAAAGCACGGGTATTTTCCGCAAGGCTTCCCAGTGCTCCGTCCACATTGAAAACGGAGCCAAAAAGGTCATTATTACCGCTCCGGCCAAGGAAGAAGACATCACCATCGTTATGGGCGTGAACCATAACGACTACGATCCGGCCAAGCACCACATCGTGTCCAACGCCTCATGCACCACCAACTGCCTGGCCCCTGTGGCCCTGGTGCTGCAAAACGAGTTTGGCATCCAGATCGGCAACATGACCACCATCCATTCCTACACCAACGACCAGCGCATTCTGGACATGGCCCACAAAGACCCGCGCCGTGCCCGCGCCGCTGCGTGCAATATCATTCCCACGTCCACTGGCGCGGCTCAGGCCGTGGCCAAGGTTATACCCGCGCTCAAGGGCAAGTTCAGCGGCTATTCGCTGCGCGTGCCCACGCCCACCGTGTCTGTGGTGGACTTTACCGGCATTCTGGAAAAGGAAACCGACACCGAAACCCTGCTGGGCAAGCTCAAGCATGCCTCTGAAACCTACCTCAAGGGCATTCTTGAATACAACGACAAGCCCCTGGTTTCGATGGATTTCAAGGGCAATCCAGCTTCATCCATCCTTGAAGCTTCCTACACAACGGTGCAGGAAGGCAAAATGGTCAAGCTGGTGGCATGGTACGACAACGAGTGGGGCTATTCCTGCCGCGTCTGCGACCTTGCCTGCCTCATGGCTGAAAAAGGCCTCTAGGCCCGGACCACACAAAAGCTAATAGCCCCTTGCGGGCGCGCCTGCCCTGCGCAAAGCGCGCCCGCAAGCGCTTTTTATACCGGAAACGAGCACGCCATGCCCGACAAGCAGGATGCAGCACCATCCTTTCTGCCATTTTTTCTGGCTGCCAGCCTCGCCCTGGCCGGAGGCTTTGCAGACGCGGCTTCTTTTGTGCTGCTAGGTGTTTTCAGCGGGCACCTCACTGGCAACAGCATCTTGAGCGGCATCAGCATTGTTGAGGGCAGCTTTACGCAATTGTGGGCCATACTCACGGCTGTGGGCGGCTTTGTGAGCGGCACTGTCACTGGAGTGCTGTGGCGCAGGCGCATTGGCACCGCGCGCGGCATGTCCCTGCCTCTTGGGCTTGAAATTCTTGTGGTGGGCATGGGCGTTCTGGCTTACGAAAACCTGAACGCATCCCTGCGCGGCTATGGGCTGGCCCTTTGCCTCAGCCTGGCTTTGGGCATACAGAATGGCGTTTACGCCACGGTGGGAGCATCCAAGGTGCACACCACCTATATTACCGGGGTAACGACCTCCCTGTTGAACACCCTGTTCTACGGGCCGGAGCAGAGCGCCGCCAAAAGGCACGACAGAGGCATGTTCGCCACGGTGCTGTGCAGTTTTGTGCTGGGCGGAGCCGCCGGAGCCTTTCTGACATACCATCATGGCGTGCTGGGCGTTCTTGGGCTTATGGCCCCGCTGCTCACAGCCATGCCCCTTTGCTGCCGATTCTTTTCGCGCCCATAACCGGGCCTTGCCTCCAGCCAGAGCAGCCTGCCATTGAAGTGATTGACTGCATCATGATGAGCAGTTAATCCGCTTGCCGTAATGCGACAGGCCCGTTGCCACACCTGCTTGGTGCGGCAACGGGCCTGTTTGCTATGTCCAACAAAGATATTTGGCCGTTACTGGAACATTTCAAAGTAAAAATGTTCCAGCCAGACCTATGACCTCTTCAGCTGATCCACAATGGCCCGCAAATCGCCAGACATGGCCGCGAGCTGCTGAATGGCCTGAGCGGATTCTGCCTGCCCCTTTGAGGTTTCATCTGTAATTCTTGTAACTTCCTCAATGGCCTGCGAAATCTGTTCTGAAGCCGCCGACTGTTCTTCAGCCGCTGTGGCTATGGACTGCGCCTGATCGGCGTTGTCCTTGGCGTAGGAGAGGATATTATCAAGCGCCGCTCCCGAATCCCGCGACAGGCCCGTGGTTGTGCCCACCGCGTCCACTGCGGCGTCCATAGAGCGGATGCTTTTTTGTGCGGCCACCTGAATGGCTGAAATGTTCTCTCCCACTTCCTTTGTGGCGCCGATGGTTTTTTCGGCCAGCTTGCGAACCTCGTCAGCAACCACGGCAAAACCGCGCCCGGCATCGCCCGCGCGGGCCGCTTCAATGGCGGCATTGAGCGCCAGCAGGTTGGTCTGGTCAGCGATGTCGTTGATGACATCCATGATGGCTCCGATGCTGTTGGCCTGATGCCCCAGCACCGTGAGATCTTCCTTCATTGCAAGACTCTGCTCCTGCACGTGGTTGACCGAGGTGATGACCTGACGCACAAGATCCGCGCCGCGCCCGGCCTCGTTCTGCGTATTTACGGCATTGGTTGCGGCATCGCCTGAATTGCGCGCCACTTCCACTACAGACACGCTCATCTGCTCCATGCTGGTGGCTGTTTCGGCCATGCGCTGTTGCTGTATTGCAGCGGATTTGGATATCTGCTCCGACTGTGCGGCCAGTTCCTCGGTACTTGAGGCTATGCGCTCCACCACACCCTCAATTTGTGAAGCTGCCTGAAGAATGCCACGCTGGGTGGCCAGCTCGGCCTCCTTGCGGGCCTCTTCAGCCTCGGCCACGGCCATGCGCGCACGTTCGGCTTCCTGATTGGCAAGTTTTTCTTTTTCTTCTGTGGTGGTTATCATTTCCTTGAGTCTGCTCACCATTGTGCGCAGGGCATCGGCAAGCACGCCAACTTCATCTCTGCTTTTAACGTCCAGCGACTCGTCCAGCTTGCCTTCTGATACTGAGGCGGCAAAGCCCACACACTTGCCAAGAGGCTTGAAGATCAATCGCGAGACAAGAAAATTTACCATAAGGGCCGAAAGCACCAGAGCCACCACCGCAGCGATGGAACTGTGCAGCAGGTTCTTGTCCGAATCCTGATGAATGACGTCCACGTCTTCGTAGGTCCACACCTTCCAGTCCAGTCCATCGATAACGTAAAGGCTGCCCTCGAACTGCTTGTTGTTGTGGGTGAAGGATATTCTGCCGTCCGAACGCTGATTGCGATACTTGTCCAGCCCGGAAATCTCTTCCCACAGGCTTTTGCCAATGCGCTTTTCATTGCTGTTGGCCATGATGTAGCCGTCGGCGCGGGTCAGAAAGACGTTTTTGAAATCCAGCACACCATTGGCAAAGGTTGTGATGTCGGTGAGCCCCAGGTTGATGCACAACGTGCCTATCACTTTGTTACCGTCCAGCATGGGCACGCCCACGGCCATAACCGTGGCCCCGATGGATGAGGTATAAGGAGTGGTGACAACGCGCTTTTCACCGCCAAAGAGGCGCTTATACCATTCACGGCCAAGACTTTTGGCGTTAAAGTTCTGGATCATGCCCTTGTTATTATGTGTTTCGCCATTTTCAAGGCAATAATAGGCTTCAACAAGCTTTGTCTGCTGCAACAGCTGGATAAGCACATTCCGGCGGTATTCGTACTGGTCTTCACCAGTCACGCCCACAGGGGTAGCCAGCATTTTGGCTGACAATTCAAGCATGTTGAAATACACGTCCATTTTTTCGGCAACGGCCTTGCCCACTGACCGTGAAATGGTGTCCAACTGCTCAATTTTGGCGTCGTTGGATGACGAACTGAAGCTTCTGTACGAATTGACCGTCATGGCCAGAATAACCAACGAAAAAAATGCGAAAACACTTAAAACTATCTTACTTTTTGCGCTCATGACTACGTCACATTCCTTGGTGTAAAAAAATGACGAGACAACCTATTGCCAACCAACGGTTGTCGAAAAGAACAGGCTTGATAAAGGGGAAGTTTTGTCAATTTCAAAAAACTAATATCATATGACTAATATGTAAAGGTGCAATATCAAGTTGCAAAAATGCAACAACATAATCAGAAACAGTTTTATTTATTGCATCTGCATATAATCCTACCATGATGCAATCGTACAACATTATTCAATGTTCAATATTAACAATATAACATTATGCAATATAATTTTTATCAAAAATATATCTTGTCTATTCTTTAAAATACCATTTTTTGCATCAACTGCCATGCAATGCATTACAAAAACAGTCACTTGTCATATGAGAACTATAGATCACAAAAGAATTTGAAATTAACATCCAAATATGACAGAACCAATATAAGGCGCTACAAGTTTGCTGAGGCTTCACTAAATTCAGGGCAGGCACGCCTCACGCCTGCCTCGAACAGGTGCGGCCCCATTTTTACCCGGCAACATGCGTTTCAGGCACATTGAAGGCTGTGGGGCGCACCGCCGCCAACCTTCGGTTTATTCAGGTCAGCCGCGGCCCGATGACCTTCCCAGTCCGCCGCCACCACAGCACAGGTAGAATCCATGCCCGCACTGCCCGAAGAAAGCATGCTTGTCGAACAGGTCATGCACGACAATCCGGAAACCCTGACGCCCGAACACAGGCTCAAGGATGCCCTGCCGGTATACGAGCGGCACGGGGTCAACTGCGTTCCCATTCTGGATACGGACAAAAGAGTTCGCGGCATTCTTACCATTTTTCGGCTTGTGCAGGCCATACGGCAAGGCAAGTCCTTTGATACCCCCATTGCCGAAGTGATGGATATGGACCTTGTGAGCATCCGCAACGACGCAACCTTTGGCGCGGCATGCAGCCTGCCCATAGACAGGATGCTGGTTCTCGATCATGAGGACAAACTGGTTGGCGTGCTGACCAAGAAGGAGCTCATCCATAAAATCTACAACGCCTTCTGCAATGTAGATTGCCATAACAGGGAACTGGACGCGGTCATCAACTGCGCCACCGACGGAATCATCATCTTCGACCAAGATGGTATTCCCCTGTACACCAATGATAAAATCCGCTCTCTGTTGCCAGACTGCGACAACATGCAAAATCCCGCCTCGCCAGCCATGACGGCAGTGACCGGGCTGCTCAAGAAAACCATTGCTTCGCACAAGGCGGGCAGCACCCTGCTGGAAGAGTGCAATGGCAAGCAGGTTGTATTCACCATTACCCCAATCTTTGGCGCAAACCAGCGGCTTTTCCGCTGTGTGCTGTCTGCCCAGGACATGACGGAAATCACGCGCTTGCAGGAAGAGGCAGAAAACAGCCGCCGCAAACTGGCCGCGTTTCAAGAGGCCAGCCTCAAGGGCACCAAGGTCATCGCCCACAATCCCGACATGCAACGCCTGCTGAACGAAGCCGCCCGCTTGGGCGAGGTGGATTCAACAGTGCTTATCACAGGAGAAACCGGGGCAGGCAAAGAGGTTGTGGCCATGAGCATCCACAACCACAGCAAGCGCCGCCACGGCCCGCTGGTGCAGATCAACTGCGGCACCATCCCGCAGCATCTTCAGGAAGCAGAGCTGTTTGGTTATGAAAAAGGCAGCTTCACCGGCGCCAACGCCAGCCGCGTGGGCATGCTGGAGGTGGCCCACGAGGGCACACTTATGCTGGACGAAGTGGGCGAAATGGATCTGCCCCTTCAGGTCAAACTGCTTCGCGCTCTTCAGGAAGGCGTTATCTACCGCATTGGTGGGCGCAAACCTGTCAGACTTGACGTGCGCATCATTGCCATGACCAACCGTGATCTTCTCAAAATGGTGCGCGAAAACACCTTTCGCGAGGATCTTTACTACCGCCTCAATGTCATTCCCCTTGCCGTGCCGCCCCTGCGCCAGCGTAATGAAGACATTTTGCCCCTGGCACAGCACTTTTTGTCCTGCTTTGGCAAAAAATACTCCTGCCATCTGCACATGACTTCAAAAGAAAAAGAAATGCTGCTTAAATATTCCTGGCCGGGCAACGTGCGCGAACTCGCAAATTTTATGGAACGCCTGACCATTGCGAACCTGTCATCGGGCAATACGGCGTTGGTATGGGAAAGCATTACCCGTCAAGGCGACCAGCCTGATCCCTCCAAAACCTCTTCCATGCGTGAGCAGATGCGGCATTTTGAACGGCAATGCCTTGAAGCCGCCCTGCGTAACGCAGCCAGTATCAGGGGGGCGTCCCGCGAGCTTGGCGTTTCGCATGCGACCCTGCTGCGCAAGATGCGGGAACACAACATAATGGTTCAAAAATAGACCACCAGACAATGCTCCCAACCGCCAGTTCCTAGCTGTAGGCTCTGTTTTTCACGTCAAAGGCGGTGGTTCAAAAATAAACCACATGGTTTGTCTTTGAACCATCGCCCTGTTTTTTCCATCGCTGATCTTTTTTGTAAAACATCAATAAATCAAGCTACATAATTGAATACACAAAACACTATACACCACCAGTACCCTTATATTGCGCTCACACGCAGGTCCTTAGCACGCTAAAATCATTAATAAAACTTTTTGGAACAATGTTTGCTAACGTGAATCTGGCTTTCGGGGATCCCCGGAGCCCCCAGAGACTTCTGCAGCCGACCGAGGTGATGTAATCCGTCTCTGGAGGAAGCAGAGAGGGCTTAGAGGTCCTGTTGTCATAAGACCGTCCGGCATGGGGCAACATGCCGGACGGCCATGATCAGAAAAGAGCGCCGCCCTGCGGCCTGAAGACGGTCATTATTCCATTCAAGAACAAGTTCGGGTTACGATCATCATCACGGCAAGCATGTCTTGCTGGTCCAATGTTGCGGGCATTGCCGCACCGTGTGCACACGCCAGAGTATTTCTGCTGAAACGCTCGTGAAAAATATGAGGAGTAGTCATGTCATCTTCGGCCATTTGGATGTTCGGGCTCGCCCTGGCCTACACGCTCTTGCTCATTGTCATGAGCCAGATCGCCAAAAAAAAGGCGCAGGCTGGTGAAGATTTCTTTGTGGGCGGACGAAAGTTCAGCCGCTGGACCGTGGCCTTCTGTATCACGGGCCTGTTTTCCGGTTCTACCTATATTGCCATTCTTGAGCTTTCCTACCTCACGGGCATTTCTTCCCTGTGGTATGGCGTGGCCGAACTGACCCATGTGCTCATTATAGCGCTGGTGCTTATCGGCCCCTTCCGCAAGCGCATGATGGTCACGATTTCCGGCCTGATCGGCGACAAGTACGGCAGGGCCGCCAAGGGCATTGCCGGGGGCATCACGGCCATCACCTTTCCCATGTGGTCGGTGGCCACGGCTCTGGCCTTCGCCTCGTGCATCAACGCCATCACTGGCATGGACATGCTGCTCTCCGTAGTTCTCACGGCCGCGCTCATGTACGTCTTTCTCAGCGCGGGCGGCATGTGGTCGGTGGCTATGACGCAGACCGCCAACTTTTTTGTATTCATGATCATGTTTGCCGTGGCCATTTATGCCATTGGGGTCAACCCCGGCTTTGGCGCAGTGACCGAGCTGCTGACCAAGGACGCCAAATACGGCAACCTTACCAGCGTGGGCCTGCAAACCATCCTGGCATGGTTCGGCACCTTTCTTATCAACGTGCTGCTGGCTCAGGCCGCGTTTCAGATGGCCCTTTCGTGCAAGACCGCTGACGAAGGCCGCAAGGGGCTGCTTATCGCTGGCGGTTTCAACGTCATATTCATCGCTATGGGCGTGCTTGTGGGCGCTGCGGCAGCCATTGCCATGCCGGGCAACGCGCGCGGCCTTGTGGCCGTGCCCAAGTATCTTATGGAAACCCTGCCTGCCCCGATGGTTGGGCTGTTTACCCTGGGCATCTGGGCTTGCGCCCTGGGCTGGGGCGCGCCCTGCCAGTTCTCCGGCGCGACCAGCCTTGGACGTGACGTGGGTTCGGCCATCTGGCCTGACGCCAGCGACGCCAAGCTCGTCAAGCTTACCCGCCTTTCGCTGCTGGTTCTCACCTGCCTTATGATCCTGTTTGGCTACCTGCGCTCAGAACAGGCCGCGTGGTGGAATATTTTCGCCTGGACAGCCCGCAACGGCGCAACCTTCGCTCCTATGGTGGCGGCTCTTTTCTGGAGCGTGGCAACGCCGCGCGGCGCGTTGACCGCCCTTATCGCGGGCTGCGGTGCAGGTCTTGTCTGGAACTGGCTTGGCGGATGGGCCGTCAACAGCTTCTACCTCAAGATACATCCTGTGTGGGTAGCTATGGCGGCCAACATCATAGGCATGACCATAGTTTCGCTGGCGGAAAAGGGCTGGAGCTTCATAAGCCCCTCCGGCGCCCTCAAGGGATTGCGCAATGCCGCTGTAGTTCTTGCCATTGTGCTCTGCATTGCCCTTATGGCGGCTGGTTCGTGGTTCTACCAGACAGGCCTTTGGGGCATGACAGCCTTCCTGACCATCCTCTGCGCCTGGGTTGCGCTTATATTCAGCACAGAACGTCAAAAAACCACTACGATATAAGGATATTGCATCATGCCCAAGATTCACGTGGAATGGAAAGGAAACATGACCTTCGAAGGCAAGGATTCAGACGGCCACAGTCTGGTCATGGATGCCTCGGCTATTTATGGCGGCAGCAATCAGGGCGTGCGGCCTATGGAAATGCTGCTCATATCTCTGGCTGGCTGCACGGGTATTGAAGTGGGTCACGCCTTGAACAAGATGCGCCTTGAATACACAAGCTTCAATATCACCGCAGATGCGGTGCGCCGGGAAGAAATTCCCCAGATCTTCACTGAAATCAACGTTGAGTACGTTGTTGAAGGCGAGAGCATAAGCCTTGACAGATTTGTGCGCGCCTTTGAACTCGGTGCGGTGAAATACTGCTCCGTAGCCAACATGCTCAAGGCTTGCAGCAAGATCAACTACAGCTTTGTTCTTAACGGCCAGCGCCATACCTACCCCCTGCCCGGAGAAACCACCGGGGAAAGCGCCAAGGGCTAGGGGCTGTTTCTCAATAAATGGTTTTGCGCCAAGGGCAAGGAAAAAGGCTTTTTTATGAAAGGAATGTACTTTTGCGGTACATGACGAGAGTAAGAATGGCCTTTTGATACAGCCAGCTGGACAAAAGAATTATTTTGAAACTGTCTTTAGAACCGTACGGGACCACTACCACGGAAAGACGGCAGCGCCACGCCTGACAGACTCCCGTCAGGCGGCAGTTAAGCCCCTGCCGCCATCAACATCTGCCGGATGCATGCCCCCGTCTTTCCGGGCCCGCCGCCGCGCCTCCTGCACAAGGACGCGCGGCGGTTTTTTATACTAAAAAATCCCCGTGAAATTCACGGGGATTTTGTTGTGCAGTGTATCGTTAGCGCAAATCAACTTTAAGAATATACATTTTCAAAGTTGATCAGCTCTGCGCGGAATACTCAGGCAAAGTTATAGCCAGCTTCAAGAGCCTTTATGTTGGGGGGAATAAGCTTGGCATAGTGGGCGCTTATCACGCGGTTAAGCGCTTCCTGCACTACTGCAAGCGGCAACCCGCCCGTGGCCTTGAGCCATGCGCCCAGAGCCACCATATTGGCCATTTTCACATTGCCCAGTTCATGCGCCATATCGTTGGCCGGGATATAGACTGTGCGCAGGGCGGCGTCCAGAAGCCCCTTGTCCACCAGAGAAGAATTGACCACCTGCACCCCGTCCTTGTGCAGGCGGGGCTGAAACTTGGTCAGCGAGGGTTCGTTGAGAATAATGGTGGACAAAGGTTCACGCACCAGCGGCGAGCCAATGGCGTGCTCATCCATAACCACGGTGCAGTTGGCCGTGCCGCCACGCATTTCCGCGCCGTACACAGGGATGAAGCTTACCTCAAGGCCGTGCTCCATGCCTGCCTGGGCCAGAAGGTTGCCTATCAGCATGACTCCCTGGCCGCCGAACCCGGCGATTATAACGTCCTGGTACTTACTCACGGCCTGCCTCCCCGGCTGTTTGCCCCGCCGTTACGTCCTTGTACACACCCAGCGGAAACACAGGAATCATAGCTTCGGCAATGCGTTTGTTGGCAGCAATGGGGTCCAGATGCCAGTTGGTAGGGCATCCTGAAAGCAGTTCGATGAAACCAAAACCAAGCCCCTGCAACTGCACGTCAAAAGCTTTGCGCACAGCGCTTTTTGCGGCGCGCACGTTTTTGACGGAATCCAGCGAGCAGCGCGCGGAATAGGCTACGCCGTCCAGTTGGGCCATAATTTCGGCCATGCGGATGGGCCCGCCTTCATTGTTGATGTCGCGGCCCTGACGTGTGGTGGTGGTTTTTTGCCCCAAAAGGGTGGTCGGGGCCATCTGCCCGCCCGTCATGCCGTACACCGTATTATTGATGAAAATAGTTGTGATCTTTTCACCCCGGTTGGCGGCGTGCAGGGATTCGGCCATGCCGATGGCGGCCATGTCGCCGTCGCCCTGATAGGTAAATACCACAGATTCGGGCCGGGCGCGGCGCACACCCGTGGCTACGGCGCAGGCGCGCCCGTGCGGGGCCTCAAGACCGTCCACATTGAAATAGTCATAGGTAAAGGTGGCGCAGCCCACAGCAGCCACAAGAATGGTGCGGTCTGCCACGCCCAGCTCGTGCAGCACCTCACTCACCAGCCTGTGAGCGATGCCGTGATGACAGCCGGGGCAGTAATGGGTATGGCGCTCGTTGAGCACGGGATTTACGTCAAAAACCAGAGTTTCGCCCTCTTGCGGCAGCCATTGGGCGTCTATTTGCTGAACTGACATGGCTATTTCTCCTTGAGGGCCTGTAGCATGGGATCACGCAAAGCGTCAGCCCCGATGAAAAGGCCGGGCATGATGCCGTGCCAGAGCACGGAAGACGCGGTTATGCCGGGCTGGGCAAAGAGTGCCAGCCGGACATCTTCCACCATCTGCCCCGTATTCTGTTCCATAACCAGAAAGCGGCGGCCAGGCGCAATGGCGCGCAGGGCCTCTTCAGGAAAGGGAAAGAGCGTGATGGGACGGAACAGGCCTATCTTGTGCCCTTCGGCCCGCAACTGGCGGATGGCGCTGCGGGCTATGCGGCCAATGGAGCCAAAGGCCACCACCACAAGCTCGGCGTCTTCAACGTCCACGCATTCCCATGCGCATTCGGCTTTCATTGCCTCATGCTTTGCCATAAGCATGCGGTTGCGCTCGGCCAGCGCACCTTCAGCCAGGTACACAGACTTGAGCAGACGCGGGGATGCTCCTGCGCCGCGCTTGCCAAAACCTTCGAGCCTCCAGTCCTTGCTCATGGCCGCCAGAGCTTCCGGCGATACCGCGTCAGCCGGGGCCACACGCCGCACGGGTTCCTTTATCTGGCCCACAATGGCGTCGCCAAGCACCATGACCGGGTTGGCGTACTTGAAGGCCAGGGCAAAAGCGCGAAACATGAAGTCATAGCATTCCTGCGCCGTGGCCGGAGCCAGCGTCAGATTGCGGTGGTCACCGTGACCGCCGCCTTTGACGGCCTGAAAATAATCGCCCTGTGAGGGGCCAATATCACCAAGGCCCGGCCCGCCGCGCTGCATGTTGACCATAACGCCGGGGATATGGCTGCCCGCCATGTAGGAAATGCCTTCCTGCATAAGGGAAATGCCACAGCTTGAAGAAGACGTGAGCGCCGGAATACCGCAGGCAGCAGCGCCCAACAGCATGTTCACGGCCGCCACTTCGCTTTCGGCCTGCACAAACTGGCCGCCGTTTTCCGGCAGCAGTGAGGAAAGCACTTCGGGAATTTCATTTTGCGGCGTGATGGGGTAGCCGAAGTAACAGCGGCAACCTGCGTCCACAGCGCCAAAGGCCACGGCTTCGTTGCCTTTTATAAGAATACGTTCAGAGGAGTTTTGGCCCTGACTCATGCCTCGTCTCCCTTTTTGTTTGGACCTTTGAACACGCGAATGGCCACATCGGGGCACATAATAGCACAGGATGCGCAACCAATGCACCGCCCGTCCATTTCCATAACCTCGTAACCCTGACGATTAAATCGGCCAGAAGGCCGCAGAATATGCACGGGGCAGGCTTCCACACACAGGCGGCAGCCTTTGCAGCGTTCTTCCAGAAAAACGACTCGTGACATGTATGCTCCTTGAGGTGCCTTGCCCGCAGCGGGGGGAGGGAAACGGACAGTCTGGCGACGGGCCCGTTCCGCGAAGCTTTGCCGTCAAAGCCTCGTCAATGCCCTGTCATGCCTCGGCGGGACAACCCCGTGAGGCAAAACGGCCACAGGCAGCCGCCGTTCCGGCATGCCGGAAAAGCGAACAACCTGCGGCAAAGGGCTTCAGCGGATCAGCATGGCATCCCCATATGAAAAAAATCTGTAACCCTGGGCAATGGCCTCTTGGTAAGCATCAAGCATGCGCTTGCGCCCCACAAAGGCAGATACCAGCATGAGCAGCGAAGATTCCGGCAGATGGAAGTTGGTCACCAGACCATCAACCACACGAAACGGCCTGCCGGGATAAAGAAAAATATCTGTCCAGCCCGTATAGGCCTGCACGCGGCCGCACAGTTCTGCCACGCCCTCAAGGGCGCGCAGGCTGGTGGTTCCCACAGCGATGACGGGCCTTTTTTGCGCGCGCGCCTCGGCGATGGCAAGGGCTGTGGATTCGGGAATTTCCACATACTCCCGATGCATACGGTGACTGCGGATGTCGGCGTTACGCACTGGGCTAAAGGTGCCATACCCTACATATAGGGTCACTTCCGCCCATTGGAAGCCCCTTTCGGCCAATTTTTCCCGCAGGGGCGGGGTAAAATGCAGCCCCGCCGTGGGCGCGGCCACAGAACCTGTCTTGTCCTGACGGGCATAGACGGTCTGGTAGCGGCTCAGATCATCCTCGGCATCGGGCCTTTTGATATAGGGCGGCAAGGGAATATGCCCGGTTGCCGCAAAGGCCGCCGCCAGATCCCCCTTCCAGGCCAGACGCACACGGCGCTGCCCGAACGGGCCGGATTCCAGCACGGTCACGCTGATGCCCGCGCCAAAGTCAAAAGATTCCCCTTCACGAATGCTGCCGCCGGAACGCACAAGCCCTTCAGCCTCAGCGGAAAAGCCGCCCTTTTTGTCGGTCTTGGCCCGTTCCACCACCAGGGGCAGGGGCGTGAGCAACAGAAATTCCACCTTGCCGCCCGTGGAGCGCGTACCCAAAAGACGCGCCTGCAAGACACGGGAGTTATTTGCTATCAACAATGCCCCTTCGGGCAGGCAGTCCGGCAAGTCGCTGAATTTTTCGTGGCGCAAATCCAGTGCGCCGGTGCGCGGCATGACCAGAAGCCGTGAACCGCCCCGTTCGTCGGGGGGAAACTGGGCTATCTGCTCTTGCGGCAGGTCAAAATTATAATTTTCCAGTAAAAAATCCGCTTCCTCAATATGCATGGCTTCCGAGCCTTGGTTATATGTTCCCGCCCTTTCCGGCCCTGCTGCTCTTGTCAGCGCAGGGCGTTGAGGCTAGGGTGACGTGATTGCTCCCCTCGGTATGACGAAGGGAGGGAAGGAGTATAGCCATGCGGCGGCCTCTTGTCATCCTTGCGTTACTGTCACTTCTCGCTACCCTGCCGGGCTGCGCCTCTATTGGGCTGGAAAATCCTTTTTCCAACGACCCTCTGACTGGCGGCACGGATACTACTACAAGCCTGCTGCTTGGCGTACCTACACCTGCGGGCATGCAGCGCTACGGCTCGCATGGCTTTCAGGACTTTGGCCCCGGCGGTGGACGTCAGGGAATGGAAGTTCTGCGCGGGCAGGTAGATACAGGATTTGCGGCGCAGATCATGTACTCCGGCCTGCAAGGTCAGGGCTGGCAATTGCGCATGGCCCTGCGCAAGGGGGCCCGCGCCGTTTATGTTTATGACCGAGGCGCAACTATGGCTGTGCTGACCTTTGAAAGCCAGACCATGCTGACTGTACTGAATATCTGGGTTGCAGACCGCCTGCCCGACGGCGCGGCTCTGCCCATGCAGGATGCCGCCAACACGGGCAACAGCGGCACTGGCGGCGGCGATTCCGGCGGCCTTGGCGGCTCGAGCGATTCCGGCGGCATGAATACCACGCCGCAGGGCGGGCATTCGAGCCAGGGCAGCGGTTCGTACGGCGGCGGCAACAGCAGCAGCGGCGGTGGTCTACAGGAGCGAAGCCTATGAACGATCAGAAAAGCGGCCTGAAAACGCCCTTTGACCACAGCACCCGCTTTGAGCACAAACGGCTGCATCTCGGCGTGTGCGGCTCCGTGGCCTGCTACCGGGCTGCGGATCTTCTGCGGGCGTGGCGCGGCATCGGCATCCACGTCTCGGCCACACTCACGCCCGGAGCACGGCGGTTTGTGACTCCCATGCTCTTTGAATCTCTGGGGGCAACACCTGTCTACGAAGACATGTTCACTCAGGGACAGGAAATTTTCGCCCATCTGGAACCGGGACAGCACGCCCATGCAATGGTCGTGGCCCCTGCCTCGGCTGACGCGCTCTTTCGCCTTGCCCACGGCGCCGCGAACGACATGCTGGCCGCACAGGCTCTGGCCTTTGACGGCCCCCTGGTCATTGCCCCGGCCATGAATCCACGGATGTGGGCCAACCCCGCCACTCAGGCCAATGTGGCCCTGTTGCGCGAACGGGGAGCCTGCGTTGTTGCGCCCGGTTGCGGCGGCACGGCCTGCGGCGACGAAGGCGAGGGCAGGCTTGCCCCCCTGCACGACATTTTTCTGGCCGCCCTGCGGGCGCTGACCCCGCAAGACATGACCGGAAAACGCGTTATGGTCACCCTTGGCCCCACGCGTGAAGCCTGGGACGGCGTGCGCTTCTGGTCCAACCCTTCCAGCGGCCTCATGGGCGCGGCACTGGCCGTCTGCGCATGGCTGCGCGGCGCGGAAGTGACAGCCATATGCGGCCCCGGCGTCCGTGCCCGCATGCCGCAGGGCATCGCCCGGCGCGACGTGGTCAGCGCCAGAGACATGTATGCTGTGGCCGCCAACCTGTGGGCGCAGATGGATGTGGGCATGTTCACCGCTGCGGTGGCGGATTTTTCGCCCAAGCCCATTGGCGGGCGCAAGTTTAAAAAGGCCGAAGCCCCTCAGGGATTCAGCCTGGACTTCCAGCCCAACCCTGATATTTTGCAAAGCCTTGCGGAAAAACGCGCGCCCGGCCAGAAAATTTTGGCCTTTGCCGCAGAAACCGCACCGGACATGCATGCCCTGCTGCCCCTGGCCCACGCCAAGCTTGCCCGCAAAAAGGCCGACCTTCTGGCGGGGAACCTTGTTAACTGTGCAGACAGCGGCTTTTGTTCCCCCACCAACAGCATGGCTGTGGTGGACGCCAACGGGCGCGAAGAAATCTGGCCCAACCAGAGCAAGGCCGACGTGGCCTGGGAGTTATGTTCGTGGCTTTTGCGTATGTAAACCCCCTGTCCGCCCTCTGGCAGCGCCGCGGGTTATCCAGCCTGCTCATGCCCCAAGGGTTTGACGCCTTTGCGGCGCCGCAGCCTGAAAGCGTTGCCCGCCCGCCAGTGCGCGGGGCTGCGGGAGGCACCGCAACAGCCTATGCTGGCAGGCAGGGCGCTCGTCCCGAGGCCTCCGGGCAAGCAGGCCAAACTGGCCCGGCCGGACAAACCGGACAGGCCGGGCAGGCAGCGAGACCGCCGCACCGAGCCGCACAGCCTTCTCAGGGCGCAGCCCGCACAGCGCCTTCAGGCATTGCGCCCCGCACTGAAGCCACGGCGCCGGAAACCGCGTCTGACAGCCGCCTGTGGAAACCCTTGCCGCCGCATGTCTGGCCCGCCCCCTGGCGTCAGCAACTGGAAAAAACCCGGCCCGGCCTGATCCTGTGGACGTATTGGAATCTCGGCCTTGACCTCAGCGACCCTCAAGCCGAAGGCCGTCTGGAACGCAGGGGCTTTTTACAAAAACTGCTTCAGGATCTGGCGCACCCTGCCGGAACCCACACATTCTGGCCCGCTGGCCTGCCAGCCGCGCCGGAAGACCGCACGCCCGATCAGGAAGATGCCCTTATGCCCCATGCGGACGCCTTCTGGTCAGGTGCCTCGGGCCTTGGCGCGCGCGGCGTGGTGGTTATGGGTTCGGCTGCGGTGAAGGCTTTGGGGCTGCCCCCCGGCCTGCGCCCACTGCAACAAACGCGTTACAAGGGGCATATGGTGTGGGTGCTGTGGGATGTGGACTATATGCAGCGTGAAGATCAGCGCTATGCCTCCATGCTGGCCTTTCTGCGGCAGGCCCTGCGACAGGTCGCCCGCTAACGTATTTTAGCCTTTCAAGGGTTCGGTTCGCGGCAGCAACTTTAGCAAGCCGCCAGCCGACTGGGCATGCCCCGGGCGAAAATCACGTTCTTCCCAAATGACCTACTGCGAAGCCAGTTTTTTTCAAATGAATATTCTCTGATTTGATCCAACAGGCGGGCCGCGAAGCTTCTGCCAGCGGGCCGCCCGTGGCGCCATGCCTGGAGCATGCTACCCTTGAGAAAATTTTAATGCTCCAACGCGGCATGAGAATGCAGTGCGTCGCAACACGCAAGTATTTTGCCGAAAATTGCATTTTGCGCAGATCAACAATGTTGAAATGTGAAGCATTTCAGCGTTAATCTGCCCGCGTATATTCAGTCACGGCCACATAAAGGCAGGCATGTCTGGTACCGGGCACGGCCCTGCGGCGATTTTCGGTGCAAGCTGCCGTCAATGTTTTTCAGGTTTCGGAGGATTTTGTGTTTATTGCCATCGGCCTCATGTTTATGGGCATTGCCGTGGGCTTTCTGCTGCGCGGCAAACCCTTGGCTGCCATGCTTGCGCGCTGCATTTCCCCAACTATTATTCTACTGCTTTTTGCCCTTGGCATTTCAGTGGGAGGCAACAGCGCCCTCATGGCCGCCCTGCCGGAACTGGGCGGCACTGCCATCGTGCTGACTCTTGCAGGCATAGCGGGGTCTTTTGTCTGCGTGCTCTGCATCCGCCGCTTCTTCCGCCAGCCGCCGGAACCTGCCGCCTTTACGCTGCTTTCTGCCGACGCGCCTTCTGGCGGCATCGCCTCGCCCGCCTCCAGTAACAAGGATGCGCGGTCATGAACGGCAGCCTCGTTATTATGGGCTTTTTTATTGCAGGGCTGATACTGGCCCGCGCGGGATTTGTGCCTGATTATTTCATTGAGCATGACATGACGCTCTATGTGCTGTGGCTGCTTATGGTTCTTGTGGGCATTTCAATGGGGTCGGACAGACGGCTTGGCGAGATGCTGCGCACCCTGCGGCCACGCGTGCTGTTGCTTCCCCTGGCCACCACGGCGGGCACCTTTGCGGGAACAGCCCTGGTCAGCCTTTTTCTCGCATACAGCGCCGCCGAATGCATGGCCGTGGGCGCGGGCTTTGCCTATTATTCGCTCTCGTCCATTTTCATCACGCAGTACAAAGGGCCGGAACTGGGCACCATTGCCCTTCTCAGCAATATCAGCCGCGAACTGATAACGCTGCTTTTCACACCTCTTATGGTGCGTTTTATCGGCCCAACGGCGGCCATCAGTTGCGGTGGTGCTTCCACAATGGACACAACCCTGCCCGTCATTACACGCTATGCCGGAAACCAGTGGATATTCATCGCCATTGTACATGCGCTGGTGCTGGACTTCAGCGTGCCCTTCTGGGTGACTTTCTTTTGCGGCATTTGAGGTAATAACAGGCAGGAGTTACGCTGACGTCGGCGAGGTCTGGCATCTGTCATAAACGCAATGTGACGCACCGCCTTGCCAGAATGGAAAAAAACTATAACTATATAAGCGGAGCCAGAACACTGCCCCCGGAGGATATGGATCATGGCCCGAATGCGCTCAGCCAAACAAAAACTGAAGGATTGCATTAATAGTCCGGAATGGCGCAGCCATCTGGACGAAATTGCTCAAGGCGGCCTTGAAAATGTAGGACCGCTGTTTTCATTCCTGCTGCTTGGCCCACAGACCATGCACAGGTCCGCCGTGGCTCTGGGGCAGGTGACAGCCCGCCTTGCCAAAAGCCAGCCCGAAGTGGCCAAAAACATAATTCGCCGCCTCATGTGGCACCTCAATGAAGAATCCGGCAATATCGGCTGGGGCATCCCGGACGCCTTTGGCGAAATTCTGGCAGCCAGCGAGCCCCTTGCCAAAGATTTTCACCGCATCCTCATTTCCTACATTATTGATCTCGGCCACGACGACAACTTTTGCGACCACGCCATCCTGCGCCGCTCCTGCTACTGGGCCATCGGGCGGCTTGCGCAAGACCGCCCGCAACAGTGCCTTGGCGCACGTAAATGGCTGATTAAAGGCCTGGAAGACGAAGATAATATATGCCGGGGCA
>NZ_JASGDK010000010.1:0-7344 GCF_047607245.1 Desulfovibrio sp.
CTTTGCTCCAGTGCTGCCAACAGATGGAACGGGGTTTGCCCTGCCCCCTGAAACGGCGCAGACACAAAGCGGCCGCGAACAAAAAGAGCGTATACTGCGCGAGGTTAACAGCCGTCTGGTGCAGTGGCAGCAGTTGTGCCGTCCGGTCTTGCGGGCCGAAGAAATACGGCTGGACCCCCTAGAGGCCGATGTCACCCTCGAACTGGCGGTGTCCCCGGTGGAACCACGTGCGCTGCTTGCCCTTGTTGCGGAACTCATGACAACGGCTGAGGAATATCTGCGCCCAAGTGGGGCCATACCTCACGCAATCCGCCCCTCAGTAATGAACGCATTCCTAGCCCACTTCTTCCAAGACGCGAACGTGAATGTGCGCGATGCCGTTTTAAAAGGCATCCACGCTCTTAGTTTGCGCAACGCCGCTGGAAAAAGCGTATTGACCAAGGAGGTGTTGTCTCTGGGGAAAGGTTATGACGCCTTTGCCATATCAAAATGGAACATCCGGGTGGGTCGGGCCGGTTTTTATGAAGAACTGAACATGGAAGAATTGCGTCATGCCGCATATCTGGCAGAATGCCACCTCACGGAAAAATTGCGCCAGCAGCAATGGCGTATAACGGAGACACTGGAACCACAGCCTAAAACCACTGAGTATCCGAGCATAACCGAAGAGGCCAGCAAGCCCGCGTTCCTGCATGAGCAATTACCTGCGTGCTATAATGCTGCCTCAGTTGAAAACGGAAAAACGGGCAAAAACCTGGCGGAGGCGCGGCAGCTCCAGGGCTGGCTGTTGCTTTTTGAACAACTTTTAGCTGACGCCTTGCTCCCGTTGCGTAACCCTTCAGCCTTGTTTGCCCCGCGCACGCCCGAACCGGAAGAATTATGCGCTGATACTGAAAGCCCGTTACTTTGCGTATTGACAGACGGCCCGTCATACCGGAGCGGCATGGGTGATGCCGTGCGGCAAGGGGGTGATTTTCTGCGGCGGTGCGAGGCCCTCCTGCTGCACCTGGCCGCTTTGCAGGGCGAAGAGCCCTGGTTTCTTCCGGAATATACTAACCAAGACAGTTCACCCCCCTCCACAACCGCCGAACACCGGCTCGAACTTCTTGCTTATTGGCTGCGGCATCTACCGTGGTTGAACGGACGGCGTCTACTTAAAAATTCTCCACAAGCCGAAATGTTGCAAATCAATGCCGGGAACGATCCGCTTGAGCAGCGCCTTGCCCTGCTTTTGCTGCCTTTCACCCTCAATGGTCCGGCACCTGCCCAACGTTTTTTTGACATTCGGCTTGAGCGTAACACGACGACCGAACAGGATGAATACCGGTGTTATATTCGGGACGCAGAACAGCGGCTTCGCATCATCTGCAAAATAGCCGCAAGTAGTCTGGAGGAAGCGGAATTCATTGGTCTGCACGTCATGCGTCTGGCCGGGTATGCCGAACAGTATCACATCACAGACGAAGACATCCGCATAGGCTGGTTGGCCGCGCTGGCCGAAGAAGATTCACCGATGGCTTCGGATGCACCGCTAAGCCCTTTTGATAGAATCAGCAAAACTACAGCATGGGCCAAAGCATTACTGCCAGCTTGGGTGAAAGTCGTGGACTACGAGGCGATTGGTGAAAATCGCCCCTTTGAAATGGCTGTATTTCTGGAACAGGCGCTTGTGCCTCCCGCATGGCGGCCGTCTCTGGAGCAGGCGATACAAAAACACATACCGGCGCACATTTTGGCTCATGTCTTTTTTATTAATCCCGAAGAACGGCGTTTGATGGATGCACTGCTGTATAGCACGGAAAAAAGTACCGAAGCCAGTATGCACAATCTCAACACCAAGTTACGGCAGTTCATACACTCTTTTGAAGACAACGCAGACAAGGAATCATTCACGGGAGCACCGCCAGCTCATCTGACTTCAGAGCCGCGCGTGGCGGAAAAAAACTTATATGTCTCATGAAACTACGCACAGGGTGGGCAGCGTTCTTCTGCATTGTACCGCACGAGCCTCATCAAAGGGGGGGCTATCTACCGCTGCCCAAGAGGCGGAACACCGGGGCGGCGCTGTTTTGACTCATTTTCGGGAGTCTCTGCCCCACCTGCTCCAGGATGTCTTTGATGAATTCGCACCGCCTGAAGATCCGGATATGGTGTCCTTTGATACACTCACCCTGGATTTGGGCAGTGTCCCCCTTTCCGGCGTCATTCCCCGTTTGCAGGAAACATTGCGTGAGGAACTACGGCTGCGCCTGCCTGCCGCAGAAAACAGGCCGGATAGGCTCAGCTATTTTTTCACACTTTTGACAGAATATCTTGAAAGCGGCACGGCCCCCTGGAATACGCAAAACCTCCTTGCGGACGACTGGGCGTCAGAACTTCAGGCGCTACTGGAGCATACGCAGACAAGGGAAAAGCTGCTCGCGCTGCTCCAACAAAAGGGGACCCCGCTGATATTCCGTCGTTTGCGTTCGCTCTTGGGGGGGCTGGGTTGTGCCAAGAAGAATTTTGAGCAGGCTCTGCACGTGCTCGAACAGAAGTCCGTCATATTTGACGATATTGAAGCCGCCTCATTGCACAATGATGCGCTACAGCGAAAATATTTTTTGAACAATGCCGGGCTGGTGCTGGCAGCACCATTTTTGAAGCATTTTTTTCAACGCCTCGGATTGCTTGACTCTCAGCAGGAATTTATATCGCCAACTGAGCGGAGCCGGGCTGTGTGCCTGTTGCAACTGCTTTTTGAACCGGAGATTTCCTTGCTGGTGGAGGGCGATTTGTTGCTGAACAAGATCCTTTGTGGGTGGCCGCCGCTTGAGCCTGTTCTTCTGGCCGAGGCCAATTTTGGGCCTACGGAAAAAGAAAGGCACGAGGCACAGCAGGTAATGCGGGCCATGCTGATTCATTGGAAAGGTCTTGGCAATACCAGCCCGGAAAAGCTTACGCAGGATTTTTTGCGGCGCAACGGGGTGCTGCACTTTGGGCATACCAGCCCGCAATTGCATGTGGAGGCACGGCCCCATGATTTATTGTTGCAGAGCCTCCCCTGGGTGCTTTCGATTATTCAGACTCCCTGGATGAAAACGCTCATACAGGTGCATTGGTTATGAACGAAACATATGCCGCTGTTGCAACACTGAATACTGAAGCATTAGGTGCTGAATTGGACTGGTTCGGCCGAATGCTGGGCAATTGCCTGCTCAGCCTCGGTATCCAGGAGGGAGAAAAAGCGGATGAATCCGTGCCAGACCTTCCCCAAGATGCCTGGTACACTGAGTTTGTGCGCCAACACCAACTGAGCGGGGCGGATCGTCTGGTGCTTATCTTGGCACTGCTGCCGCATATTAAACCGGAAATCCTTTCCAGCCTGCTACAGGAAGAGGCATGCAAAAAGTACTTTGGAGGGGTTCGCGGCAGACAGTTCAACGGCTTTATCCCCACAATGCAGACAGCTCTCATCCTGCTCAGCGGGAGTAATCTGCTTTATCGCCTGGCGGGTATCGAGTTTTTTTCAGAAGACAGCCGGCTGATCAGCAGAGGAATTTTACGGCTTGGCCCCTGCCCGCCGGACGAACCCCGAACCTGTGCGGCCCTATTAGTTGATGAAGAGGCGCTTTCTTACATCATCCGAGGCAAGACTTATGAGCCGTCAGGCCCCAATTTTCCGGCTCACAGGCTGATTACCCCCCTGGAGTGGGAGGATTTGATTTTGCCCGCCGTTGTTTTGCGTCAGGTGCAAGACATTCTGGATTGGGCCGCCCATGCAGAAGGACTTTACTCAAAACTGGGCCTCGGCAAACACTTGCGACCCGGCTACAAAGCCCTGTTTTATGGCCCGCCCGGCACTGGAAAAACACTCACTGCCGCTCTTATCGGCAAACAGACGGGTTTGCCGGTTTACCGGGTCGACCTGTCACAAATCGTGTCCAAATACATCGGTGAAACGGAAAAAAACCTGGAACACCTTTTCCGCATGGCCGAAAACAAGGAATGGATTATCTTTTTTGACGAGGCGGACGCCCTGTTCAACAAGCGCACCAATGTTGAAGATGCCCACGACCGGCATGCCAACCAGGAAACTGCCTACTTACTGCAACGGCTTGAGAATTATCCCAACCTTGTGATTATGGCCACCAACATGCAGGACAACATTGATACCGCCTTTTCCAGGCGCTTCAATTGTGGCATTTTCTTTCCCCTTCCTGGCAAAACCGAACGGCTGCGGCTCTGGGACGCCTGCTTGGGCGAAAAGCTACACCTGCATGAGGATGCGAGGGAAATATTACTAAGTTTTGAACTCTCTGGCGGACAGATCGCCAATATCGCCTTGCGATTGGGATTGTGGGCTTTGAAAAGCGGTTCTATGACGATCTCTTCGGGAACATTGAAACGCGGTATTATGCTGGAGAACGTTTTGTTAGGTAAAGCCTGAGAAGTAAAACTGCCTGATAAACGATTAAGAACGGAAGAGGCTCGAACTGAACCCAAGCGCTGAAAGCAAAATGAAGATACAGCCCTTGGAGAAATACCCCGGAGCAGGTACTTCAAGAGTTTCACCGGGGTGTCGCCCGCATGCGGGCTTTCTCCGGGGACTGCCCAGCCCTTTCGATGCAGCATCGGGACCGCCCGGCTTGGAATTGTCGCGAAAAGGGTAGATCTCACGGAAGACGAAAACACGCGTTTGGATGATGCCGGATGCCTTGCGGGTGATGAGCCCCCTACATGGCGAGAACAGACGGCCAGGCTCGTGTCCGTGCCCGGCATTCTTAAAATAATCCTCGGTATAAATCCGGTGCACGCGTTTATGGTTCACCCACCAGCCCTCGCAACGAAGCAAAATATAAATACGTTAGTAGCCGTAGCGAATATTACTGGTTGCAATTTCACGAATGCGCATGCGCAATGGCGCCTAATCGGGGCGGATGGAGCAGAACTGATAAACCGTTCAGGATTGTTGCATCAGGGCGCAAACTCTCCTTACGCTCACTCCGTCACAGTCTCGCAACTGTTTTATCAGTTCTCACTACCGAGAAGGCGTCAGAGCTTTTTGATAGCACATCCTTAAGCATGGCTTTATTAAGGCTCAGGTCTGCGATCATGCGCTTGAGACGAAAGTTTTCCTCTTCCAATTGCCGGAGTCGGCTAATTCACAGAGACCCAGCCCACCATACCTTTTCTTCCGGCGATAGAAGGTCTGCTGGCGTATACCCATTTTACGGCAGAGCTCATCAGCCGTTGTACCCAGCTTTTGCTGGCGCTAGGCAAAGACTACCTACATCGTAGAGTTATCTTCTTTATGTAAAAACCCATTTGTGGCATCCTAGCTGGTTTTACCAATTTTCTCATTTTTTAAAGATGGCGGGGCACTACCCCAATATGTCGGCTGGAAATCCGGCATTATGAAACCATTTTAAATAATGATACTTTTTATTGCCTTATAAACGCGCTGGTTAGGCGGAAAATCAGCCAATAGCGCCATTGTGAAAAATAATTTCTATCTGCACGAGCTTGACACTTTTTTCTCAATGGTACATTTTTGAATCGTGGTAAGTGTGCGAGAGAGTCCTTTGCACTGAATGCCAGAGCAGAGGCACCGAAGGGGCAAGGCCGAAAGGCTGAAACTCTCAGGTAAAAGAATCGCACATCTTAGTGCTGCTGAATCCACTTGTGGAGACAGGGCGTGCCATTCAACCGCAGGTACGCTTATGCTTCACGTCCTTATTACAAACAATCCCCGCTTTCAGGAGATGGCCCCCAAGGGATTGAGCGTCAAGCTCATCTCGGGCTGATCCGCGTCCGTTGTTCGCGCGGCGCGCGATCAAATCCATCAGGGTTGGCGCCTTGCCAATCACCCTCTTTACGGCAATTTTCTGCCCCGACAGATGCCGTACCGTTCACTGATCCTGTCACCTTGTGCCCAACCGCCTTCCGGGGCTTCCACTTCAGTGGACATCACATCTCTTGAACTTATCGAGCAAGCTCAGGCCCGTTACGACGCCGCTGTCGCCCATGCGCCCTTGCGCATTGAAGGCAACGCGTTGCGGGACTGCGCCTTTGTGGACGTGGAGCTTCTGCGCGCAACTATTGAGAGCCTGGGCTGTAGTATCAAAAGCCTTTTGAACCTCAATGGAAGACATCCGGCCCCCGCGCCGGGCGTGCTTTCACACCACAAGGAGATGTAACGTGAAGTTGGAACTGCACCGCATCACAGTCAGCAAGCTGGTCTTTGGTGCACACACAGGTGTCAGCGGCGATGTGCTTACTGTTAACAAGGAAGAACTGACTACCCTGCTCATGCAGGATGAACGGCTCAGCGGTGTTGAGATAGACGCCGCCCATCCCGGTGAAAACACGCGCATTATGCCCGTGAAGGACGCCATTGAGCCTCGTTGCAAGCTTGAGGGGCCGGGTGAGGTTTTTCCCGGCTGGATTGGCGACGTGGAAAACGCCGGTGAAGGCAAAACTCTGGTTTTGAGCGGTATGGCCGTGCTGACCACGGGCCGCGTGGTAGCCCCGCAAGAAGGTATCGTGGATATGACCGGCCCCGGCGCAGACTACACGCCTTTTTCAAAGACGTGCAACCTGACCCTTTCCCTGTCTGCCGTGGCCGAGATGGAGCCTCACCAGTGCGAAGCCTGCTTCCGCCGTGCCGGGCTGCGCGCCGCCCACTATTTGGCCGCAGCTTGCAAGAGCGCCAAGGCCGACAACGTTGAAAGTTTTGATTTTCCGCCGCTCAACGAGGCCATGCACGCCCATCCCGGGCTGCCCAAGGTGGCCTACATCTATATGCTGCAATCTCAAGGCCTTTTGCACGATACGTGGGTTTACGGCGTGGACGCCAAGCGCATCCTGCCCACTATGATCAGCCCCACTGAAATTATGGACGGCGCAATCATTTCGGGCAACTGCGTGTCTGCCTGCGACAAGAACAGCACCTACGTCCATCTTAACAACCCCGTGATCAGAAGCCTTTATGAGCATCACGGCAAGAACCTCAATTTCGTGGGCGTCATCATTACCAATGAAAACGTCACCCTGGCGGACAAGAAGCGCAGCTCTTCCTATGCGGTCAAGCTGGCCCGCATGCTTGGCGTCGAAGCCGTGGTCATCAGCGAAGAAGGCTTTGGCAACCCCGACGCCGACCTTATCATGAATTGCCGCAAATCCGAGCAGGCCGGCATCAGAACAGTACTCATTACAGACGAATTCGCCGGACGCGACGGCTCCAGCCAGTCGCTGGCCGACTCGTGCCCAGAGGGCGATGCCTGCGTCACCGCTGGCAACGCCAACGAACTTATCGTTCTGCCGCCCATGACGAAGGTCATCGGCGATCTGGCCCCTGCTGAA
>NZ_JASGDK010000011.1:0-11739 GCF_047607245.1 Desulfovibrio sp.
CGGCGGCAAGCGATGGGCAAACCCGAACGCCATCTACAGTGCTGCGTGGATTCTCTCAAAAGCGCAAATTCTGCGAGAAGATCAGTTTTTGAAGAATCCACGCAGCACTGTAGATGGCGTTCGGGTTTGCCCATCGCTTGCCGCCGCCCGCCACTTGCTTATTTTCATACCTCAATGCTGCTGCCCTGCCCCCGTCTGCGCCCCTTTATCATCCGGGACAAGCCGCAGTCAGGGTGGAACTTTTCACCTCCAGAAACCGATTGATCCACTCAATCCATCATTCTCCACGTTTACGTGCAAAACTGGCAATGAGATCACCGAACGCCCTCTCCAGAGGTTGCTCGCACCAGCTCCTTACGCACAATATTCTGTATCAGCTCTCTCAGCCAGGCATGCCCCACGTCATTGTCATAGGCAGGATTCCACATCAGTGATAATTTTATTTTTCCAATTAAGCCTGGGGGATCGACGATGCGTAATGGATTTCTCCATGAGAGGTATTCAGCCATTGGCTCTGGGACGGTAAGAACATAATCGCCTTCCAGAACAGCTCGCAGTGCCCCATACACGAATGGAGTGATAATGTTATAGGATCTTTTTTGCGACCCTGCTTCCTTTAGTATGGAATCTATAAACGTTATTTCATACCCTGGCATGGGGAATGCGATATGCTTCCGCTCAAGAAATTCTTCAAGGGTAAAAATTTTTTTCCTAAATTTGCTCTTACTGCTAATAATGCACTTTAAAGATACTTCGCTGAATGACACTGCTGATAAATTTTGTACGGGGGAATATTCATAGAGGGCCATATCCGCGCGCGCATCAATGACATCCTGCAAGTATTTTTCATCGTGCGCCAGACTCTGCACCAAAATTTTTGTGGAAAACAATGAATCCGACAAAGCCGGGCTGACAAGACATGCCCCGAACGGTGACATTACCACCTTGAAAACGCGACGCGAGGTCAGAGGATTAAAAATTTTTGCATTTACAACCGACAACAGCCCCGGCATTGAATTTCGCAAGTGAGCCAAAATCCTTTGTCCGGCTTCGGTTAACTCGTATTTCCCCGCTCCTCTCACCAACAGTTCATCTCTGTAAAAAAGCCGTAACTTGTCAAGGGCCCTGCTTACTTTCGGCTGACTCATGCCCAGTTTCTCGGCAGATCTCGTTACGTGCTTTTCACTCAAGACAACATACAAAACAGGCAATAAATTCAGATCCACAGACAAAAGTTCATTCACTTTATACATTGTTTTGCCTCAAAGACAGCATAGGACAACCCAACATGCCAGACCCAGAGGACGCATTGTCTAACCGTGGTACATAGGGCCCGCTGTATGCCCATCGCCAATTAATTTCCATAGCGTGACACTATTGTAGAGGCGAAATATGACTCCAGGCTGCAAAAAAATTTCACGTTTATATCCTGAACGCATAGTAATCTTTCATATATAAGCGTGAATAGATTCGAACAGGTGCTCAAACCTATTCACGCTCAGCCACGGCAACCTTACGTCTTCACTGCAAGATATCCAGCCCCCGGATGACTAACTGGGAATGCCTACCCACGGGCACCCCCCTCTTTCATTTCCCCAATAAGACGCTGTAAAACTATGGCCTGCCTGGCGAGCTCCGCAGTGGCCTGTGCAGCCTGCCCCATGGCCTGAGCCGTCTGACTGGAAATGCTGGCAACATGCTCGACAGAACGGTTTATCTCTTCGCTGGCGGCGGACTGCTGCTCACTGGCGGTGGCGATAGAATGCACCTGGTCATTGGCCTGCTCAACAAGGCTGACAATAGATCTCAGAGCCTCCCCCGACTTATTGGCAAGCTGGGTAGCCCCTTCAATTGTGCTACTTGAGCGATCCACCTCTTCCATGCTTTTACGCGTGCCTTCCTGAATTCCGCTGACAACTGCCCCGACCTCATGAGTGGCTGTCATCGTCTTTTCTGCGAGCTTGCGCACCTCATCGGCTACCACTGCAAAGCCGCGCCCTGCATCGCCAGCCCGAGCCGCCTCAATGGCCGCATTAAGCGCCAAAAGATTTGTCTGGTCTGCAATATCAGAAATAACCCCCATAATCTGGCCGATGCCCTCAGCTTGCTTCGTCAATGTCACCATGTCTTCTTTAAGTACCTGAGATTGCTCATATACATTATTTATACCATCCACAACGCTCGCAACAATATCTTCCCCTTCCTTAGCTTGAGCGCGGGCGTTACCCGCAGTGGCTGAGGCATGCAAAGCATTTTGCGCAACCTCGCGGACTGTGGCGTTCATTTCTTCCATTGCGGTCGCAGCCTCGCTGACACGTTGCGACTGTTCTTCTGCGCCACGGCTAGACTGCTCAATCTGGGCTGAAAGCTCTTCAGAGGCAGAAGTGAGTATACTGACAACGTCCTCCAAGGAGCGTGCTGCCTGCATCATACCCTCAGCCTTGGCGCGCTCAGCCGCGGCCTTGGCTGCATTGGCTTCTTCTGTGGCGCGCAGGGCCTGGCGGGCCTGTTCCTCAGCCTCCGCACTTTTTTGCTCGGCCTCGGCTATTTTGTCTTTCATGGTGCTCACCATGTTCTGCATTACAAGGTAAACGCCACCTTGCTGTTTTTGCTGGCGAAATTTTACGTTCAGGTTGCCGCCTGCAATTTGACCTGCCACATCTGCCAGGTAACCGGGGTCTTCGCCAAGTTGCTTCATAATGCTGCGCGTCAGCAAGATGCCCAGACTGATTGAAAGCAGCATGCCCGCCACCAGAAAGGCGCAAATAAGCATGGTGGATTTATCGGCCAACGCGCTGTTGCCGTCCGACAATTTCTTGGCTTGTGATACCTTTAAGCCAACAACTGTATCAATAGCCGTTTCAAATCCTCTTACAATCGGAGGCGCATCTCGATAAAGTATCTCTTCCGCCTCCTTATGCTTGCCTTCCGCGTCAAGGGCAAATATCTTCTGCACCAATTCTCTGTACTTCAGACGGGCCTCTTTATAATCTTCAAGAGCGACTCGCCCTTCCTCTGTCAAAAGAGTTTTTTCAACCTGAGCAACATGTTTGTTGATTTCTTCTACAGACTTGTTGAATGCGTC
This sequence comes from Desulfovibrio sp., assembly GCF_047607245.1. GTDB lineage: Bacteria > Desulfobacterota > Desulfovibrionia > Desulfovibrionales > Desulfovibrionaceae > Desulfovibrio. The sequence goes on from NZ_JASGDK010000011.1 coordinate 3,086, forward strand.
TCGGTTGGCTTGCTGTTTTGCGGGGTCATCTGAATAAATGACGTCTCGGACGAGTATCCGTTGCTCTTGAAAACCCTGAGCCATCTCCAGCAAATTCAGCATGGGGGCTGTCGCCCTCTCATACAGTAAGGTATCAGCTTCATCCAGTTCCTTCAGTTCAAATACAGCCACTACCCCGACAAGTACTGTTATCATGGCCGTAAGAACGAATCCAATTAGCAGCTTAACTTGTAATTTCATCCCTGCTATGATGCCCATATACTTCCTCCCTCGGTTTATACTTCAGATATGTCTTATGTCGTGAGCCCCTTGCACTTATATTCAGACATGTGAGACATTTGAAATTCAACAGTTATATATAAAATTTGCAAAAAAAGGCGCAATTTTATCCCCCCCATTACACGTCTGCAATAAACCAGAATATATGCGACATAACTAAAAATTAACTACAGCATTTTTGTTTTGAATAATTCAACATGTGTAGTTTTTTAAACTATACCCCGCATGAAATATTTTTATTAAATGCATCTCGCGTGTTAATCTAAAAAATCTTAACACACATACAGTCATATTATATGCAGCGACAGAAGTTCAACACAGATCGTACCTTTCAATGGCACTCAACAAATGAACACAATATGCAATAATTACAGCATATTTATAAAAATCTCACAAATAGACCAATCACATATGATGAGTTGTCAGATAATTAATACACAGTGGCATAATTTAATGCTAATGCTAATTTTGCATTAAAATTATGCAACCTAAGCTAGTATTCATTTGAAGCCTTTCCGCTTATGTCCTGAAGAAATACGGCACGGGGCCAGACTACCTCTGGCCGCGCCAGCCCTGCTATGCCGTACTGGGCCACGGGCATACCCAAAAGTGGTATGGCATCATTATGGACGTGCCCCATCGGATTACTGGGCTTGGCGGGCACGGTGAGGTGAACACTTTCAACCTCAAGACATCTCCCATAACAGTGGTGGACCTGCTGGAAAAACGGGATTCCTAACAGCCTATCACTTGAACAAGAAATACGGGGTTTCCATTCTGCCCGATGGCTCCGTACCGGTGAAGGAAATCCAAGCCCTTCTGGACCGAAGTTACGAACTGACTAAAAATGTGCCCATGCGGTCTTCGCTCCCAGGCAGGAAAAAGGTTCGCATGGATCAGATATTCCAAGACTTCTGAGCCTTCCCCCAACGCCTGCTCTAAAAAATCGCACGCACGTAAAAATACAACGCAGCACACAGACATGACGGCAAACTGACTGTGCCCGTAACCGCACGGCCGTTCTCACGCTTGCTGCATGTCAAAAATGCACACAGCTGTACGGCCACACAGCATATCCACCTAAAATATAAAGATTTTTATAAAGTGGTCGGATTATTGCAAAATTACAGACGTTCTCCGACGCGGCCGCCCGCGTCCAACGCAACGCGCAAGCAAGCGAGGTAAGTATGACGCCTGTAATCTGGCTGCTGGGCCTTTCCGGCAGCGGCAAAACCGCCCTTGGCTCTCTTTTGCGCCTGTACCTTGAAGGACAGGGCATTAAAACCGATTTTATTGATGAAGGCAGATTTTGCCGCCAGACCGATATTGCCCCTGAAACGCGGACTACAGCCGTTGATGCTTTGCGCGATCATGTGTTGCAGCAGCACGCCCAAGGCCGGGTGTGCGTTGTTGCGGCCACGACCCCCTATGACTGCATGCGCCAGAAAAACCGCGAAATTCTGCCCCTGTATCACGAAGTGTGGGTTCGCTGCTCGCTGCAAACCTTGGTCGACCGCGATACCCGCGGGCTATACGCCAAAGCCGGGCACACGCACGTTACAGGACTGTGCGGCCTTACCGACACGTTTGATGAACCCCGTCATGCAGACCACGTAATAGATACTGATCATCGCAGTCTGGTGGAAAGCTATCTTCTTTTGCGCGATTTTGCCTTGAATGCTCTGGACGGCGCACGCCGTTGGGCCCGCATGGAGCAAACGCTGCTCGAAAGCCCGCAGGTTATTGTTGGCCAACAGCACAGCTTCGCATTCTAGAGCATTTTGCCTTTAACAACGCTTAGATGCTCTGATGGCTGGCGTTAAAAATATGAAGAATTTGCGCGCCCACACGGCGGGTGATTTGATGACCGGACAGACCAATACGCCGCCGCCACGCCCGGTGCGCAAGCTTTGTTTGATTTGCCGTAACTACAAAAGCTGTTGAGGCTGACAGAATTTTTCTCTGACAAATTTTTTCATAGACAAGACAATCCCCGGAAATCCTGACGCATCAGGATTTCCGGGGATTGGTGTTTTGCATCAGCCTTTTGTGGGCCGCCCGGGGTTGTGCCGCCGGGGCGTCATCTTCGCCCTATTGGGCCGCTGTGCCCGAAAACTGCTGGGAAATAAAGGTCGCGTAGTCGTCCGTCATGCCAGACACAAAGTCCAGCACGCGCAGGTAGGCCGTGTACAGGCACTCGCCCTCTGCTGGAGCATTTGAGCCCATAAGGGTCAGGGCGCGCGTTTCCTGATAAGACATGGGGTTCTTTTTGCTGAAATTAAAACAGGCCGGAATAAAAATATCCAACAGGCGCTTGTACAGCGTGTATGTGCCTATTTCCAGAGCGGTTTTCTGCGGGTTGTTCATGATCTTGCTGTTGAAAACCTCTTTGGCCGAAGCCATAAAATCTGCCACATCCTTTTCGGCATGCTTGAGCAGATCGCCCTGAAGCGTGCCGTTCATGATATCTTCATAGTTATCAAGAAATGTCTGTACCACCGAAGGTATGATGCACGACATGGCTCTGGTACGCAGCATGCCCGAACGCCGACGGTCAGAATCCATCGCGTTCAGACGGCCTGCGTCCATATCTTCGTCGCCCAGCAGCGGAGCCATCGCGTTCTTGATGTCCTGATAGGTAATGATGCGCAGCTCGCGCGCGTCCTCCATATCAATAATGCGGTAACAAATGTCATCCGCCGCTTCCAGCAGGTAGGAAAGGGGATGCCGCCGTGCGCGGTCGTCACGCATCAAGCCCAGCGTGGTGAAAATATCCGTAAAAATTGCCTGCTCTGCAGTGTAGAAATTGAACTTTCCACTGGACTGACCCAATGCCTCATGGGCGGAACGGGGATACTTTACAAGGCTGGCGAGCACAGGGAAGGTCAGCCGAAATCCTCCGGCATCCTTGTTGTTTTCAAGCGTGTTGATAACGCGAAAACCTTGGGCATTACCGTCAAACGCCTCAAAATCCGCCCGCTCCGCTGGCCGTAATTCTTTGAAGTAGTGCTCTGTATGGCCTGTGTCCTTGAACCAGTCGCGTATGGCTTCTTCTCCGGCGTGGCCAAAGGGGGGATTGCCAATGTCGTGCGCCAGGCAACCCGCCTGTATGATCTGACCAAGGTGGTCGGGAGTGAAGCCCTCCGGCAGGTGTCCTTTATCCGCCAGCGCCTGCCCAACCTGAAGGCCCAGCGAACGCCCAACGCAGCTTACTTCAAGCGAGTGGGTGAGGCGGTTGTGGATATGGTCGTTGCGCACCAGGGGGTGTACCTGGGTTTTTTTGGCCAACCGGCGGAAGGAGCTGGAAAAGATGATGCGATCATAATCCTGCACAAAAGGATTACGCACCACATCCAGAGGCGCAGAATCTTTGCCCTGACGGGTCTTGCGGTAAGGGGCCAGCAGGCGGCCCCATTGCTCTTTGCGGCTGCTCATAAATTCTCCTTCCTGGGCGGTAACATCACGGGGCGGCTTTTCAGCCTGCCCTTGCGCTGTATTTTTGGGGGCATGCAGGCGTACGGCAGGCAAAATCCGCAGGGCCGTCATGCGCGCAGGCAACAGCATTGCCGCAACTGTGCGAACAAAAACCAGCACAGCGCCGCATTACTTGCGCCATTGCAGTTTCAGGCCGAATACGCAGGACGGCACAGGTACGGCCGTGTCATTCCAAACTCTGAAAATGCGCGGCTATATGGTCCACAAACAGGCGTATACGCTTGGGCGGACGGTCACTGGGCAAGGTGAGGTTTATATCTATTTTCGTCAACTCCCAGTCGGGCAAAAGCTGAACAAGCCTGCCTTCTTTATCAAACGCTCTGGCAAGTTGAGGAATAAGTGTTGTGACCCCCTGATCGGCAAGCAGCAACTCCAGCGCCAGACCAATACTTTGCACGGTATGCCTTGGTTGCAAAGCCACGGTTTCCATTTGCCCTTGTTTTGAGCAGGTCACTACCGGGCGTCCGTCGCTGGTTTGCGCTATGAAGGGCAGGCGGGCCAGATCCCCCGGATGCTCAAGGCTGGGGTGTTTATCTAAAAATTCCTTGGTGCAGTACAGGGCAGGCTGCAAAGACAAAAGCCTTCTGACCTTGAGGTCCGGATACGGAACAGGGCCGGTTCTGATATCCAGATCAAAGGGTTCTCTGTGCAGGTCTTTCCACTCTGTCGAGAATACGGTGTGCAGGCTTACTTTCGGGTACTGCTCCACAAAGCCCCCCAAAGCGCCGTGCATGCAGCAATGGTACACAAAGGCCTCAACCGACATGCGTATGGGCCCGCCCGGTTCGGCCTGTTTTTGCATGAGCCTGTCTCTGACGCCATTCGCCTCAGCCATGATGAACTTGCAGCTCTCCAGCATTTCCTTGCCGTCTTCCGTCAATCCTGCGATGCGCGTATTGCGGAAAAACAGCTTCACACCCAGCGACTGTTCCATTGCCGCGATACGCCGTGAAAGCGTTGCAAGCGGAATACCCAAAGCCTCCGCAGCCTGGGTAAAGCTGGGGTGGTTGGCGGCCTCAAGAAAATACGGAATATCTGCCAAAAACTTTCGCATGCGTCTCTCATTTACAACAATATCATCATCGTATTTTCGTCATATATAAACATCTTTAACAATGATACGTAAGAACCATACGAAGTCAACGCAGAGCCCAAGCAGCCTATATTTACTGACAAATTCTGCTGTCAGAAGCCGCTCTGACCTGCAAAACCGCAATCGAGGGGACATATGAACGATGAAATTCAGGTGGACGAGAAACTCATTGAGGCTTTTCACCTTATGTTTGACCACTTTCCCGAGGGAGTGCAACTGGCCCACAAGTCTAAACGCATAGTCGCCCTGAATGCGGCCTGTAAGGCACTGGGAAGAGACGTGGGCATGGTCTGTGCAAAGCACGGCCCGGCAGAGGCACACAAGGGGTGCCTGGCGCACAAGGCGGTCAAAAACCATGCGGCAGCCTGGGTGAAGGGGGCTCAAGAGGGACCGGGCGGGCAGACACCAGTAATATTCTGGCTGCCGGTTGATGGCTACCCGGATTTCTTCATCCACTTCGGGGTGGGCTACATGAAGGACTACGCCCTGCCGCCGGAATTTGATGAGGATAAATAGAACAGGCCAACCCGGCTGGCAAAAGTGAGGCCTTCGTCTTAGAAGAATGGCTTCAAACTTTGCCTCAATATGAACGGCTTCTGCCAGAGCTTGCCAGCCAAAGCGCTGTGGCAGCCGGAACTGACCGGGATTAGTGTGGGAGAAGACCGGAAGGCAGCCGCATCGTGCCTTGATCCAGCCGCATACTCCCAAACAGCATCCCCCATCTTTCACCTGCCAGCAGCACGCGAAAGGTGGGGGATGCCATTATGTTCGTCTGTGCTGAGGCCGCGTCGCCGCAACCTCAAGATGAAGCCAAGCTGACGAAATTGCGGACTGACATCGGGCAATAAAGCTGCAACCGCAGCATCTGCCTGCCAGGTTCCTTGGTTGGCGCTTGCCTTGAAGGAAGCAGCCCGCAGAGGGAAGCCTAAACTGCTCCGCCGCCCTGCTTCATTTCGCTGATCAGCCCCTGAAGTACATTGGCCTGCCGTGAAAGTTCCAGAATGGCCTCGGAAGACCGATGCATATACTCGGCATTTTCACCGGAAATCCTGTCAACTTCGTCCAGACTGCGGTTTATTTCTCCGCTGGCGGCGGACTGCTCTTCCGAAGCAGCGGCGATGGCACGCACCTGATCCGTGGTCATATCCACCATAGACACAATCTCGGCCAGGGCCGCGCCGGATTGGTCGGCCAGTTCGCCAGCGCCCTGAATGCGGGATACCGTGCGGGTGACAACATCAATCGTCTGCGTTGTGCCTGACTGAATGCCACCAATGGCTTCTCCCACTTCACGGGTTGCCGTCATCGTCTTTTCAGCCAGCTTGCGCACCTCGTCTGCCACTACGGCAAAACCGCGTCCGGCATCACCTGCGCGGGCCGCTTCGATGGCAGCATTGAGAGCCAGCAGGTTGGTCTGGTCTGCAATATCGGCAATAACATTCAGCACCTTGCCTATGGCTTCGGCCTGAACGCCCAGTCCGGCCATGCCGTCCTTCATTTCTCCAGCCTGCTGCTGCACCTGACGGATATTGTTGAGCAGCTCCGTAACGGATGAAGACCCTTCCTGAGCCTTGTTTCTGGTCTGATCAGCGGTATCAGCAGCGTGGGACGAGCTTTGGGCCACCTCCAGCATGGAAGCGTTCATCTGCTCCATAGCAGATGCTGTTTCACGCACGCGGTCTGCCTGCTGTGTGGAGCCGTTGTTGGCGCTGTGGATGAGATCTGAAAGATTTTCAGAAGCAAGGTTGAGAGCCTTCACCACAGCCTCGAGCTGGTTTGCAGCGTAAAGCATGCCCTCGGCCTTGGCCTTTTCGGCGTTTTCCTTGGCTTCCTGAGCCTGTCGCATGAACACCTGCGCCTCGTCCCGCTCTTTTTGGGCCTCGGCAGTGGCCCTGCCCGTTTCTGCCCTGAACCCGGCCAGATTGTCTGCCGTGGCATTAAGAGCCAGCACCAGAGGCGTGAGGGAAGATTTTTTGCTGGCATCAAGCCTGGCGTCCAGATCATCAGAGCCCAACTGACGCGCAAAGGCGACGCACTGGCGCATAACGTTAAGGTCGCGGCTGGTCGAAAGAAAACCAACGCCGTAAATAGCCAGCATGGAAAGCCCCAGCACTATCCACATATTGGTCCGGCTTTGCTCGATCTGCTCCTGCATATGCTGCATTGCCGCGTCAAAACGGGCATTCATAGCCTTGTCAAACTGGCCGCCCTGTTCGCGGTAGGCCATAGCATAGGGAGTAGCCACCTTGGCATAGTCGCCGTAACTTTTATGGCGATCCTCAACCGGAACTTCCTTAAGCGGTAAAAGCACGTCTCTGCCGTTAGCAATGAAGCTGATGGCAGCTTTTTGGGCATCAGCTATGATCTTTTTTTCCTGGCTGCTGAACGGCATTGCTGCAAGCTGCTGAAAGCGGTTCTCATTGCGTTTGGCAATGTCGCTCTGCTGCTTGATATCTTTTTCCAGGTCGCCTCCCAGCATGGCGTCACGGGTGAGGCGGCTTACGTAGTTAATGTCCTTGGCTATTTCAAGACTGGTCATTTTTCCCACCACATCCACGTCACGCATCTGCGAAAAAGAACGGTTCAGGGTGGATACAGAGTCGAGGGAAAAGGCAAACATGACGGCAAGCGCCACGGCCCCAATAGTAATTGTCAGAAGAAATTTTCCACGCAAAGAAAATGAATTCATGGCTATACTGCTTGGCTAAGAGTTGAAAAAATTCGGCTCTTTTCTTAAAAATATATGCTAACTGCATTGACTGCAGATTGTGAGGAAAGAAGACGCCGTCGGCAAACGTCGTCAGTATTCTTGATTTACCGGGTTGTACAAAACAACATATTGGAGGAAATTTAGCAAGCTATAGGTCCCATTTTAACTACATAAAACTACTATAATTATTACTCCCCATATTTGGTATCCATAGTTGACATGCTCACTACCAATCATGCTGACATCCCACCCTTGTGACAAAGTCAGCTTTAGGATGCTGCACCTGCCCCACAAGCGGCTAAAAAAGCAGCCTATACCCCAAGCAAGTCTTGGTAAGAATCCACTCAATACTTCCCATTACGGCAGCGGTTTGCCCTGAGCTCAATCAGGATCATTTGGGTGGCATTCTGCCGGAATATAGCTAAACATATTAGCCAATAAGCCACAAAAAAAGCCCGCTCGGGCCAATCCCGGCGGGCTGCTTCTCCTGATGGCGCTCACAAAGCGCTATCAGGGGCCAACGAAGTCCTATTAGATCAGTAGGAGATGAGATATGTCAATATCAGTTTTCAGTTTTTTTAAATTCAAAGTAAAAAAGTATGAAATAAGGTCAAAATTAGAAATCATTCCTGCATATTACAACATGCCAAAATCAAAACATATTTACAGAAACACATGCTCAAATCAGCATTGAAATTGAAAAAGAGCACAAAGCGTGAGGGCACCGAGACCGGATAAAAACTCTCCCAAAGTTCGGCGAAAATATTTTTTGTTATAACATCAAGCATGTTACACTAAAGATAAACCATGCCTGGCAGAAGCATCTGCATAGACATCTTTGGCGCAGGTATTATCCCGGTCATAACCATAAAAAATACAGAAAGATAGTCACACGCAACTAGGCTCGCCAAATCTGCGCACAGCTCCCCCTACGCCCCATTGCAGGATATGGCGCCCCCATCATACAGGTTGCTGACTACAAGAAATGAACAATGAGGATGCACATAACGGCGAACAAAAGCATGCCCCAATGGATAAGGGTCGGCATGAAACCGACCCTGGAATGAGGAAAGGCAC
>NZ_JASGDK010000012.1:0-54805 GCF_047607245.1 Desulfovibrio sp.
ATGGACGCAAAGATTTTAGCCTTGACGGTACCGTCTTCAGCCAGCCCCCTTTCGATCATATTGCGGCTGCCCCATAGCTACGCTTTTCTTTATGACGCGCAGGTAAACGCATGTGCCCGGCAGGTTGTTCTTACACTCCTGCCGGGCACAAATTTGCAACATGGCTTCAATTGCCAATTTTATTTCCCGCAAGGCATCGGGACAAACCAATCGTTCAATGCCTTTACTTCCAAATGCTCTCCGCCACTTCAACAACAAGGCCAATCTTTTTCCACTGCTCTTCTTCGGTCAGCGTATTTCCTTCTTCAGTGGACGAAAATCCGCACTGCGGGCTGAGGCAAAGTTGTTCAAGGGGAACAACCTTTGCGGCTTCAGCAATTCTCGCCTTGATGGCTTCCCTGTCTTCCAAAACGCCTGTTTTTGTCGATACCAGGCCAAGCACCACTTGCTGATCACGCATATGCTTGAGCGGGCTAAAATCGCCAGCGCGTTCGGAGTCATATTCAAGAAAGAAGCCGTTCAGTTTAGCCTTGCCAAACAGTTCCTGCGCCACAGGCTCATAGCCGCCGCTGGAAAACCATGTGGAGCGAAAATTTCCCCGGCAGATGTGCATAGTCACTGCCATATCGGCGGGTCTGTCTGCAATGGCGGCGTTCACAAGGTTCACATATTTTTCTGCTAAAGCTGCCGGATCGATGCCTCTGCCCGCCAATGCGGCTCGCTGTTCGGCAGAGCACAGTGCTCCCCAGCTGGTGTCGTCCAGCTGAAGATAGCGGCATCCGGCTTCATAAAAAGCTTTCAGGGCGCCTCTGTAGGTGTTTGCTATATCGTCAAGCAACGCGGTTTCGGACTGATAAAAACCGGGCAGCGCAAACTGTTCATTCCTGATAGCCAGCACAAAATGTAGCATGGCAGGCGAAGGAATGGTCATTTTAGCCGTATGCTCCCCGGCGCAGCCTTTTAGAAAGGCGAAGTCCCGTAACATCGGGTGGTCAAAAAAACTTACGGGGCCAGCCAGTTCCACACTTTCTGCCTTGGTATGCACACCGTGGAAAACAAAACCCTTATTGGTTACGGTTTTTTGAATCCCCTGAAGTCCGGCGAAAAAGTCCAGATGCCACCAGCTCCGTCGAAACTCACCGTCTGTGACAGCTTGAAGCCCGCACTGTTTCTGCTTTTCCACCAGTTGCATGATGGCTTCATCTTCCACAATGCGCAGAGCTTCGGGCGTAATTTCTTTGTCTTGCAGTTGCTTGCGGGCCGTTTTCACAGATTCCGGGCGCAGAAAGCTGCCTACATGATCGGCCCGAAAAGGAGGTTTGCCCAAAGAACGCGTAATGGAATTTTCAGTAGTCATTTTTAATCCTTTATATGCTTGCACCTATGTGACGGCGCACAGTTTTGCGGACCAATCCGCCTTCATTTACAAAGCGTAATCTGCCAAACGGGCAACATGCGAAAATACGGGTACAGTCTGACAGGCGGCCACAGATCAAGAATTCTCCGCAGGCGCACGCTCAAAACCAGCCTTCGCTGGATGCGCCAAAGGATTTTTAGGTCGTTTGCGACCGCCGTGAAGGATTGTCTGACACGAAAAGCGTTACGGTAAGATTCGGGAACCAGCTGCGACTCTTACAGAGTCTGCCAATTGATGTGAACCTCAAAAAAGAGGTTTTCATAGGATGCTCCTTTCAATAAGTGTTGAAAGGACAGTCCATTTCACGTGAAGCCAGAACGGATGGAAAACACCCGTCAGGCCGGACAATTGCCTGTACGCGAGACAGTACTGCCGAGCTGCGCCATTCGCAGCGATTGTGACAAGTCGTCTCCTGGCTTCCGGCCCGTGGCAGCCTGGTCTTCCCATTTGCAGATACAAACAGTGGCCAGGTTCAGGTAATTCCGGTTACAGTGGCGCGCCCGCGGCAGATTTTCACTGCCTTCCGTTTCTTATCACAATATCAAAATAAATTGATATATAACATAGTTCGCCTCGTCAACCGACGATTTGCCGCAAACTACGAAATGTAAATCCTGCTCCATCCACGAGAATGGCAACCGCTCCCTTGCAGCAACGCCACAATTTGCCAAGGGTTTCCGTTGTTAAATTCTGCTATCCACGCATCAATGAAAGATATTCGGTGCCATTTAAAAAACTGTGAAGAGCTGCTGGAGCAGATCGTTGGCTTGTCTCTGTGCACAGCATGCAGGGGGGATGCGCGACGGCAGACCGCATCATCCAGAGATGGCGATGTTGCCGCCCTTAATGACTCATCTTCAGTGGGTAGGATAAAATACTATTGAAAAACAAAAAAAGGGTTACCTGATTACAGGTAACCCCTTAAAAAATGGTGGAGAAGAAGGGATTTGAACCCTCGACCCCCGCCTTGCGAAGGCGATGCTCTCCCAGCTGAGCTACTTCCCCACGAATTGAAAATATCGCAGGAAGAAACCAATAGGCAATACACGTCCTGCTGTCAAGTGCTTTGCATCTGCGCAGCTTTGCCTTTCTGCCAAGAAAAACCTGTCATATCCAATACACAAGGCCAATCTGCACTACGGCCTTACGCCCCAAGCTATACCTCGGCAGCAATGCTGCCCGTCAACTCACAAATGCGCCGCACGCGGTGCGTATACTCATGAGCCTCACGCAGGTGCTCACGCCAGGCCATGCGCAAATCTTTTGCATAGGCAGGCCGCAAGTACACGACGTCCCAGCGCGGCCAGAAATCTTCGGGAGCATTAAGCCGCACAGCGTCTGCCAGATCTTCCGGAAACAAATCCAGACCCGGTGTGGAGTCACTCAGCAGCAATCCGCCAGCAGCCCAAACGTCAAAATGACGTTGACTCAGGCTGTGCGGCAGAAGCAGGCTCGTCACGTTGACCACCGCCGCTTGGGCATAGAGCCCGGGCAAGGCCGAATAATAGTCCACAGGAGGCTGAATGCCCGCACCGGGCAAAAGCTCACGCCAGCCAGCGTCCCCCACAATGCGCAGTGGCAGACGCCTCAAGTCCGCTGTGGGGCTAGAAACAGGGCCATCAGTGGAGCCCGCTGCGCGGCTGATATTCGTCCCATCGTACGCAACCGCCCTTCCCTCAATAATAGTTCGTAACCAGCGGACGCGATTGGCGCGGGCGCATACCTCGGCACCCAACCCGGCGCTACGTACAGCCGGATCAGGCCAGCGGGCTCCGCCAAGCGTGCGTTGCCACCAAAAATAATTGGGGCCAAGAGCTGGCGCTTCCCCACGTTCCAGCAAAGCCAGCGCTTCAGCCAGCAGATCTTCTGGCACCCTGGCGGCTGCAAAAAAACGTTCCTTCTGAGGAAAGGCAGAACGGCCCACAAAAAGCGGTTCAGGCGCTGCCAAAAGATCAGGCGCTGCCTCCCGCCACATATGTGGCGCAACAGCCAGAGGCAGGTGATGCACGTGCCGCGCCCCGGCGGCCACAAGCTCCGGCACAAAGGAAGGGTCTGTGACAAATATATGGGCTTCACGCCACCACGGCAGCCGCAATGCCGACAATACATGCCAGGGATTGTCCACAAGCCAGAGGGCCACTGGTATATTCATGCCCTGGCAAAGATGAAAGATCCGCCCTTCCGCATCCAGTCCACGCAGATTTACAGACAATACAAGACGCGGTTTGCCCTGACGAAGGATGTCACGCCAGACAGCGTGCACGTCAACATGCGTCTGAAAGGCGTCCGGCAAAGCTGAAATCGCATGTAATCCGCAAGAATCCAAAGCCTGCAACAATTCCTGATGCAGCAGCTGCCCGTTATGCCCAGGCAAAAGCACTGAACCTCGTGATTCTCCCCTACCCTTTCGTGAAGCCAGGCAGGCAGGCATGCCAACGTTGGCAGCGTCCGGCGGGGCCGATGCCGCGCTGTTTTCTGACGAACCCTCTGCCGTCAGCTCTCCAGCGCCCAGCTGTGCCGCGTCCACATGCCCCAGAAGCGGCCCCCAGAACTCGGGGGCAAGCCGCATGCCTGGGCCATAAAAGAGACACTCGCATTGAGCAGCCAAAACCACGGCCTCATCCAGTGATACCTTTTTCCAATGGTCCGGCGGGCCCGCCCCACCTCTTTCATTCAGTGCGGGCAAGGATTGCAGGGTTGGTTCATGTTCCAGCCAATAAACAGTGCGCGCTCCCGCTGTGAGAGAGGTTCGCCACGGGCAGCCAGGGCCAAGGCCCAATACCAGCGCGTCTTCGCCTTCGCCCGCACGCCGCCAGGACTCCTGCCCTTCTGGCAGCGTCAGCTTTCGCCCGAAAAAATCAGGCAGGCTCAGGCGCTGAGGTCTGGATGCTTGATCTGCATTCAATATATTGCCCGACTACCCTTTACTATCGTGTTGCCGTCACGGTTACAGTGCCCGCCTTACAGCATGCAATGCTGGCATGCTGTACGAGTTGCCTGCGCAACGCGGCAGGGATCTTGCTGAAAACCACATCATCTTCAAAAAATACCGGTTTTGAAACGGCAGAGCGCTCAATGTGCAGCTATTTCAGGCCGTGCCGTCAAATGAATATCCCTGTTTTATCAAGAAGAACTAATAGCTTATGCGGGCAGTGCCTTCGTTTAATACTCTACCGGAACAAAAGAAAAAGTTCGGCGCAAAAACATCTAAGGAAGCACTGATTAAAGATCCTCCTGGAAACGCGCAGTTATTTCGTTTGGCAAGGCGCGATCTTTTTTTGGAGCAGGAGTAGACACTTCCTTCCTCGACTGTTTCAAAAAAAGCGAAGCAACGCCGCCAAACGGAATAAATCAGCGTTTCCTTAAAATGACGCTCGGCCTGCACGGCCCAAACTGCCCAAGCTTTCCTGACGTGCAGCATAGCCAATGCACGCCACTGCGGGCAAGTATGGCACACGAAAAAACCCCGCCACAGAAAACGTGGCGGGGTCAATAGTAAAGGAGTGCCTTGGGGATTTCTACGGCTGTTTACTGAATCACGCCGCAGGCTATCCGAGCGCCGCCGCCGCCCAGAGGGGCGGGTTGGTCGGAATAGTTGTCTCCGCCCGCATGAATAATGACCGCGCGGCCCTTGAGGTCCTTAACGGCCAGATTGGGCGCGTTCAGCTCACCCTTGACTTCGCCCTTGGCATCGGCAGTGATGGCGGGCAGGTCGCCCTTGTGGCCATGCTTGACCGGGCCTTCATGCTTGCCAGTTTTATCGGGGTCAAAATGACCACCTGCCGACAGGCCAGCCACTTTCTTTCCATCTTTTTCAGCAGGAGCGCATGAGGGGTTTTCATGCACGTGCATGCCGTGCTGGCCTTCGCTGATGCCCATAACGTCCATCAGAATATCCAGGCCACCCTTGCCGTCATCAGTAAACGTGATGAAGCCTATGGCTTCGCCCACACCGTCGTCAGTGATCTTATTAACAGGAACCTTGACGCTCTCCGCCTGCGCGGCGCCCGCTCCGATCCAGAGGGCGCAGCACACAAAACACAAGGACAGCAGAATTTTTTTCATATGAAGTCTCCTTTGTTTATGGCATGCAGCAAGACAACTCACCGACACCTGTGAAACCTTACTAATAAGCTAGCGCATCCACACAGTCTGGTCAACGCGTCATTTTTTTTCGCGGACTCTTGCCCCCATACGCCACTTGGCGAAGCGAATAAAAAAGAGTATGGTTACGTGTTGGTATATATTATGAAGGAATATCGAGACCATTACTTCCTCAAGGCCAAGCGCGAGAATTATCCCGCGCGTTCGGTCTACAAGCTTAAGGAACTGGACGCCAAGTTCCGCCTGTTGCGGCCCGGCCAAAAGATTCTGGACCTGGGGGCAGCCCCCGGCTCATGGTCATTGGGCGCGGCGGAAAAGGTGGGTTCCAAGGGTTTGGTTCTAGCCTGTGACATTCAAAGCACGGAGACGACCTTCCCCCCCCAGGTCACCTTCATGCAAGAGGACGTGTTTGACCGCTCTTCGGCCTTTGAGGCCAAGCTGGAAGAACTCGGCCCCTTTGACCTTGTCATAAGCGACATGGCCCCACGCACAACAGGTACCCGCTTCACCGATCAGGCCCGCTCACTGGATCTGGCCGTGGAAGCGCTGTCTGTTGCCTGCCTGCATTTGAAGCAGGGCGGGAGCTTTGTGGTGAAACTTTTCATGGGCCCGGACGTTCAGGAATTGCTGGCGCCTATGCGCAAAGCGTTTACAACGGTCAAGTCCTTCAAACCCAAGAGTTCGCGTCCTGAAAGCAAGGAAACATTTTTTGTGGGCCTTGGCTTTCGCGACAAGCCGAACCAGACTGACCCAGTGGATGCGCCGCCGGGCCGGTAAAACAATTATTCCTAAAGGTTTCGGAGGTTTTATGTCTGGTCACAGCAAATGGGCCAATATTCAGCACCGCAAAGGGCGTCAGGATGCCAAGCGCGGTAAAATATTCACCAAGGCTGCCAAGGAAATCATCATCGCCGCTAAAACCGGCGGCGACCCTGACAGTAACTCCCGCTTGCGCGCGGCCATAGCCGCAGCCAAAGCGGTGAACCTGCCCAAGGACAAAATTGAGGGCGCCATCCGCAAGGGCACCGGCGAAGACGCTGGCGGCGATCTCACCGAAACCTTCTACGAAGGCTACGGCCCGGGCGGCATTGCCGTCATGGTTGAAGTGGCCACCGACAACAAGAACCGCACTGTGGCTGAAGTACGCCACCTTTTTTCCAAGCATGGCGGCTCAATGGGTGAAAACGGCAGCGTAGGCTGGATGTTTGACCGCAAGGGCGTCATCAGCATCGAAAAAAGCGCCTATCCTGAAGACAAGATTATGGAAGCGGCTCTGGAAGCCGGCGCTGACGATGTGATTGACGATGAGGACCAATGGACCATTCACACGGCCATGACAGATTTTACTGCCGTGCGTGACGCTCTGGAAGCAGCCGGCCTTGCCATGCAGTCTGCCGAGCTTGCCATGGTGCCGCAAAATCTGGTGGCTGTTGACGCCGACATGGGCCAGAAAGTATTGCGCCTTATGGACGCGCTGGACGACAACGATGACGTCCAGAACGTTTACGCCAACGTGGATTTCCCTGACGACATGCCCACCGACTAAAGCTTTTCACGCCTGAAAGGGGTGTAAGGATTTGTTCTCAAGTCCTTGCACCCCAGGCGAATACGAATTTTCCCGTCGTTACGCGGCTCTTTCAGGCTGCAACGCCATCCGGGTTGAAAAGTCAAACTTGTTCCTCCGCTCCGCCTGGGTTAGACTATAGTCCCCCGGCGCCCCCGGGAGGGGAAAATAAAAAATTTATTGCAAAGCACCCGAACGTTTCCGGACGTCGCAAACAGCCCCGGCAACCATTTTGAAGGCAGGCGTTACATGCAGGCATGGGACTTGGAATTTCGCGAGCTCAGCGTGGGCTATGGAAGTCATGTGGTCCTTCGTGACATCAATGCGACACTGCCCGGCGGCAAGGTTTCGGTTATTCTGGGTGGTTCCGGCTGCGGCAAGTCAACACTGCTGCGCCACATCATCGGTCTTTCGCGACCACTTTCCGGCCAGGTGCAGGTTGGCGGGCGCGACCTCTTTGCCCTCGGCAAAACCGACTTTCGCCGTATCCGCCGCCACATGGGCGTGCTTTTTCAAGACGGCGCCCTGCTCGGTGCCCTGTCTTTGGTGCAAAACGTCACTCTGCCCCTGAGCGAGCACCTGCACCTGCCTCCCGCCACCATTCGCGAAGCGGGCCTGCGGGTTCTGCGCATGGTCGGGCTTGAAGATTTTGCCGATTTTTATCCCAACCAGCTCTCCGGCGGCATGCGCAAGCGCGCCGGGCTTGCGCGGGCCATCGTTGCAGAACCGCGTGTGCTCCTGTGCGACGAGCCAACCTCTGGCCTTGACCCCATAACCGCGGCCCGTATGGATGACCTGCTGCTGGCCATGCGCCAGCAATACGCCGACATGAGCGTGGTTGTAGTAAGCCACGACCTGGCAAGCCTGAGGGCCATTGCCGACCATGTGCTGGTGCTGGCAGATGGCGAGGCGCTGTTTTCTGGCACGCTGGCCGAACTTGAAGCCAGTGAAAATCCCTATTTACGCCAGTTTTTACAGCGTGAGGCCGGGGACGAACGCCGCGACCTGCACCAGCCCATTGACCCGGCAGTGAGCAAAGCCCTTGATACGTGGCTGGCTTCATAACAGCCTAATTCATGTTGCAGGCTGTGTTTTTACTCAGGAGCGCGCAGGCTCATTGGAACAAACAGATTTCGCCGTCAGGCAAAAGGCCCGCATCTCCAGGGCAAGAAGCCCTTTGAGTCCTGCCGCCACAGTTTTCAAGAGGCTGGCGCTGCCGCGCCTGAACAGCCTAACCTAGTTCCGCAAGGGGCTTGAAACTTTACGACTGCCTCCATATAGTATCGAAGAAAGACTGTAGCTCCGGCTACGGGGGAGTGATGCAAACCTAATGAGTACTGTACGCGAAACCGCTGTGGGCCTTTTTGTGTTGATTGGCCTGCTCTGCGTTGCCTACCTGACCATCAAGCTCGGCAAGATGGAAGTTTTTTCTGGCACGGGCTACGAGCTCAATGCCAACTTTGACTCTGTCTCAGGCCTGCGGGTCGGCGCTGATGTGGAAATGTCCGGGGTACCCATTGGCAAGGTCACAGGCATCAGCCTGGACTCGGACCCCATGCGCAATCAGGCTGTGGTGCGGCTGCGTCTGAACAAGAACATGCACCTTTCCGACGACAGCATTGCCTCGGTTCGCACCAGCGGGCTCATTGGCGACAAGTTCATCAGCATTTCCCGTGGCGGATCTGATCACATACTTGCCCCCGGCGACACAATTACGGAAACAGAATCCTCCGTTGACCTGGGCACTCTTATCAGCAAATACGCTTTTGGAGGAGTGAAATAAATGTTCACCCATGCATTTTCACGCCGTATCACCCTCACCTTGTGCGGCCTCCTGTTGGCTTTTATTCTTCTGCCTGCCGCAGCGCAGGCCAATTCTCCTGCCAAGCAGGCTCTGGAAACAGCCACTGACCGGATTTTGAGTTTCATAAAAAATCCTGACTATGTGAACCCTGCCACGCGCGGGCCAATACGCCAGCAGATCGAAGACGAAGTGCTGCACATCTTTGACTTCGGCGAATTTTCTTCACGTACCGTGGGGCCGCGCTGGCGCACATTCACTCCAGCGCAGAAAAAAGCGTTCAGTGATGCTTTCGCCGACCTGCTTATCAATACCTACGTCAACAAAATTGACGGGTATAACGGCGAGCAGGTGATCTATACTGGCGAAGTGGCTTCGGCCAAGGGCGACCGTGTCGAAGTTCGCAGCGTCATCACTATGAAGGATGGCAAAAAAGTGCCCGTAGCCTATCGCATGCTGCCCAAAAACGGCAAATGGCTGGTTTACGACGTGCTTATTGAAAATATCAGCTTGGTCAAAAACTACCGCACCCAATTTCAGGATATTCTGAACACGGATTCGCCGGAAAACCTCATTGCCCGAATCAAGTCCAAGGCAATGGAAGTGCGGCAGGAACATGGCAAATAAACACTTACCACGTCAGGCCCGGGCTTTTGCCCTGAGCCTTCTGCTGTTGGCTGGCGTCATTTGTCTGGACAGCAGCAAATCTTTGGCGGCGCAGGGCGTCAGGCAGTCTCCGGCACCTTCTACGGTTTACGGGGGCGCGCCCATGCTGCCCCCCGGAGCAGTTACCGTAACGCCTTACGGTTCTCTGCGCGAAGCGGACGAACTGGATGACTACGACACCGCAGACTTCGGCAGTATCGCCGACCCCTTTGAACCCTGGAACCGCTTTTGGTTCCACTTCAATGACATTTTTTACCTCTATGTAGCCAGGCCAGCCTACGATGCATGGGTATTCATCACCCCGCACCAGATCCGCGGCGGTTTGAAAAATTTCTTTTCAAACCTGCTCTTTCCCGTGCGTTTTGTGAATAACATCCTTCAGTTCCGCTTTATGGAAGCTGGTGTGGAGTTTGGCCGTTTTGTCATAAACACCACCTCCAGTCTTGGCCTCGCCGACGTGGCCAAGGGCAAAAAAGCCATTGTGCCCATTGATCCTACGGGCGAAGACTTCGGCCAGACTCTTGGGCGCTGGGGCATAGGCCAGGGATTTTACCTGGTGTGGCCTATCATTGGTCCCAGTTCTGCGCGCGACACTGTCGGCCGCGTGGGCGACCTCTTTGCCGACCCGCTCTTTTACCTGCAGCCCTGGGAACTTGGTGCCGGGGTCAGCGGAGGCCTTCGCTTTAACGCCCTTGGCGATGTGCTGCCCCTCTATGAAGACCTGAACAGCGTGGCTCTTGATCCTTATCTTGCCATGCGCGAAGCCTATGTGAACTTTCGTAGATCGCAGGTCATGCACTGATTTTTCAGTTTGTGAACTGCCCCTGTGAATGTAAAAGGCCGCCTCGCAACGAGGCGGCCTTTTACATTCACCTGCAGTCTGTCGCCCGCTTGTCTAAACTTTTTCTTGCCGCAGCCGTTATTATTAATAGCGGGCTCTCGCTGCCATTCAACGGCTGCACGCTCATGTTCCTGCCGGTCATCCGGAAAAACAGGAGGAAAAAACTGCCTTAAAAAGTTGCACGCATCTTGCAAAAAGAGAATGTGCCCGGCATATATGCCCATTCAGCCGGACATAAAAATATTTGATGAGAGGCGCCTATGGCCACCAGTATATCCGGCTCCAACGCCATTTCCGGCTTGAGCGGCATGGACACCAACTTTGATGAGGTGCTTGCCAAGCTCAAGAAGGTTGAATCCACACAGCTCAACCGTTTGACTGCCTGGAAGTCTGACTGGAATCTGCGCTATGAGGCGTTCGGTTCCATTATCGAGCAGGTGCAGGTCGCCAGCAACGTGCTCTCAACTCTGGGTAACAGAAACAGCTTCGTCACCAAAAACGTTGCCAGCAGCAATGATAATGTTCTGACGGCTGTTGCCAATGCTTCTGCCCAGGACGTGCAGCACACCATCAATGTGCTGCAAATGGCAAATAACTCTGTATGGGCCAACACGGGGCATGTGTTCAGCTCAAAAACTGAAGTTATCAACGATTCCGGCGTGGATCAAAATTTCACCTTCACCTATGCCGGAACCACCAAGAGCATCAAAATACCGCCCAAGACCACACTGGAATCCTTTGCCAGCATGGTCAACAATTCTACGGAAAATCCTGGCATCAAGGTCAGCCTTGTGCAGACGGGAACGGGCTACGTGTTCCAGGTCGCTGGCAAGAGCACCGGGGCGGAAAACGACCTCGTCGTTCACAGCAGCGGCCTTGTGGGCATGAGTTCGGCTGGAAGCACGTCGGTATGGAAGACCAACAATGCTCTGGACCTCAGCGCCACACTTTCTGATCCTAAAAAATACGCTTTTGACCTGTTCATGGAAGACGGCTCCCAATTTACCGTTTCCATCACGGGCGACAAGACCAACCAGAACCTTGCAGATCAGATCAACACGCAGACAGGCCGCAATGTGGCCAGTCTCGACAGCAGCGGCAACCTGACGCTCTCGGGCGTGTCCGCCATGTACCAGCGGGATACCAGCACAACCCCAAAATCCGTTGCCGCCAGCACCAAGGTTACCGTTGGATCCGATCCTACGAATACGAAGCTGCAATCTGACCTGACCATGACCCTGAATTACGATGACGGCATCACAACAGGCACACGGCAGCTCACGATCAAGGCCGGAACAAACCTCAGAGACGCCCTCATCCAGATGGCTCAGGGCACGGGCATGAAGACGGCGGACCTGAGCATGGACAGTTCGGGCAGGTGGTCTGTCAACCTGAACAATATTACCGGCATCACCTTTGATGCAGGCGCAAATCCGGCTGACACAGCCCTGTTCACCAGCAGCACCACCGCCAGCACTATGGGTACCCGCGTAGACGATACCCTGTCTTCCGCCATCACCAGCATAAATTTCAAGGGCAGCATGCTTTCAAGCAAGCTGGGCGGCAGCAGCGCGGACGGCACCAAAAATTTTACCTACACAATTGTTGACAAAAGCGGCAGCACCCAGACCATAACTCTGGCCAACGACGCAACGTATCAGGACCTTGCAAACGAAATACAGACCAAAACTGGCGTTGCTCCAACAAGTAGCGGCAGCGACCTGTCATTTTCCCTTGGCGATACGCTTCAGTTTTACGTGAGCCAGGGTACGGGCGGCGGCATGGATGGCTTGACCACCAGCACCGCTACCACAACTTCGGCCACAGGTCTGACGCCGGGCGACCCACTGGATGCCACGCAACCTGACCTCAATTACACGGTCACTCTTAACGACGGCACCCAGATAACCGTGCCCCCCATCGCCAGTGGTTCCACCATGCAGCAGGTGGTCAACAGCATCCAGCAAACTCTGGCGACCAACTCCGCCGCTCAGGCAGCCGGAGCAACGGCCAAGCTCGTAAAGGCTGACGGCACAGACTGGACCAGCGCAGCCGACGGTGATCCCTTTCTTTCCATCACCAATGCCCAAAGCGTCAGCGGTCCGGGCATCAAGGGACAGGTAGCCTCATCTTCAAACTGGAATATCCAGCGGTCCACCAATGCCCGCTTTACTGTAGATAACTGGCCCATTGAAATGGAGTCGGCCTCCAACAGCGTCAGCGATGTCATTGATGGCGTGGTGTTTACCATTCAGGACAAGGGACAGGCACGCATCAGCGTCAGCACCGATATCACTTCGGTGGAAAAATCCATCCAGACCTTTCTGGACGCTGTAAACTCTGTACTTCTTACCGTACGCGAATTCACCAAGTTTGACGAAGACAAGGCAACAACGACCAACGACCCTGATCATGCCGATAACTCCAACTACAGCCCGTCACAGCTCACTGCGGAAAAGGGCGGTCTGCTTCAGGGCAACTATGGCGTGCAGCTTTTCAAGTCGCGGTTCAACAGCCTGCTCGGCAGTTCGCCTCCTGGTTTTAAAAGCCGCTCCAGCGCAGACGATCTGCTCTCTGGCGATGTGCTGGCGAACCTGGCCAACCTGGGCATCAAGGTCAATAACAATGAGGCCAGCGACAAATTCGGTCTGCTGGAAATAGCGCCCTCATCCAGTATTGCCGCTCTGCAGCAAATGGATCAGGAAAACTATACCAACATGATCACCAACAACCTGGAAGCCGTTGTGGATTTTTTCTGCACCGACGGCACAGGTACCAGTACATCTTCGTCTTTTCGTTACGGCAGCCACGTTGCTGGCATCACCAAGGCCGGAACATACGATGTAAGCTACACGGTTGACGCCAGCGGCAACATTGAAAAAGTTATGGTGGGCGGCGTCGAGGCCAAGCGAGACTTGGGGCAGGCCGGTTATTACTACAGCGTGGGTTCCGGCGACGGTCGGGGTTTGGCGATCCTTATTGATGACCTGAGTCAGGGCGAACATACGGGTCAGGTGCGCATCAAGGAAGGACTGACACAGACCGTCAACAGCTTTTTGAAAAAAGAGCTGGTATTCAATGACGTCAACCTGTCCGGAACAGACCCCAGTAAAAATGCCGACGCCATTGCCCTTAAATCACAGAACGGCGCTCTTATGGTCTTGCGCAATAACTACAAGACCATCATGGACAACATCGACAAAAAAATCACTCTGGAGCAGAATCGACTGTCCCTTTGGGAAAAAAGGCAAAAAACATCTTTTGCCAACCTGGAAACATTGCTGAAGAAATACAACACCCAGCAAACCCAGTTGGAATCGCAGATAGCCAAGTTGAATAGCAGCAGCAAGAGCTCATAACAGGCTCACACAAGGATACGGATATGAACAAAGCGGCGAACGCTTATTTTCAGACCAAGGTTGGCACCACGGATCAGGGGCAGCTTTTGCTCATGCTCTACGATGGCGCCCTTAAGTATATCCAGCAGGCACGCACCAAAATGCTTGCCAAGGATTTTGCCGGTAAGGGCATCATGATTTCAAAGGTTATTGACATAGTTAACGAACTTGCCGCATCTCTTAATATGGACAAAGGCGGCAGCTTGGCGGTTAACCTCAATAATCTCTACCTGCTCTGCACCGCCCGTTTGTTGCGCGCCAACCTCAAGATGGACGTGGAGTCTCTCGACAGTGTGGAAACCATACTGTCCGGCCTGCGTGGAGCTTATGCCCAGATCATCGAAACCCCCGAGGCCCGAAAAGTTGCGGCAGACATTGCAACCCGCATGCAGCCTACGGGATCAGTGACCAAAACGGCGCAGCCCATCATGCAGCACCAGGGCACAGCAGTGCCCCGTGCCCATGCGCAGGCGGCCTACGGGCGTAACTCAATGATGCCACCACAGGCAATGGACGCCTCCGCTACTGCCACGGTTGCCGCAGCAGCCCCGCAGCCCAATCTGCCGGGCTATTCTCCGGCTCCTGCCCCGGTTCCGAGCCAGACGCCCATGCCAGCGGTGCCTGTAGCGCCCAGTGCCTCCCTCGCCACAGGCGCGGCTCCAGCGCAAACCGCCCCCCGTGCGCATGTTCAGGCCTTTGATCAGGCCATGAGCCAACCGCCAGCTGCACCCAAGGGATTTGCCCCAAACAGGTTGCCCGGAGCATACGGCAAAGTGCCCCCACGCGGTTAATACGCACTGGCTTTGAAAGATGTATTCGCAAATACTAAACAGAAAACTCGGCACGGCAGATTCAAGCATTTTAACTTTGTAAAAATTTAACTGCTCAAGAACTCCGTTCGAAATACTTACCGGGTAAGCGCAATATATGCGCGTATTGCAAAAAATGCATAACATCCCCGCTTCTGAACTTCAGAAGCGGGGATGTCCGTTTTTTTTATGCTCTCCAGCTGCTTTGTAGATGATTTTTTAATCCGGCATCATGCAACTATACGTTACCATACGTTAAATATATATTAAAAATAGTTCAAGAAGATACGCAGTCAACATCGTCAAAGGCTGTTTTCATCATGTCGGCTATCTGCACCAGCATAGTGCAAATCTAATTTTCCGGTAGCCCGCATGATTGCCTTTTTTCTGCCTGTACAATAATCGATGCCTGCCCAAAATTGTGAGCATGATCACAGATCACACTGGGGTTTTATGTTGTACACTGATCCTGCGCCCGCTACACTGCGCCTGCATTCTCAAGGCAGCCGTACGTATGCCCGGACAGATCCCCCAGCCGGGAAAACAGGAGGTTTTATGACAAACCGACAGCACGACGCCCACGTTGATTCCTTTGCGAACGAAGAGACTTCACAGCATGCCACAGTGGCTGATGCCCTGTGCACGGGGCTGTTGAGCGCACTTACCCCAAATGAAAGGGATGCCTTGTCCCGCCATGCGCGTCTGCAAACCTTTGCTCCCGGCGCGGCTCTCTTTCAGGAAGGAGACGAAAGCGCTGACGCCATGCTGGTGCTGTCCGGTCTGGTCAAGCTGTGCCGCCACAGCAGTCAGGGCAAGGAATGCGTATTGCACCTCGTGCATACCGGAAAATTTCTGGACGCTGGCGTGCTTTTTTATGAAGGTGGCCTCCCCATCTCGGCAGTGGCTCTGCAACCCACTACGGTGCTGAGCCTCAATCGCAGAGCTTTCTTGCATACGCTTGAAAACAACGCGCCGTTGGCCGTCAGCCTGTTGGGGGCCATGAGTCTGCGCCAGCGCCTGCTCATTACCAAAATCGCGGGGTCGCAAGGGCGCATATCCGTCGCCGGGCGTGTTGCCGCATGGCTTCTGCACCGCTCAAAAATGGAAAAAAGCGCTACGTTGCGGCTGGGCGTCACTCAGGAAATATTGGCCCGCCTTATGGGCATCAGCCGCGAAAGTCTGAGCCGCGAACTTTCAGCGCTTTCCTCGGCAGGCATCATTGACCACAAACGCCGCAGCATCACGCTTCTGGATCACGACGCGCTGGTGCAACGGGCCCAAGGATAACTCTGCGTAATTTTGAATATTTTCATCCAGCATATCCTAATCTGCGGCGCAATCAGGCCCCGCCGAAGCGCAATCTGTTTGTGCGGTAAAACGCCGCACGGCCATGACGCAAGCTTTGAGAATGCATATTCGCAAAACTGACATGCTCCAGAAGCTGATGGCTAGACTAAAAATCGTATCTCCCCAGGGCAGCATTGCAACTATTACCCAGTTAAATGAATAATGAGTTATGGCCTCACACAAAGCATATTCTATTTAAATTACAGGTACTAAAAAATGTTCAGCCCAATCAGAATACTATGCGATGCCGCCCGTAGAATCGGCGCAAGCAGCCTCATATACCGCCATGCGGCCAATCCTTTACAAAACAGGTTCAGGTAGAAAGCGTGCGAGCCTGCATCGTCTACTCATCCTGCACTGGCAATACCCGCAAAGTGGCGGAAGCTATGGCCGAAGCGTCTGGCCTGCCGTGTTATGCCTTGCGTCATGCCCCGGCCCCGCAAGATTATGATTTGCTGGCCGTGGGCTTTTGGGTGCGCAAGGGCCTGCCCGACGCACGGGCCCAGCGCTATATACAAAGCATTCAGGGCAAGAATATATTTTCTTTTGGCACACTTGGCGCGTGGCCCCAATCTGAACACGCCATGCGTTGCCAGCGTGCTGCCAGAGCCTTACTGGAAGAAGGTGGCAATACTGTACTGGATGAATTTTTGTGTCAGGGCAAGGTGAATCCACAGGTTGTGGCGGCCTCGCAACGCAAGGGAACCCACCCGATGACTGCTGCCCGGCAGGAGCGGCTGCAAGAAGCCGCCCGCCACCCTGATGAAAACGATTTACAGGCGGCCAGTCAGCGCTGGCTGAGTTGCCTGACAGCGGCCCGCGCCGCTTTTCAACAATAAGGAGCTACTCATGCGCAGAGCAAAGAGCGAATGTAACGAACCAGGCTTTTTTGACGAAGTGTTCACCGCTGCCGACGAGCTGTTTCTCGCCATGCATGACGGCGACTATCCCTATGTGCTGCCCCTGAACTTTGTCCGTCAGGGCCAAGCCATCTATCTTCACTGCGCCCTTGAGGGACACAAGCTGGACTGCATACGGCAGAATCCCCGCGTGGGCTTTACCCTCGTTGCGGATGTGACCATTCACCGCGAAAAATCCACCACCTATTTCAAGTCTCTTTGCGGCAAGGGCCAGGCCTGTATTGTTGAGGACGAAGCCGAAAAAGGCCGCGCCCTAGACGCCATTGCCCAGCGCTACGCAGCCCTGTGCCCACAGCCAACCCCAACGGCCAGCCTGCAGCGAACAGCCATTGTGCGCATAGACATAGAAGAGTTGGTGGGTAAGCGTAGACTGGCTTCTGGAACAGCCTAGAAAGTGTTGTCACGAGCGCCGTGCTTGCTATCTCTGTGCAGACGCTTGAAATCTGACAGCACGACGGCAGAGACAGCCCGGCAAATCGCAACGCGCTAACTAACTACCGTAACAAACTGTTTTTAAAGGAAGTCTGACATGGGCGGAGCTTCCCGTCTTATTCCCTTGCCAAGTTTTCTGGCTTTTGTGCTGGCTGGTGCGCACTTCTGGCGTGCAGACTGGCCTTCGCTGACAGTTGGCTGCGGTATAACGGCCTTGCTGACCTGGACGCGATTTGCCTGGGTGCGCCAATTCTTGCTGCTGACCTTGCCCCTGCTGGCTGCCCGCTGGATATGGACCACAGCGCAGTTTGTGCAGATTCGGCAACTTATGGAGCAGCCCTGGCAACGCCTTGCCGTCATCCTCCTGTCGGTTGCCCTGTTTACGGTTCTGGCTGCGCTGCTTTTGCTCAGACAAAAAGCGCTTCAGTGGTATTGCCGCAAAGAAGAAACAGCAAACGTGCAAACGGCAGCCATGATGGTATGTCTGGCCCTGTTGCTGCCCGTGTGGTTCATGAATCCGCAACTGCTGGTGCTGGAACGCTTCATCCCCCAGGGCGGTCTGGTTCAGATCATACTGGCTGCCCTGTGGGCCGTGCTGGCTGCAGGCTGGCTTGCCGGCCGCCATCAGGCCTCCCGCGCCCGCATGCTTCTTTGGCGGCTGTTCTCTCTGATTTTTTTCGGCCAGCTGGTGTTGGGGCTCGTTGTGGAGAGCCGCTTTCTGCTTACAGGCAGTCTGCACCTGCCCGTGCCCGGTCTCATTGCAGCGGGGCCGATCTACCGGGGCGGCGGCTGGTTTATGCTTGGCCTTTTTAGCCTCTCTACCTTGCTTGTGGGCGCGGCGTGGTGCAGCCAGCTCTGCTACTTCGGCGTATGGGACGCCACTGCGGCGCAAAAGACTAAAAGCAGCCCGGCCCCTGACTGGTTGCCTCGCCTGCGTTTGGGCATACTGGTCCTGACCTTGGGCGCGGCCCTGACACTGCGGCTTACGGGCGCGTCCACTGTAGCGGCTCTGACATGCGGCCTTTTGCTGGGTTTGCTGCTTCTTCCCTGCGCGCTCTTGATCAGCCGTGCCCGCGGGTATGCATCCTACTGCCGTGGCCTTTGCCCTTTGGGTCTTTTGGGGCAATGGCTGGGGCGCATATCTCCCTGGCGCATACACCGCATTGGCCCATGCAGCAGGTGCCACGCCTGCATCCGCGTATGCCGCCGAGGCGCAATGACAGAAAAAACTCTTGAAAGCGGCACCCCTACCGCAGCCTGCCATCTCTGCCGAGATTGCGCGCATGTCTGCCCCAAGCAGTCATTGGCAGTGACATGGTTCGGGCGTCCGTCAAGCGCGGCCTGGGCCGGAAGCATTTTTACGGCTCTGCTGGCTGGCCTGCATGCGGCCTTTCTGTTCATGGCCCGCATCTGAATGCGGTAATGGTAAATAACAAGGATATGCAATGACACGCATTCTGAACCGCATTCGCACAAGCCAGGCTCAAGCCCGCGTGGGCTGGAATGAAATTTTTTGGGCATGGTCGGGCAGTTGTCTTTCCATCGCCTGCCTTGCCTTGCTGGAAAAAGTATGTGCTCAGGAGTGGAACCTGCCCCTGCTTATCGGCTCCTTCGGGGCGTCCGCCGTGCTGGCCTTCGGCGCGCCCCACAGCCCGTTGGCGCAGCCGCGAAACCTTGTGGGTGGCCACGTTTTTTCCGCCTTTGTGGGGGTAAGCAGCCAGGCCATGCTGGGCGCAGAACCCGTGCTGGCTGCGGCTCTGGCGGTTTCCACCGCCATTGCCCTCATGCACATGACCCAGACCCTGCACCCTCCAGGTGGAGCCACGGCCCTTATTGCTGTTATTGGCGGCCCCGGCATTCACGACATGGGCTACTGGTACGTTTTGCTGCCTTGCGGCGCAGGAGCCGTATGCATGCTGGTGCTGGCTCTGGCCGCCAATAATCTTGCAGCCAGAAAAAAATACCCTGTTTTCTGGTGGTAAAACATCATTGCCTTGCCCGTGAACTACAAAATACGTTTTCCGTTAAAGAACATCAGTACTGCTGCCTCTGGTACAGAGGCGACCGCACTTGCCACACCTCACCAAAAAGAGTAGCCATATATTTTTTCAGCATTTGGTGAGGTTGCAACATATGTCGAGCAATTCCCCCGCTTCCCCCCTGGCGGAGGGCCTGCGCCGCGCACTGCCCATTGTGCTTGGGTACACGCCAGTGGGCTTCGCTTTTGGCGTTCTGGCAGTCAAAAACAACATCCCCCCGTCTTTGGCTGTGGCCATGTCCGTACTCATGTTTTCCGGGTCTGGCCAGTTTGTTTTTGCGGGTATGTGGGGCGCGGGCGCGGGCACGCTGTCCATTATGGCGGCAGTTTTTATCGTGAACCTGAGGTATCTGCTTCAATCAGCAGCAGAATCTCCCTGGCTGGCTGGCCTGCCACGCTTTCAGCGGTTTTTGCTGGGCCTGGGTCTCACGGACGAAACCTTTGCCGTACACGTTACAGCTTTTCAAAGCGGTTGGAAGCGCAACCTCACCACGCTCTTTGTCTGCAACCAGACAACACAGATCGCCTGGGTGGGCGGCAGCGCCATTGGCGCTTTTTGCGGCGAACTTGTTACCGATGTCAAACCGCTCGGTCTGGATTACGCCCTGACGGCAATGTTTCTGGCCCTGCTGGTGCCGCAATGCGTCAGCCGCCTGCATGTGCTGATTGCCCTCTTCACCATGATGCTTTCCATCGCCCTCAAGGTCTCGGGCATGAGCCAGTGGAACATTGCAGTGGCCACAGTGGTGGGCGCAAGCCTTGGCACGGCCCTGCTTTTGTACAGGGATAAAAAAGAAGCCGCATTTACCGGGCATAATGAAGCCCGCCCGCCGCAAAGCGCCCACAACACTTCGGGTGCAGATCAAGAAAATATTGATCGGAACACGGCGCGGAATGAAGGCCAGAGCAATTCCCGCATGCAGACCGAAACAGGCCGGATGACGGCAAATCCTGACGAGGCAAACTCATGACCGAAGCAGGCTGGCTCGATAACCACCTTGTTCTCATTTTGTGCATTGCAGGCAGCACCATTGTAACCCTGTTGCCCAAAATCCTGCCCGTGACCTTTCTGAGGGGCGACAATTTGCCCCCGGTACTGCGGCATTGGCTGTCTTTCGTGCCAGTGGCCGTTATGGCCGCTCTGGTGGGGCCTGATGTTTTTATCTACGAAGGGCGGTTTAACCCCGGCCTGTCCAATCTCTTTCTTATGGCGGCCCTGCCCGCTCTTGTGGTGGCATGGTGGAGCAAAAATTACTTTCTGACCATTGTTGTGGGCATCGGCCTGGTGATATTGGCCCGCTACACGGGCCTGTACTGATGAACGCCAGCGAGTCGAAAAACTTTTCGCCAGCGCAACCTCCGGCTCTGCGCAAGCGCCGCAAGCCTGCCCCGGCTTTTGCCGCGCCGCAGCACAGTGGCCGCCTGCTGGTTCGCCTGGCTCCTCAAGACACGGCGATGTTTCGCTTTTTGCTCGAAGCCTACGACCACACAGCCTATTTTACAGTGCTGGAACCCAAAACAGCTTTGCTCAAAATTGTCTTTTCTCCGCATCTTGAAAAAGAAACGCGGACAGCTCTTGCCGAAATGGCCCAAAGCCTGCCCTTTTGCATTGAAGAGTGGCCCGTTGCCTGCCGCCCTCAGGAGTGCAAAAAGGCTTTGAGATAGCCACGTTTTCTGTTATGACTGCCCTGTTGCGGGAGAACGGGCCCGGGGTGGCCCGGTCCCGTTTTTTCGCGCCCGAGCAGTGGGCGCTCCCTTGCACAATCTCCCGGCAAACAGGCCGATTATCAAGACGAAGGCGGACAAATGTCACCGACATACAAGAGAGTTTTGCTCAAACTGAGCGGCGAAGCCTTGGCGGGCACCAACAAAACTGGCATCAGCCCCGACACCGTGGCCGAAATCTGCCGTGAAATCGGCACGGTTCTCGCTATGGGTGTGGAGATGGCCCTGGTCATAGGCGGGGGCAATATCTTTCGCGGGCTTTCGGGTTCCGCCAAAGGTATGGAGCGCTCATCAGCCGACTATATGGGCATGCTGGCCACAGTGCTGAACGCCCTGGCCGTGCAGGACATGCTGGAAAAACAGGGGTATCCTACCCGCGTGCTTTCCGCCATTACCATGCAGGAAGTATGTGAACCCTTCATCCGCCGCCGCGCCCTGCGCCATATGGAAAAGGGCCGCGTGGTCATCTGTGCGGCAGGTACGGGCAATCCCTACTTCACCACTGATACTACAGCAGTGCTGCGTGGCATGGAACTGAAGTGCGATGCCATCATTAAAGCCACCAAGGTGGACGGCATCTATGACAAAGATCCTGCCAAGTACAGCGACGCCGTAAAATTTGACACCATCAGTTATGATGAAACCCTGGCGCGCCACCTTGGTGTTATGGACGCCACGGCCTTTGCTCTGGTACGTGACAACAATATACCCATCATTGTCTGCCGCATGGTTGGCGGCGACATCAGGCGTGCCGTCATGGGTGAACCCGTGGGCACCATAGTACGCAACAGCTAGACTGTCCGGCTGTAACAGCCTTGTCTGACTGTAAAAAAAGCTGCTGACACACAGCAGGCATTGCTCCGCCACATTTTGCCCCGCAAAAGCCTTTCAGTGAAAGCGGCGGTGCAATGGTTGCAATGCCACAGAATATTCAGCGGCACGAATGTGTAACCGTTCGTGCCGAAGTGCCTGACATTTCAAAAGTCAGGCACTGCAGATCTTTCGCAAAGGGAGGCGCAGCGCCATCCCCACAGGAACAGGCCGCAGGCCGCAGCCCCAAGGAGAATATTTATGGATATCGACAGCATCCTTTTTGATGCCGAAGAACGCATGGAAAAAGCCCTTGCCGCTCTTGACCGCGAGTTTACCAAACTGCGTACGGGACGCGCCACTACCGCTCTTGTGGACGGCATCAAGGCCGACTACTATGGTACCCCCACCCCCATCAGCCAGATGGCCTCGGTTGCCGTGCCCGACAGCCGCACCCTGACCATTCAGCCCTGGGACAAGGGCGGCATCGCCCTGATTGAAAAGGCCATTCTGAAGTCAGATCTGGGGCTTACCCCGGTTAACGACGGCAAGGTCATCCGTATTGTCATGCCCCCTCTTACCGAAGAACGCCGCAAGGAATTGGGCAAGGTGGCCCGCAAGTACAGCGAAGACGCCAAGGTGGCCGTGCGCAACGTACGCCGCGACGCCAACGACAGCCTGAAAAAGCTGGAAAAAGACAAGACTATTACCGAAGATGATCAGAAGCGCGCCACCGAAGACGTGCAGAAGCTCACGGACAAATACGTGGCTGATGTGGACAAGAAGTGCGCCGCCAAAGAAAAGGAAATTATGGAAATCTAGCCGTGAGCGGAAGCTTCCGCCACGGGCCGCCGCCTGCCACGCCCGACAGGGCGGGGCGGGCGCGGCGCTGTCTGCCCGCGCACATCTGGATTGCAGGCGTGCATTGGGCAAAACAACACCGCAGGGACACTTTTTGTACAGGCTGAAAGCATGACGCAACAAAGCACGCCCCCATCCGGCCATCCCATAGCCAGAACTCCCGATACGGATCCCGAGCCTCAGGCAGGGCCGCTGACGGAGCTTCCGCTGGAGCAGTTGCCCGCCCATCTGGCCATTATTATGGACGGAAACGGACGTTGGGCGCAGGCCCGCAACCTCCCTCGCGAGGCCGGGCACAAAGCGGGCGCCGAAGCTGTACGCGCGGTGGTGACAGAGTGCCGCAGAATAGGTATTCGCCACCTGACGCTCTACACCTTTTCCAGCGAAAACTGGAACCGCCCCAAAACGGAAATCAGCGCTCTCTTCACTCTGCTGCTTGATTTTTTGCGTCAGGAGCTGCCCCGGCTTGAAGAACAGGGTATTGCCCTCAAGGTACTGGGCAATCTGGACGGTCTGCCCCTGGCGCAACGCACGGCTTTACGCCATGCCATAAAGCGTACGGCTGCCGGACCGCACATGACCCTGAATCTGGCTCTCAACTATGGCTCCAGAGCCGAGCTGATCCGCGCTGTCCAGTCTTTTCTGCGCGAAGGCGCACGCCCCGAGGAAGTTACCGAGGAAAGCCTGGCCCAACGTCTCTACACAGCCGGGCAGCCCGACCCGGACCTGCTCATCCGCACCAGCGGCGAGCAACGCCTGAGCAACTATCTGCTTTACCAGTGCGCCTACAGTGAATTGTACTTCACGCCCACGCCCTGGCCCGACTTTGACGCCACGCAATTGCGTATGGCACTGGAAGCCTATGCTGCGCGATCGCGCCGTTTCGGCAAAACACAGGAGCAAATTGATGCCCATTGAACCCACCGCCAATCCCATCGACATTCGCCGCATTATAACAGGCGTGGCTCTGGCCGCAGTGCTGTTGCTGGTGCTCTGGCTGCGGGGCTGGCCCCTGCTGTTCGTCATCCTGCTGGTTTCCGCCCTGGGGCTTTGGGAGTTTTTTTCACTGTTCTGGGGGCCCACGGGGCGCATTCCCAGCCGTGTCTGCGCCATCGCTCTGGGGTGGGGCATGCT
The DNA here is from genome assembly GCF_047607245.1 of Desulfovibrio sp. Classification (GTDB taxonomy): domain Bacteria; phylum Desulfobacterota; class Desulfovibrionia; order Desulfovibrionales; family Desulfovibrionaceae; genus Desulfovibrio. Next base: position 23,868 of record NZ_JASGDK010000012.1, read on the forward strand.
GTGCCTTACCTGGATGCATAGGCCGCAAGACGCCCTTGTGTTTATGGGCGCGGGCTTCGTGCTCTCAGCCATGAGTTTTCTCTTCAGGTGGGATGTGCTTGAAGAAGAAAACGCCTTTGTTTCCAGCGGCATCTTTATGGCAGGCTTGGCCTATGTGCCCCTGCTGCTGCTGCCGGCAACCTATCTTTCCACCACCAAGCTCATCTTTGTCATTGCTGCCGTTGCTGTGTCAGACACGGCAGCTTACTTCGTGGGCACGCGCTTTGGGCACCACAAACTGTGGCCCCGCGTAAGCCCCAAAAAAAGCTCCGAGGGCGCGGTGGGCAGCCTTGTGGCATGCGTTATATTTTGCGCCATTTACGGCGAAATATATGGCAAAACAGGCTGGTTTTCCTTTGCGCTTCTGGGCATTGCGGTCAATGCTTTTGCCCAGGTGGGCGACCTTTTTGAATCCGCCCTTAAGCGCTCGGTCAATGTAAAGGATTCCGGCCATCTGCTGCCTGGGCATGGTGGTGTTCTGGACAGGGCTGACAGTCTGCTGTTTGCCATGCCGATGGTGGCCGTTGTGGACCAGTGGTTTTTCTTCTTTTAAGCAACGTTGCCTGCGTGACTGCCGTTTCATGAGAGGCCTTGGCCGCATTGAACGGCTGTCCCGCCAGGCTTTGCCAGCTTTAACGGTATACGCCCGCCTTGGAGAAATGTAGCAGCCTCCGGTTAAACGCCTCAAAACCTGCTGTCTCCCGCTGACGCGGCATGCCAGTATGAATATCTTGCCAGCCCCGCTGAAGCCGTAATAAAATTAAGGCTTATAGCGTGGGGCGAACAGTACTCTGAGGCGGCCCATCAACAGGGCCGCTTGAATTTTTCAAGAGCAGACTTATTTTTCTTTCTGGTGCAAGCCGCCTGCCCATACCCGCAGGATACAAGTACGGCGATAACCCACAGGATGCAGAAATGGCAGAACTCTGGCCGGGTCAAGGCGGCCCATCCACAGACTATATTTCCGGCCCGCCGAGCGACGCATGGCGCAACACTTGGCCGCGTGGCCTGGTAATACTCGGTTCAACGGGTTCCATCGGACGCAGCACCCTGGCCGTGGTTGAAAATCATCCGCAGGCTTTTCGTATCGAAGGTCTGGCCTGCGCCCGGCAGGTGGAACGCTTGGCCGAACAGGCCGCCCGCTGGCGTCCGTCCCATCTGGCAGTGCTGGACGAAGAAGCCGCCGCAAGATTGAAGCCCCTTCTGCCAAAGGGCTATGCCCCCAATATTCTGACAGGCCGCGAAGGCTATGCCCAGTTGGCTGCCTTGCCCGAGGCTGGCACCGTGCTTTCCGCACAAGTGGGCGCAGCGGGGCTTGACGGCACGCTGGCCGCAGCTCTGGCTGGCAAGGTCATCTGTCTTGCCAACAAGGAATCGTTGGTTCTGGCGGGTGATCTGGTGAGACGCGTCTGCGCCAGCACCGGGGCTGTCATTCTCCCAGTGGATTCTGAGCACAATGCCATATTCCAGTGCCTGGCCGGGCGCGGGCAGGAAGTGAGCCGCCTCATCCTTACGGCCAGTGGCGGGCCTTTTCGGGGACGCAGCCGTGAAGACCTGCGCAGCATCACCCCGGCACAGGCGCTCAAGCACCCCAACTGGAGCATGGGCGCAAAAATTAGCATAGACTCCGCAACCCTTATGAACAAAGGCCTTGAAGTTATTGAGGCCTATCACCTTTATGGGGTGCCCGCCGAACGCATCAAGGTGCTTGTGCATCCGCAGTCGGTAATCCACTCGCTGGTGGAGTTTGAAGACGGAACCCAGCTTGCCCAGCTTGGCACGGCAGACATGCGCCTTGCCATTGCCAGCTGCCTGCTCTGGCCCCGCTGCCTGCCTGTTGGCGTGCCGCCCCTTGACCTTACGGCCACGGCCCTGACCTTTCACGAGCCGGATACCGAGGTTTTTCCCTGTCTTGATCTGGCGCGGCAGTCTCTTGCCCTGCGCGGAGGCCGTTGCGTTGTTTTGAACGCGGCTAACGAGGCCGCTGTGGAACTTTTTCTTGAAGGCGGATGTGCCTTCCTTGACATTCCCCGGCTGATAGAAGCCGCTTTAAAGGCGCACGACGCCAGCGAGCCCGGCCATCAGTCTTTCTGTGCCCCGTTGAAACAGGACGGGCCCGTGGCTTCTGACCACATGGCCGCCCTGAAAAACGAGGCCCATACCCTGGCGGAGCGCCTCACGCGCCTTGACCGCCAGAGCCGCGAGTTTGTACGCAACCTCGCCCGCGACGGAGAACCCGCATGCTGATTACCGTTATAGCTGTATCCCTTGTTCTTGGCGGTCTTATTTTTTTTCATGAGCTGGGGCATTTTGCCGTAGCCCGCAGCCTGGGCATGGGTGTTTCCACCTTTTCCCTCGGCTTTGGCCCCAAGATTCTCAAGCACAAATGGGGCAAGACGGAATACGCCCTGTCCCTGGTTCCTCTGGGCGGCTACGTCGCCCTGGTTGGCGAGCAGGATGACAGCGAACTGCCTGAGGGCTTCACCAAGGAAGAAAGCTTTTCCTTGCGCCCGGCCTGGCAGCGCCTGCTGGTAGTAGCAGCCGGGCCTGTGGCCAATATGCTGCTGGCCTGGTTTTTGTGCTGGATACTGGCCTTTGGCTGGGGCACGCCCCAACTGCTGCCGCAGGTGGGCGGTCTGGTGGAAAACGGCCCTGCAGCCAAGGCTGGCATACAGGTTGGCGACACCATTGTGAGCATTGACGGCCAGGCCATTAATGAATGGGAAGACATGACCCACGCCATTGCCCGCAGCGACGGCCAGCCACTCAGCATTGTTCTGCAACGTCCAGCCAAGGTTGCAGCCACGGCTCCCGAAGGCGAATCCCAGGCAGGTCACGACGCCGCCCCCGCTGATTCAGCTGGAGTGGCATCAGGTCAGGGCAACACGCCTGCGGCCATGCTGACTGTCGAAGTCACACCCGAAATGTCTGTGCGCAAAACCATCTTTGGCGAAGATGAAAAAGCCTGGCTTGTGGGCATTCGCAATACTGGCGCGGTACGGCTTGTGGAGCACGGATTCTGGGGTTCGGCTGCTGCCGGTGCGGCTCAGGCTTCCGACATGCTTGCCCTCACGTGGAAAAGTTTTGTAAAGTTGGTAGAAAGGGTGGTTCCCCTTGATCAGGTGGGTGGGCCCATCATGATCATGCAGATGGTGAGCAAACAGGCTCACGAAGGCATTGCGGGAGTGCTGGCCCTGGCGGCGCTCATAAGCATAAACCTTGGGGTATTGAACCTCCTGCCCATCCCGGTGCTTGACGGCGGCCAGATCGTCTTTTGCCTGTGGGAAATGATCTTTCGCCGCCCCATCAACGCCAGGGTGCAGGAATATGCTATGCGGGCCGGTGTAGCCCTGCTGGTCGGTCTCATGCTGCTGGCCACCTACAATGACATCTGGCGCATCGTAAAGGGTGCGGGCTGGTTTGGGAGCGGGTCATGAGTGCATACTCCACCGGGCTTGAGCTTATTCTCAATGCGGCTGAAGGCGTACTGCAGGTTGTCGTTACCGACGATGAAAAACCACTTTGTTCCCAGCAATGGCACAGGGCCGACCGCGCAACTGAAATTCTTGCCCCGGCGCTGGAAAACCTTTGCGCCGCACTGGACATAAAGCCCAACAGCTTTCGCCGCATGGCCTGCGTGCGCGGACCCGGCTCATTCACAGGCATACGCCTTGTGCTGGCAACAGCCGCGGCCTTGCGAAGAACAGGCAATGCCCAGGTGGCCGGGCTTGATTACATGCAGGCCCTTGCCACCACAGCTGTATTACGGTCCCAGCTTCTTTTTGGCTCAACCATCTGGGTGCTCACCCATGCCCGGCGCAACCTTGTGCATTGCCAGTCTTTTTTGTCTTACGGGCCGATGATTCCTGCTCAGGCACAGGCCCCGGTGGACCTTTGCACACCGCAGGAGGCTCTGGAGCGCATCTTGGCCAGCCGCACGGCTCCCCTGCCCGCGGGAGTGCCCGAAGGCAGCCGCATAGTATGGGTCTGTGGCAGCGGGCTGGAGCGAAACGCGGCTGTTTTCAGCCCTCTGGATCTTATGCGCCCGTCGCCGGATGGCACACAGCGCCAACCTGATGGCGGCGCTCCGGTCACGACCCTTGATGAACTCACAATTCCGGACATCAACGCTCTTTGCCTCCTGGCTCGGCATGGCGATTATGCCGACGCAGACATAGAACCTCTGTATGTACGCCCCTGCGATGCTGTGGAAAATCTGCCCCAGTTGGCTCCGCGTCTGGGTCTGACAGGGGAAGAAGCCACCACAACGCTGGAGCAAATACTTCAACGCCCACCCACAAGCGATATTTAGATCTTCCGCTTTAGTGACTGTCTCTAAATAATTCTTTTGTCCAACTGGTTGCGTCAAAAAGCCATTTTTTACTCCCGTCATGTACCGCAAAAGTACACTCCTTTTGTAAAAAAACTTTTTTCTTGCCCTTGGCGCAAAACCATTTATTTAGAAACAGCTCCTAGAGCTCTTTAATTTTGAAAATGTATATTCTTAAAATTAAAGCGCTCTCGTTACTGCATTTCATCACGCAAAGAAGTAGCAGTGTTGCCTTCACAGCAGCCGTTGCTGCCAGAGCTTTCACAAAGCTGCGCTATCCCCTGTGGCAGGCGTCTGCTCACGTTGCCGGTGGGCATTTCTATTTTGAATCTCTTTGTAGGAGCGCCCCTTTAGCAAAAGGGCTCCATTTCTCCGCCCCCAACTCCCTATTTTTCTGCTTGCAAATTTCAGCAAGCCTCCTCATTTGAAGGCCAGCCTTCACAAGAAAAATCCTTCAAACGTCACCCGGCCTCAAGCCATCTACTCTAAAATAACAAGTGGCTATATAATCTCAGTTTTCCGGTTTAAATCTGCCCTCGCCAGTCCTTTGCTCTTTGGTGATAGACTTTGAAAATCGCACACAAGCACGATGCAAACCATCAGCCGGGTGCTCACTTGAGAGCAAACCTGAAATCACAGCATTCTTTTGCTGGCAACATTTCAAACCATCCAGATAACAATCTGTAATATCATAATATTCACAAACATCACATGCATCCTTCGCCAGTATCAAACCAGCATACCTCACCTGCTTGTTTTGCTGCCCCTGATGGTTCGCACCTTAGCCATGTGTCATTTTGAAGTATCATCAGGAATTATTCTGATGCGTGTGGTCTGCTTTACCAGAAAAAAATACGGATCTGGCCGTTCGAATTTTAATCCACTTTTTTGCGGCAATCGGGTCACCTAATTTTAACCGTATACACGATAATTTTACTCGATATTGTCACTTTAGTGTTTTTCTAGAAAAATATTACTGCTAACTGTCTGTAATAAAATATATTATCAGTTTGACACAGAAGTTTTTATTGCGGTATATTCTTCGCACCAAGAAAAGGCATCCCCTGACAGAGGCTGACAGGTTCAGTGCGCAAGGCGCATTTACCGTCATTGGAGGGTCTCCAGGGTCAGGACCACGGGCGTGGTCCGTTCGCCACCGCGAACAGCCTCGAACAGTAACCAAGGAATGATCATGAAGTATTCACGCTGGCCTTCCATGCTGGCTGTTGCGGTCGCATGTATGTTGCTGACCGCCCCCATGAAAGCCGACGCAGCTTCAGCAAGCTCTCCTTCTGCAGATATCTCCTCTCGCTCTTCCTCGACTGACGCGTCCAAAGCTTCCCGGAAATCCGAATCGCGCTCTGCCAAGTCTGACAAAGCGCAGAAATCCAAAAGTTCCGGCAAATCAGAAAAGTCAGCTGTATCTGGCAAATCGTCCAAATCTGAGAAGTCGTCAAAGTCTGCAAAAAGCAGCAAATCTTCCAAGTCTTCAAAAAAAGACCAGCAGATTTCTGAAAATAGCACCGACAGCCGCGATATCTGGCTCAGACGCGCTCAGGAAAGTGAAGTTTTCACTGGCAAGGCTTCCTGGTATGGACGTGATTTCCACGGCGGCTCCACCGCCAGTGGCCTCAACTATGACATGTATACCTTTACGGCCGCACACCGCACCCTGCCTATGGGCACCGTCGTGCGTGTGACCGATCAGGAAAACGGCAAGAGCGTCATGGTCTGCGTAACAGACCGCGGCCCCTTCGTACGCGGACGCATTATAGACCTTTCCTTTGCAGCCGCCCAACAGCTGGATCTTAACAGGCGCGGCGTGGGCAAGGTTGAGCTGGAAGTGGTCAGCGATGAAAGCGGCACGCCGCTGCATGCCGATCAGGCCTACTATGTGCGCTACAATGCGGCTATGGGCGATGAGCGCATTGGCCCCTTCCGGGCATTTGCTGACGCTGCGGCCATGCATGAAGCCTTGCGCCAGGCCCACCCCGAAGCGGAAGTTGTACTGGATCAGTCCCGTTAGCGCAGCCTGACACAACAAGTGTTCGCGCCAACGGCGCGCAGCTTGGCCCTCCGCCGCAACGCGGCCTGGATTCAGTCGAAGACCGCGTTTTTGGCTGGATGCAGACGGGGAATGTAAGACATTCAACGCCAATCTGCTCTGGTACGGCTAACATCGGTCAAATTTTTTCAGCATTGACGCGGCACTGCACTGCCATTTCAGGGGCAAAACTCTCCAGCCCGTTTTCTGAACGATGGCCCAAGAAATCCCTGAGCAAACCGCGTTTGCCATCATACTTATACGGCCCGCCCTGCATCGCAGCTGGCGGGCCGTATTTTATCTTTTTGCACAACAGGCAACCCCTCGAAAAAGCAGAAGAACAATCGTACCGGATATTTTTCCCTAACCGCCTTGCCCCGCTTACCTTTCTTCGTTATTCAGGTGTTTGCGCACCTGCGCATAAAGAAGGATGTCATGGGTTTCTTTTTCAGTCTGCTTTCATCGGCCACCTTTGGGCTCATCCCCCTTTTCAGCCTTCCTCTCATGGCTCAGGGGCTGTCTCCCGCCACGGTGCTTTTTTACCGCTTTTTCATTGCCACCATTGTTCTGGGGATACTGCTTCTGCTGCGCGGCGAACGCTTTCACACATCAGGCCGCAACTTGCTCAAACTGGCAGGCATGAGCCTCATGTATTCGCTGGCGGCCCTGCTTTTCATGCAGGCTTTCAAACATTTACCCAGCGGTGTTGTGGCCACCCTGCATTTTTCCTATCCGGTCATGGTCATGCTCATCATGATAGCGTTCTTTCATGAACGCTTCTCTTCTATCACGGCCATAGCCATTACCCTTGCCATTGCCGGGGTATACCTGCTCAGTAACGGAGAAGCGACAGGGGCCACTGGGACGGCGGGATTTGCAGGCATGAGCATGCTTGGCCTTACGCTGGCTCTTTTGTCAGCCTTGTGCAATTCGCTGTACATCACCAGCATCTACACTGCCGGGCTTACCAACATGACAGGGCTGATGCTGACGTTTTACGTTATGGCCTTTGGAGCGCTGTGCTCCCTGATCAATTCACTGGCTACCAACAGCTTTCAACTGCTGACCAGTTGGCGTGAACTGCTGTTGGCCGTACTGCTGGCATTGGTCACAGCAGTACTTTCCAACTTCACCCTCATTCTGGCTGTACAACGCATTGGCTCCACGCTTGCCTCGGTTCTGGGTGTTATGGAGCCAGTCACCGCTGTCATTGTAGGCATACTGGTTTTCAACGAGCCTTTCAGCCTGCCTCTGGTTATGGGCATTGCTCTTATTGGCTCTTCTGTGGTGTTGATCATGCTGGGCGAGCACATTCGCCAGCTGATGGCCAAACGCAGGGCCGCAAAACAAGGTGGGGCTTCTTCAGACAGTTAAAACCTTTCCATAGCGGGCTGCTTGTACGGCGCGATAATATAAAACAAAGCCGCCTCCGGTATTCAAGGGAACCCCTGAATGCCGGAGGCGGCTACGCATACTTCACTACTCTCGCAATATCAGGCCAGGCCCATCGTCTTTGCTTCTTCAAACCAGTTGCCAAAAGTTTCCAGTGCCCGGGCCGAATAAAGAGCTTTACGGTCTTTTTTGCGCGCTCTTTCCCCCAATTCCGGCATAAGGCCGAAATGGGCGTTGGACGGTTGAAAACGTTTCGCAGGGGTACTCAGGTGGTTGAGCAAAGCGCCAAGGGCACTTTCAACCGGAGGCCGGGGCAACGCAATGCCGCGAGCACGAGCGTCCAGCAGCATGGCCAGCCACAACCCGCTGGCTGCGGATTCCACATAGCCCTCCACTCCGGTGATCTGCCCGGCAAGGTATACCCCCGGCGACGCCTTGAGCGACAGGTCTTCAGCCAGAATCTGCGGCGCATTCACATAGGTATTGCGGTGCATGCTGCCAAAACGCGCAAACTCTACATTCTCCAGCCCAGGCACCAGACGGAACACACGCCCCTGTTCGCCCTGGGTCAGTTTGGTCTGGCAGCCCACAAGATTGCATGTGTCGCTGTTGGCGTTTTCGGCCCGCAACTGCAAAATGGCCCACGGGCGTCGCCCTGTACGCGGATCAACAAAGCCCACAGGCTTCAGAGGGCCAAAAGTCAGGGTACGGGGACCACGTTCGGCCAGAGCCTCCACAGGCATGCAGCCTTCAAAGTGCTTTTCCTGCTCAAATTCATGCGCAGCCACTTTTTGCGCGTCCAACAATGCCTGATAAAAAATTTCGTATTCTTCGCGGCTCATCGGACAGTTCAGGTAATCGCCCTCGCCTTCGGCGTCACCACTTTCCTGCCCATAGCGGGAAGCGCGAAAAATCACGTCCATATTGAGCGAATGCGTCCAGACAATAGGCGCAATGGCATCATAAAAGTAGCAGTGTTTCTCGCCCAGCACACTGGCCAGAGAGGCTGAAAGCCCGTCTGAAGCCATAGGGCCAGCGGCCAGAATTATGGCGCGGCCTTCGCCCCTGAATGGTTCCAGAACCGCATCATCCAGAGATTGTACCTGATGGCGCACAAGGCGAATATTGCCCTCGGCCTCCACCATCTGGCTCATGCGGCGGGCAAAAGCTTCACGGTCAACGGCAAGAGCCTTGCCAGCAGGCACGCGGCAAGCGTCGGCAGCTTCCATAAAACGGCTGCCCAAAGCGCGCATTTCAGCCTTGAGCAAGCCCACGCCGGAAGTAAGCTCATCCGACCGCAAAGAGTTGGAACACACCAGCTCCGCCAGATCATCATTGACGTGAGCCTGTGAGCGGTGATGGGGCTTCTGCTCAAACAGCACAACTTCATGCCCGCTGCGGGCCAACCGCAGGGCACATTCACAACCAGCCAGGCCGCCCCCCACCAGGGCTATGGACAATTTCTGCATATGATCTCCTCTGCACGGCAGCTTCTAAGAAAACCCGATTTATGGCAAGTGCCGGGCAACGTGCTGCAACAACGGAACTTCTTGCACCAGACCGCGCGCAACACGCAAAAAACTACACACGTAGATTATTTTTTTCACACAGGCAACTACTCTTCCCTTTGACAGGCAAAAACCGTATTATTAAACGATTAGTCTAATGCAGGAAGATTCATGGCCAAACCGTCAAGCACATTCACAACCATCATCTGCATAGCGATGTTTCTCATCGCATTGCTTCTGGTCGTGCGCGAATACACCTCGGAAACCACCGGGCATTTGTCGCAGGACATCACCACCCGTCTGGCCGAAGTAAGCCGCCGGGTTGCTGATGATTTTGACCGCAATATCGATAGTCAGCTCAGTGAGCTACAGAATATCACCAGTTTTATGGCGCAGGAAGACTGCAGGCAGTTTAAAAAATGCGTTCTTTACTATGCGCCCCTGCTGCGTGCGGCAGGTCTTAAAAAATTCGCCCTTGTTGATCTGGATGGCAAAGGTTTTTGCTCTGACCAAGGGGACGCATTTGACCTGGCGCGCACCGGAAAAGAAGAACTGTTCTACCACGCGCTCAGTGGTTCCGCGGGGTTTGCCGCTATTTCCGACGGCAAGGGAAGCAAGCTTGCCGTTGCCATTCCCCTTAGCCGAAACGGCAAGGTCGTAACCATTCTTCTGGGCGAACTTGAAGACAGGGTCATGAAGAAAAACCTTGTCACCAGGGCGTTTGGCGACAGAACCTGCAACATGGTTTTTGACGACAAGGGCCGCATGCTGTTCTGGGCTGTTCCCCCGGGCAACGACATTGAAAAAGTATTTCCGCAGATGGAAGAAAAAGCCTTGCCTCCGCCGCTGCGCGAATATCTGAAGACCGTATTTTCCGACACGCAAAGTCAGACCAGCCGATTCATCAAAGACGACAAGCACGCCTACTACCTGACGCACATTCCCCTTGAAAAATATGGCTGGCAAATTGTTTCCCTGTTGCCAGAAGAAGTTGTGAACCATCTGGTGGACAGACAGAACGCCATCACCTCCACACTGGCGTGGCGTATGTCTGTACTGGCCGGGCTGGTGCTGCTTTTCATCATTATCATCCTGCAACGCTACAACCGCACCATCCGTCGTCAGCAGGAAGATTACCGCTCAATCATTTCAAGCATCTCTGGCGGCGTTATAAAGTTTGCCGGCCTGCACGGCAACTTTCAGTTTATCAGCCCCAATTTTCTCAAAATGCTTGGCTACCGCAAAGAAGAATTTTTACAGCGTTTTGGCATGAGCTTCGCCCATTCCATCTTTGAGGCGGATCGAGAAAGTGCGTTGCGCACCATGCAGCAACAGCTGGATTCAGGCATCCCCATTGATGTGGAATACCGCACCCGCGCCAAGAATGGCAGCCTCATCTGGCTGTATCACAAAGGTTCACTGGTACAGGCCGGGCCGGGGCAAACCTATATCCAAAGCATTGTTTTCGACATCACTCATAACAAGGAAGCCGCCCAGGCCAAACGTATTTCAGACGAGCGCTACCAGTTTATTCTGGAGCAGCACGACATTATCATTTTCGAGCAAAATCTCATAAGCGGCCATTTTTCCTGCTCCGCGCGCTGGATCCAGACGTTTGGCAAGGTTTTCAACATTCTAGAACCGGATACTGACCTGAGCCTGATTCCTGTTCACGAGGACGACAGGGAGCTGCTGGAAGACTTTCAGAAAAACGTCCACCACAATTTGCATGAAAGTAAGCTTTTTGTTGAATTGCGCTTGCGCGACACCAGCGGTCTGTACCACTGGTACCGCATCGAGGCGTCCAACCTCATCAGCTCTCAGGGCAAGCCCATATATATCATTGGCATTATTACCGACATCGACAAGCAGAAGCTGCTTGAACTGCGGTTGCGCACGCAGGCCACACGCGACAGCGCCACAGGCATGCACAACAAACGCGCCACGGAACAGGCCATTTCGCGTTTTCTGGGCATGCACAACAATCTTGGCCCTGATGTTTACGCAATGTTCATGATAGATTTTGATAATTTCAAAAGCATTAACGACAGGTTCGGGCATGCCGTGGGCGACAAGGCCATCTACCAGATGGCTCAGATAATCCGACGTAATTTCCGCAGCACTGATATTGTTGGCCGGGTAGGCGGAGACGAATTTCTGGTTTTCTGTACAGAACCCATGCCCATGCAAAAGATACGTGAACGGGCCATTGTGCTTGTCAGCCAGTTGCACCTGCAATGCGGCACCCACGACGCCGAGGACGTGCCCCTGACCGCCAGCGTGGGCATAGCTTGCAATCCCGGTGACGGGCATAGCTTTACAGACCTGTACAAGCACGCCGACATGGCCACCTATGAGGCCAAACGCCGTGGCCGCAACCAATGCGTCTTTTATGCGGAACTGACCGCCAGCGAGCAGCAGAACGCCCGTGATTCACTTCTGGCTGAAGAAAAGGAAGATTAATATCGACGCGCTGCCGCGCCACGGCATGTGCAGTATTTTCACAATTACCGGTTGCGCCGAAAACCAGAAACGCCCGCTTCAAGCGGGCGTTTCTGGTTAAAACCAAAGCTCGAATTACAAACGTTCCACGACCTTGTCACCCATGCTCTTGCAACCCAGAAGATCCTTGCCGGGTTCCATAATGTCAGCAGTACGGTAGCCGTCAGCCAGCGCCTTGCGCACGGCTTTTTCAATATGATCGGCCTCTTCCGGCATGTCAAAGCCGAGGCGCAGCATCATTGCAGCGGAGAGGATGGTCGCCAGAGGGTTGGCCACGTCCTGTCCGGCGATGTCCGGCGCAGACCCGTGTATGGGTTCGAACAGACCCGGCCCTTCGGCTCCCGTGGAGGCCGAAGGCAGCATTCCCAAAGAACCGGTGATAACCGAGGCTTCGTCCGAAAGAATGTCGCCAAAGATATTGCCAGTGAGGATCACGTCGAACTGCGAGGGATCGCGCACCAGCTGCATTGCGGCGTTATCCACGTACATGTGGCTCAGTTCCACATCTGCGTATTCACGGTGCATTTCCATGACGACTTCTTTCCACAGGCGGGAGCATTCCAGCACGTTGCTTTTTTCTACCGAGCAGACCTTGTTACGGCGCTTGCGGGCAGTTTCAAAGGCAACCCAGGCAATACGCCGGATCTCTTCCTCATTATAAATCATCGTGTTGTAGCCTGTGCGCAGGCCGTCACGATTTTCAATGCCGCGCGGTTCACCAAAATAAACGTCGCCCGTAAGTTCGCGCACCACCAGAAGGTCAAGGCCCTTGGCGGCGATGTCAGACCGCAACAGGCAAGCGCCAGCCAGTTCCGGCAACAGCATGGCCGGACGCAGATTGGCAAAAAGCCCCAGTTCTTTACGAATGCGCAACAAACCCTTCTCGGGCCGCAGCTCAGGGGTCAGATTGTCCCACTTGGGGCCACCCACTGCGCCCAGATAAATGGCGTCAGCACTGCGGCATTTGCTCACAGTGGCTTCCGGCAGGGGATCACCCGCGCCGTCAATAGCCGCACCGCCGATCAGGGCAGTTTCAAAAGTAAATTCGTGGCCGAACTTTTCAGCCGTGGCTTCCAGAACTTTGACGCCCTGAGCAATTATCTCCGGGCCAATGCCGTCACCAGGCAGCAGGCAGATGGACTTTTTCATGCAATATCCTTGTGGCAGTTTGTCGGCTGTGCTTTTCAGCCTTTTCTGACGCGGCTTTTTCCGGGAAAGGAGACCTGCGGAACACAGGCCCCCTCTCTGGTTACATTCCTCAAAAATTCGGCCTCCAGCCTGCCGCCAGAGCTATAAAAGGCACGGGGAAAATGAACTAATCTGGTCAGCGTCTACGCGATTCTTTCCTTTACGTATTCCACAAGCCCGCCCTTGTCCAAAATTTTGGCCATAGAGGCTGGCAACGGCGGGCAGGTGATCTCCTCACCGTTGGTCAGATTGCGGATAACGCCAGTGGCCGCATCAATTTCAAGCTCGTCGCCGTCATTGATTTTGTCAACTTCATCGCCAACTTCCATAAGCAGCAAGCCCATATTGAATGAGTTGCGGTAGAAGATGCGGGCGAAACTGTGACCAATGACCACGGGCATGCCCGCGCCCAGAATGGCAATGGGGGCGTGCTCACGTGAAGAGCCGCAGCCAAAATTGCGCCCGGCGACCATAATGTCGCCAACCTTGACGCGCTTGGCCCAGTCAGGTTCAAGACCGGACATGCAGTTTTCGCCAAGCTTTTTTGAGTCAGTGGTGACCAGAAAGCGGGCGGGAATGATAGCGTCCGTATCAATATGCTCGCCCACTTTGTGGGCTTTGCCTTTGTAGTTCATATGCTTGATCCTTCTTAACCCGATGCGGGACGTTGAAGAGTGTTCTTTTTCCTTACAGCGATGCCGCTTTACGGCAATCCGTCCTGACCGCTGCCGCCACACGGGCGACGCCAAAAGACAGGCGGCATAAACCGCGGCGGTCTACAGCTGGTCAGGGCCAGCCACAAATCCGGTTATGGCTGTGGCAGCGGCAACCAGAGGGCTGGCAAGATAGACTTCAGAATTCAGACTGCCCATACGGCCCCTGAAATTGCGGTTGGTAGTGGCCACCGCCCGTTCGCCGTCGCCCAGAATGCCCATATGGCCGCCCAGGCAAGGGCCGCATGTGCAGGGGCCAACAATGCAGCCCGCTTCCATAAATGTTTCAATAAGACCTTCCTTGAGGCACTGCTTCCACACAGTGGGGGTGGAGGGCAAAACGATGCAGCGCACGTTCTTGTCTACCTTGCGGCCACGCAGAATTTCGGCAGCGTCGCGCATGTCGCTGATGCGGCCGTTGGTGCAGGAACCGATGACCACCTGCTGTACCGCCGTATTACGCACCTCGGAAACAGGCTTCACATTGGAAGGAATGTGAGGACAGGCCACCACAGGCTCCTTGCCCGTAACGTCTATCTCCACCACGCGGTCGTAGTGCGCGCCTGGGTCGGCAGCCATATTTTCAAGCACGCCGGGGCGTTTGTGCTCGGCGCAGTAGGCGCGCGTTTTGGCGTCCACGGCGAAAAGGCCCACTTTGCCTCCGGCTTCAATAGCCATATTGGCCATGCTCAAACGGCCTTCAACGGAAAGATCGTCCACCACAGGACCGCCAAATTCCAGAGCCTTGTACAGCGCGCCGTCAACGCCAATGGCGCCGATAAGCATGAGCATAAGGTCCTTGCCGCGCAGCCACTTGGGCATATTGCCCCTGATATTCACGCGTATGGTGGGCGGAACCTTGAGCCAGGTTTCGCCAAGGGCCATGCCCGCTGCGATGTCGGTGGAGCCCATGCCTGTGGCAAAAGCGCCGATGCCGCCGTAGGTGCAGGTGTGGCTGTCTGCCCCGATGACGAGATCGCCGGGGCCAACGAGCCCCTGTTCGGGCAACAGGGTGTGTTCGACGCCGCAATCGCCGCCTTCGTAGTAGTGTACGATGCCCTGTTCCTGAGCGAATTTGCGGCTTATCAGCACCTGATTGGCGGAATCAATGTCCTTCTGCGGCGTGAAATGGTCCATAACAAGAGCAATCTTGTTGCGGTCAAAAACCTTTTTCGCGCCCATACCGTGGAAGGATTTGATGGCGAGAGGGCCGGTAATATCATTGGCAAGCACCATAGACACGCGGCACTGAACAATCTGTCCATCCTGCTCCACGGCTTCGTCCGTATGAGCTTGCAAAATTTTCTGCGCAAGCGTTTGAGCCATGTTGAACTCCTTTCTATCCTGAAGCGGTTCCACAGATAAATGTTTTTGAAAACGGGGCAGAAAAACTGTCGTGTCAGCTTTCCTAACCACCGGTGTATTTGCAATTCTCAATATTCAGCCAGACAGACTTCGTCTGTCCCAACCGCCTTTGGGGCGGATGTGCCCGAAATTGAAACTTTTCTGCATGGCAGGAAGCCCAAAGTGCAGCCAACTGCAAAGCCATTCAATCTCAGAGCGTTTTAACTTTGAAGCGCTCGGGCATCTGCGTGAGCAGACGCCCGCCGTGAAGACGTTAGCGCTATTTATTTGTGCGATGAAACGCCGTAACAAGCGTGCCTGATCTTTTGAGCAGCCATATTCTCTAAAATACTCTGCTCTGATCAGTTCAAGTCGTGCTGACAGTGCAGCCGCGGCCCTTCTTTTTCCTTCTTGAAAAGGTGATTCAGCGCGTTGACGTAAGCTCTAGCGCTGGCCACAAAAATATCAGGATGCGTACCGCGTCCCACTGCGCTGAACTCACCTTCACGCAGGCGCACGGTCACTTCACCCAAAGCGTCGGTACCGCCCGTAACTGCGTTGATGGCATACTGCTCAAGCTCCGGTTCACGCCCCACCATATCGGCAATGACGTTGAAGAGCGCGTCCACCGGGCCAACGCCAAAGCCAGCACTGCTGCTTTCCATACCGTCAACATCCATAATGACCGCAGCTGTCGGCGGCACGCCGCCTGCATCAGAGCTTTGCACACTCACGTGGCGCAAGCGGAAGCGGTCGGGCGTGCGGTACACTTCTTCCTGCACAAGCGCCATAAGGTCGTCGTCGTGCAGGGTTTTCTTGCGGTCGGCCAGCTGCTTCACCGCTTCGAATACAAGATTGAGCTGCTCGTCTTCCAGCGTGTAGCCCATGCTCTCAAACTTGTTGCGCACGGCGTTACGGCCAGAGTGCTTGCCGATGACAAGATTGCTCTCCGTACGGCCCACAGACTGCGGCGTCATGATTTCGTAAGTCTCGCGGTTCTTGAGCATGCCGTCCTGATGGATGCCCGATTCATGCGCGAAGGCGTTGGCGCCCACAATGGCTTTATTGTTGGGGATGGGCTGGCCAATGGTCATCGAAAGCAGGCGGCACGAAGGATAGAGCTGCTCGGTGACGATGTTGTGGTCCAAACCAAAGTAGTCGTGGCGCACGCGCAGATTCATGACAACTTCTTCAAGGGAAGCATTGCCCGCGCGTTCACCTATGCCATTAAGCGTCACCTCGGCCTGACGCACGCCAACCTTGAAGGCCGCCAGCGTGTTGGCAACGGCGAGTCCAAGATCGTTATGGCAGTGCACGCTGAAAATGGCCTTGTCGCTATTGGGCGTATTGCGGATCACATGATCAATAAGAGCCGCGTATTCAGCAGGCTGCGCATAGCCCACTGTGTCTGGCAAATTGACTGTGGTGGCCCCGGCATTGATGACCGCTTCCACTACCCGGCAGAGAAATTCCGGTTCGGAACGCGAAAAATCTTCGCACGAAAATTCCACATTGCTGGTGTGCTGCACGCAACGCTTGACGCCCTCTACGGCCATTTTCAGCACGTCGGCGGGGTCTTTGCGCAGCTTGTGCTGCATATGCAGGGGGGAAGTGGAGAGAAAAATGTGGATGCGGGGATTTTTGGCAACCTTGATGGCATCCCAGCAGCGATCAATATCGCCAGCCACACAACGGGCAAGACCCGCAACCTGAATGTCGCCAGCCTGCGCTGCAATACGTTGCACAGACTCAAAATCGCCGGGGCTGGAGGCGGGAAAACCCGCTTCCATAATGTCCACGCCCAACACTTCAAGCTGATGGGCCAGACGCAATTTTTCCTGTAAATTCATGGTCGCGCCGGGCGATTGTTCGCCATCGCGCAAGGTGGTATCGAAAAAATAAACGCGGTTATTCATGACTATCTCCTCTGGGTATGACAAGTGGTGTATTCTTGCATAACGGCCACCGGCAGGGCGGCGGTCCAGAGAGCGTCATTCCGCCCAAAGGGCGGCGAACCGTTACGCAACCTTAATCGCTCTGAGGCGATAGGGCGCGTAGTAGCTGACGGTCGCGGCGGGGAAGGATGACAAAGGTGTAGACAAGGCCACCGGCAATGTAGACGGCGCAAAGCATGAAGCCCATGACGCGCGGGAAAGAAATGACAGTGGCAAGAATGAGCAGAAAAACCAGCATGGTGCGGATGGGGTGAGCACGCAGGAAGTCATACTCCTTGAAGGAGAAATAACGCACCCGGCTCACCATCAAAATGCCCACGCCCACGGCCAGCAAAAGGGCCATGTACGGCTTTGCAGATTCAAATACGTCTGGGAACAAAGCGGCAAAAAACACAAAGGTCACAATGGTACAACCGCCAGCCGGAATGGGCAGGCCAATGAAAAAACGCTTACCCGTTGCGGCAGTGCTGACATTGAACCGTGCCAACCGCAAAGCTCCGCAGGCGGCATAAATAAAAGCCGCCGCTATGCCCATACGGTTGAGGTCATGCAGTTCCCACTGCCACAGCAACATAGCAGGAGCAAGGCCGAAGGCCACAAGGTCGGCAAGCGAGTCGTACTGAACGCCAAATTCACTGGCGGTGTTGGTAAGACGGGCCACCTTTCCATCAAGACCGTCCATAACGGCAGAAAGCAGAATAGCCATACAGGCCGCCTCAAAGCGCCCCTGCCCGGCCCATACCATAGACAAAAAGCCAAGAAACATGCTCAACGTCGTGATCATGTTTGGCAGGAGGTATACTCCCTTGCGTGGCTTTTTAACTTCTGTGGTCATGCTTCACCATTATGGCCGTCTGGCCTTATGCAGCGAGACAAAAGAACCTATTCCTGTCCTGCGCGGGCAACAACACACTGCCCTGCAAAAACCTGCTGCCCCAACTGCGCAGCAGCAACATATCCCTCAGGAAGGTAAAGGTCAACTCGCGATCCAAAACGAATCATACCGTAGCGTTGACCGCGTTCAAGCGTGTCGCCGATGTCAGTACGGCAGACAATGCGCCGGGCCACAAGGCCTGCAATCTGCACCATTGACCACTGCTTTCCGCTGACGTCACGCAGACTGTAGGCGCAACGCTCGTTGTCCGTGGCAGCCTTGTCAAAGGCCGCGTTGACAAACGCGCCCGGAAAATAGCGAATATCTTCCACCGTACCCGCCACGGGCGAACGGTTCACGTGCACGCTGAACACATTCATAAAAATGCTGATGCACAGGCGCTTTTCACCACTGAAAGGATCGGGCTTTTCTTCAATACGAATAACTTTTCCGTCAGCAGGGCTGATAGCAAGCCCCTCGCCCCGCGGCGTCACGCGCTCGGGATCGCGGAAAAAATGCATGCTGAACCAGCACAGAGCCAGAAAAACCACGGCCAAGGGCCACCAGCCCAAGGCTGCGAACACGAGGGCCGAAAAGCCGGTAAGGCCTATGCAGGGCCATCCTTCAGGGGTAATACCGCAGTGGGCGGGACGCATAGCATCTCCTGTATGTAGTGCGCGGGCTCGCCGCACTGTTACCTAATCAATGCAGCAGCATAGCCTGACACCCGCCGCATGGCAAGCACAAGTGCGCCTGCCCGCCTTTGAAAAACCGCCTCTTGCCGTAAGCCGCACACGAGACTATACTACAGACATGAAGACTCCGTTCGCCCCCCGTCCGTTCCGCTATGCCCTGCTGTGCAGCCTTGCTCTGGCAGGACTGCTCTCTGCATGCGGCCCCAAGGACATCGGCGCAGGCACCTCTTCTGATAATGAATCACGCCCTATGGGCGTGAGCACCGAAGACCAGATGCGCTACCCCATCATGGGAGCCAGCAGAACGCAACAATTGCTCTATCTGCAAAACCGCCCGGATGTTATGGCCAACACGCAACAGTGGCGTATGCAGCAGTTCAACCGGGTCCACGGTCTGGATCAGGATGTCAGCCCTGAAGACCCGGCATACAGAGCCGTGCCCAAACAACGCAGCCCCTTCAAACAGTAGCGACCTATGGACCCCATTACCCATGCCGCCAGCGGCGCTGTAGCCATGCTGGCCATGCCGAACCGCCCTGCCACCCGGTGGGCCGTTCCGCTGGCCGCTATTGCCGCAGCATCTCCCGATATTGACGTCACTCTTTGCCATACACCTCTGGAATTTCTGCTTCTGCACCGGGGCATTACCCATTCCCTGGCGGCGGCCCCGTTGCTGGGGCTGCTTCTGACACTGCTGGCGCGCCCCATGTGGAAGCCCGGCACACCCGGCCACTGGAGTTTCTCCAAGGTCTGGCTGTTCATGATCTGTATGGTGCTGCTGCACATCTGGCTGGATGTCATCACCACCTATGGCACGATGATCTATCTGCCCTTTTCATATGAAAGGGTGCGGCTTAATGCCGTATATATTATTGATCTGCTGCTGACCCTGCCCCTGCTCTGGGCCGTGTTGCGCTGGCGGGCCAAACGCGGCCTCATGCGTATGGCCCTGGCCTGGGTATTTGTTTACCCGGCGCTGTGCATAGGACTCAATGCGTGGCATACGGCCCAGACCGAAAGCCGCCTCGCCGCCGAAGGCCAGAACACGCAACAGACCGTACAGAAGGTTGTGCTGCTGCCCGACGCTTTTGGCCCCCTGTTCTGGCGTACATTATATGAAACGGACGGCCCCGGCGGCAGAATGGTCTACAGTCAGGGGCTCAACGCCCTGGGGCAGCCCCGCAACCCCGCAACAGGGCACAGGGCCGCCCCCCCAGAACTTCTGGCAGAGCTGGCTCGGCAGTCCGTCGCTGCGGAAGCATTTTTTGGTTTTACCGTGCTGCCAGTCATAAGCCCTCTGGCCGACGACTTTAAGCCTGCGGAAGCTCTTGCAGGCGCGACGTCCCCTGCCCTGCCGGAGACTGCGGCCGCGACCGCCGCAACAACCACAGCAGGCACAACTGGCACAACTGGCGGGGCTGCCACAACAGACGCAGTAGAGGCAACAACCCCCACGGGCACGCCAGACGCTGCAAGCACCGCAAGCACCGCGGGCAACGACACCCCTGCCAAAGATACGCGCCTTGCCTACGTGCTGTTTAACGATCTGCGTTTTGGCAGCGATCTGGCGTTCGTGCGCGCCATCATAGCCAGCCGTCCCAATGCCGACGTTCCATTCAAGTATATGGCCGAACTGGAGCTTGCCGGTCCCAACGAGGTTGCGTCCCTTGTGGATGAAGGGCAAAACCCCGATGGTGCACGCCTTGTGCGCGAACGCCTGCGCTTTTCGGACAGCGGCAAAGACTCGCACTGGCAAAGCCCGCGGGTGCCCACGCCGCCCTCTTTCTGGGACTGGCTGATAGGCCTGCGCTAAAATTTTACCCGGCGGAGCGGCAATTGCCGCGCCACGACGCCCCGGCGCGCCACGCTGCCGGACGGCCCATGCCGGTATAACGCCTGAAATGCCGAGGTTTGTTATGGACAATAACTTTTCGCATCTGGACGGGCAGGGCAATGTGACGATGGTGGACGTAGGGCATAAAGCCGCCACCGAGCGCGTCGCCATTGCCGAAGCCGTTGTAGAGCTGAGCCCCGCCACCCTTGAACTGTTGCTCAAGGTGGCGCTTCCCAAGGGTGACGTGCTGACCTGTGCCAAGATTGGCGGTATTATGGCCGCGAAACGGGTGGGCGACCTCATCCCCCTATGCCACCCCCTCAATCTCAGCTATGCCGATATTCGCTTTGAAGTAAGCAAAATGCCGCCACGCATTCGTATTGAGGCTGAAACCCGCACAGTCAGCAGCACCGGAGTGGAAATGGAGGCCATTGTGGCCGCGCAAACCGCCGCCGCCGTTATTTACGACATGTGCAAAGCCGTGCAGCGTGACATAATTATCAGCCGGGTGCGCCTGCTACACAAAAGCGGCGGCAAAAGCGGCGATTTCAACGCACAGGATATGGATTGATGACACTGCCTCATATCGACCCCGTTGCCTTGAGTATCGGCAACCTTCAGTTGCGCTGGTACGGCCTTATGTATCTCGCAGGCTTCGGCCTTGGCTGGTGGCTGGGACGCTGGCGCGCATCCCGCCCCAACTCCGGCTGGCGTGCGTCTGATGTGGACGACCTGCTGACCTGCGTCATGATCGGCATTATTCTGGGCGGCCGGCTGGGCTATGTGCTGTTTTACGACCTGCCCGTCTATCTGTCTGATCCGATGGAAATACTGCGCATCTGGAACGGAGGCATGTCCTTTCACGGCGGGCTTCTCGGCGTGCTTGGGGCCTTCTGGTATTTTGCGCACAGCCGACACCGCTCGTTTCTGGATATTTCGGACCTTGTGGCTCCGCTTATACCGCCGGGCCTGTTCTTTGGCCGCTTGGGCAACTATATCAACGGCGAACTATGGGGCAAGGTTACAGACAGCCCGTGGGGCGTCATTTTTCCCGGCGCTGGCCCCTATCCGCGTCATCCCAGCCAGTTGTACGAAGCCCTGCTGGAGGGCATCGTTCTTTTCACCGTGGTATGGATATACTCGCTGAAACCCCGCAAGCGCGGCGCGGTATCGGGCCTGTTTGCGCTGGGGTACGGCGTGTTTCGCTTTGCTGTGGAATTTGTGCGCGTACCTGACGCCCAGCTGGGCTACCTGGCCTTTGGCTGGCTGACAATGGGGCAAGTGCTTTGCCTTCCGCTCATTGCCGTGGGCCTGTGGCTGCTCTGCCGCCCGGCCCCCATATCGCAGCCCGGCATGCATGTGGTGCTGGACCGCCCCGGAGCTGGATCAGACTCCAGCTCAGATTCAGAGAATGGCAAACCGCGCAAGAGCAAAAAGAACAAGCATAAAAAGTAAGCAGCCTCACGGCAGCTGAAAATACAGATTCAAAATCCTGAAAAGGATTGTAAAGACAAGAATGATTGATGGCAGCCCATATGGCCGTGAATAAAAACGGCTGCATGGGCTGCCGGGCGAAAAGAGGCCCATGCGGGTTTGTGAGCAACCGCGCAGGTTGACACTTGCCCGCTTTTTTGTGAAGCTGACCGCCGTTTATCCAAATATTTTTTTACGGAGATCACATGGCTAAAGAAGGTTCCATTGAAGTTGACGGCGTAGTGCAGGAAGCCCTGCCTAACGCCATGTTCCGCGTGGAACTGGAAAACGGCCACGAAGTGTTGGCCCATATTTCCGGTAAAATGCGCAAATTCTACATCCGCATTCTTCCCGGCGACCGCGTTAAGGTTGAGCTTTCGCCCTACGACCTTACCCGCGGACGCATTACCTACCGCATGAAGTAGCAGCGGGCGCGGCGGCTTTTCTACCGCCACCTGACGTGGCTGAACCGCCCGTGGCCGCGCCCCCTCTTCTCTTTTGCAGCCAGTTGGCTGCCTTCGCTTTACGAAAGCCCCATCCAGGCAAGCAGGCTCAGGCACAGCAAGGCCCACAACCCGGCGACAACGTCGTCTATCATGACGCCGTAGCCTGCGGGCAGCCAGTTTTCAGAGGCCTTGACCGGCCAGGGCTTGGCGATGTCGAAAATGCGAAAGAGCACAAAGGCCGCCAGCACCATAAAGAAACTGGGATTGGGAAAAGGCAGCAGCACCAGCCACACGCCCACCAGTTCGTCAATAACTACCTCGCCGGGGTCTTTGCGCTCAAGCAGCACTTCTGCCCTGCTTGCCGCCACTGCGCCAAGAAAGAACAGCACGATCAGCAGGGCAAGCCGCAGCCAGAAATTCAGCGGTAAAAAGATATACGGAGCCAGCAGGCAGGCTATGGCCGTGCCCCAGGTTCCGGGAGCCTTGGGGTCCAGCCCGGCCACGCCGAGTCGGCAGAAGTACAGGGTTATTTTGTCGATCAGGCGCATGCATCCTCCAGACGGAAAGTCGGTTGTCTGCCCGCTGCATGTTTTGGGCTCGCGGCAAAAAAAAACATCAGCGGGCTACGCAAACCACGCGAACCGCATGAGCCGCGCAGCAACGGCAACAACCGGGCGGCAACAAAAGCAACGGTAAACATTTTCGCATACCACAAGCGGTACGCGTGGGTAGTCTATCCATTTTTTTTCAGCAAGACCAGAAAGGAAGCATGCGGAATATCGCGTAAAAAGATCGTCTATACGATTGTGAGAAGCGTGATTAATCCTGCGCATTGCCTAAGAAACCGCTTTGCCGTATAGGCATGGCATGGACAAAAACCGCAGCGAACTTTTTGGCCACTTCAGCTACGACGATGACCTCACCTATGAGGCTCTGCTGGAAGTGGAGGAAGCTCTTACTGCCGACATGACAGGCCTGCTGCTGCGGGCAGGGGCCACCCACCTGGACTTTACGCCGCAGGGTGATGCGCTCATGTTCCAGTGCGTTTTTGAAGCCCACAAGCTTTATGTATACCGCAAAATTGCCGCAGAAACAGCAATCCTGCTGCCGAATGGTGTGCGGGGGCGCCTGTTGTGTCTGGACAAGGACCTCAATTCCCTGCATATATACTGGCTGCGCACGGGGCAATGGCAAGAAGAGGAACGACCTGTTCCCTTTGAGCCGCCGCAGGGGCTTAAAATCTGGAAGATTGGCGGAACCGCCACAGATATGACGGAGCCCACGATTGACAGCGCCCCGCCCTGCGAAGAAAAATAACTGCCACAGGCAGCCGCTTGCAAAATCACACCTGCCCGGGTGGTGGAATGGTAGACACAAGGGACTTAAAATCCCTGGGCCGCAAGGCTGTGCGGGTTCAAGTCCCGCCCCGGGTACCAAATAATATCAGGAAAATTCCCGGATTCGTCGAAATGGCGAATCCGGGAATTTGATTTTTTGGTCCATTTTTGGTCCAGATGGTCTAGACACAAGGAACACTAATGGCCGCAATAAAAAATCGTGGCCCACTCAATGGAAAGTGCGAATTCGCCGCCGGGGCTACCCCCTCACAACCAAAACTTTCGATACGAAAGCAGAGGCAGAGGCTTGGGCTCGTCTGATGGAAAGCGAGATGGATAGGGGTATTTTTGTCTCTAGAGCTGAGGCAGAACGCTACACTCTGCGCGAATGCCTTGATCGCTACATTGAAGAGTATATTCCGCGCTTAAAGCACGCCAAACGCGAAGTGGACCGCGCCAGAGCTTTGCAGCGCCGGACGCTTGCGCATCGGGTTATGGCAACAATCCGCTCAAAAGATATCGCAGACTTTCGGCGGGAACGTGAAGCCGAGGGTGTAAGCGGCAACACAATTCGGCTGGACTTTGCCCTGCTCTCCAAGCTGTTCAACTTTGCCCGCTCCGATTGGGGCATGGAGAGCTTACAAAACCCCGTTGAAATTGCAGCGAAACCAAAGCCCGCCAGGGGCAGAGATAGAAGGCTAGAAGATGGTGAGGAGGAAAAGCTATTGGAGGCGGCGAATCCGGTGTTTCGCCCCATCATCCGATTTGCGCTAGAAACGGCTATGCGCAGAGAAGAAATTGCCAGCCTACAATGGAAAAACGTCAGTTTCAAAAAAAACTCTGTGCATTTACCAGAAACAAAGAACTCTGAGGCCCGCACGGTCCCACTCTCTCCCCCTGCTCTCGCCATTCTGAAAGACTTGGCAAAGGTCAAAACCGGCGATCAAGTTTTTGCCCTAACAGCGGAGCAAATCACCGCATCCATGAAGCGGCTTAGGGCTAAAAGCGGGCTTGAAAATATCCGCTTTCATGACCTGCGACATGAAGCCACCAGCCGCTTCTTTGAAAACTCGGATTTAGACGTAATGGAAATTAAGGCAATTACCGGACATAAAACGCTGCAAATGCTTTCCAGATATACTCACCTACGGACGGCTAGGCTTGCGGATCGGCTGAACGGGGCAAGAAGGGGCGCAGAGACTGAATATCCTATTTGAAACACCTTTCAACAAAACAAAAAAACAAACAAGCGCCTTGTGGTAAAAATCGTGAGTTCTCTTCTGCAGGGAAAATATACATCCGCCGTCACTCCTACAAGATCAATTATAACTTAACTAAAATCCCCCCTTTGCAGTAAAAACGATGATAATGGAAAGTACTCCCTCCAGCACCACTTCACATCAAAACATTTTATTCATTTATCATACATTTAGTTACAACCAAAGCATACGACACAATAACTTCTTCGAGCGCCAATCTACCTTCGCAACCCTAAATCTTCTGTTGGCCCCCAATAAGTTCCATTCCATTGTATTGGGGAAATTCTCATTCCATGTGGATACACGGATTCCTCATTATTTTCCTTACTAAGCTCATCTTTATTATCCAATAATGTACTATTTAATTCATTTGCCAACCATATATATTTTTTTAGTATGCAATCAGATCCGCCTTCAAATGATAAGTCATATCCATAGGATTCCTTCCAACAATAACTCGCATCAAGCTTCTTAAGATCTGCCCCGAATACAGTTACTCTATCATCATACAGGTTAAGATTATACAGAATTTTGCCTTTCACCCTCAGCAAATAACTAAGCCAGTCATATACATAAAGTGGATAGTAGTGGTAAGGAAAATTTGCTAGATAGCGTTGGTTGTCAGAATCTATAGGAATTACATTTTTGCAAAGGGGAAATTCTTCATCATGATCCGACAAAGCATCAAAAACGGACTTATCAACAATGATTCTCGGATATACTGCAACTTCCCCTTCTAACTTATATGCCCTCATGTAGGCTGAACCAAACAAAATCGGCCCATGATGATACACCTGACCATAGGTAATAGCCCCCCTCAAAAAGATACCATCACAAGCTAAATCAGTAGAAAACTTCGTTAACTTATTACACAAGGCTTTAAAACCATCAAAGGTGCCCTCTGTTGATATAATAGCACAATCAGAAATATAGTTAATCCGAGGATCACCAAGTTCTATATCGATCATAGAGCCACTTTCTGCACTCTTATAAATCACTAAATCATGCTGTCCATTTGACTCCACAGATTCTTCAGATAAAAAATTGAGCGCAGATATAATGGCCTTAAAGCTCGGATTATCTAGATTATTATTTTCTTCAATTTTGCCAATAAGCGCTGTAAAACCCAAAATGTCGATAAAAGCTACAAAACGATTTTCATACCCAGAAATATCCATATAGACCTACACTTTATTTAATAGATGCATTGCAAAAAACATGCGTATAGCACTTATTTTGTATTAATTATACACTGTAAAAGCGCAAGGCCATCCACGACTCATAGATCCATGCTGTCGAAAGGATAAATAGAACACTTTGAGCACCAATTTGCATATCCTCTCACGGGTAGAAAGCATGATTCGCCTTAAAAGAAATAAACGCATATTTATGCAATCCACTAACTCGAAAAAGTCAAGTAGTGCATAAGACCTGCAGTTTTCAATCCCATCAAATTGGTTGCTACGCCAACTTGTTTGCAAATCCATTGTGCCGGGCTCAAAAAATTCTTGGTATCCCTCTATTTACATGACCATCGTAGTCATTCCCCATCTGTATGATTAATGCTCTCAAGCTTCAACATAATTTTTGATCATCCTGAAGAGCAACTTACAGTCGGCACAAACTTCAGTGGAGACGAGTCAGTTGAATTTAACCATGCCCCAAAAGATGCTTTACCACGAGCAACCCGACCTCTGATCCATCTAGCACCTTGCGCTTCAAACTAGCTTTCCTTAAGCTTGGCTCTCCAAAGCGGGCAAGCGATTTCGCCTAACAAGGCAGAGAGATCCTTTACCAACGAAATAAAAAAAACGAATAATATCGGGACTAGACTGAGAAACTCAGCGAGTGGAGCAGCACTCCAACCAAAGGCAAACAGCATTACGCTTTGCCGGACTTTATTCTTTGAAGTTTTCGAGTGATAGGCATATCTGCTTTTATTGTCACGCACCATTAGCTTTTAGCATTGCAGGGACGCCTCCTGGTCATGCTCCATTGGATTAGAGTTTAACTTTGACTTAAGAGTCTTCATATCGATTACCCCAGTCTTAATCCCCAAAATTTTATAAATCGCCGTAGCTCTTTTCTGCAACCTTTTGTCTTCTGTCACAAAGTAATCACAAATATAGGCGTGCTCCAAGTGGCATTTATCTCTATACGAACTTGCAATTTTTTTCTTGTTTGAGAATTTCACTTGTTCTGTTTCAAAGTTTATAAAATCAAAAAGATTGGTCAGCTCTTCAATTGCCTCTCGGTGGTCTTTAATGACACCAAAACTTCCTGAATTTACAAATCCGCCCACACAAGTATTATTAAATTTAGATCTAATTTCCTCATATCCTGATATTTTTGACTTTTGCTCTCCTTTAAAAAAATCTATAAGATTTTTACTAACCTTATTGTACAAGTCTGTCCCCTTTCTTAGATTAGGATGTACGTGGTAATTTTTAACAAATTCAAGCAGGCGACTATTTTCATATTTTTTTGTTAGCTCTGAATATTTTTTTACCCGCGCTATAGTATCTTCAATTTTTTCTTCAACAAAACAAAGCCCTTCATCCATGTAGCCAACCATTCCACCTTTTGTTATAGAAAACAGATCAGAACAAAAAGAATTAAGAAAGATTGGATTACTATTACACGCATCCTCTATTAAATAAGAACTATACACAAAACAACATTTACGTTGCTCAGCCAACCTTCTTATGTTCGAGTCGTTTGCTAAAACGTGAACAGCATTCATATCCAAATAAATTGAATTATTTTTTGAATCTATTTTTTTATATTTTATATTACATGGATGAACAATATCATCTTTACCCAGAAAATCATCCTGGATATCTGCAATTCCATAATTTAAAAGTGCCATTTTAAATTGAAGAAATATCTTATCAAACTTCAAAATATATTCCTCATACTCTCTACACTGGGCAGAAGAAAGAGTTGGAATAATTTTTTTTTGATAATTATAAAGAATGCTAGAAATTAAAAATCGATCTTTGACTTCATCTGCTTTAAATTTATGCAAGACACAATCAATTAAATCTCTGTAATGCCCATTTAACTCAGCTACATCCATTTTGATTTTAACCCAAGGGGCTAGAACAAGGTCAAAGTCAACATTGTGCGTTTCTCCATCCTGAAGCAGCGAAAACAAGTCTAAAACTAACAAATAATCCTGTGACTCTTCGACTTTGCTTAATTCCTCAATATCATCAAAATATTCTATAAAGACATTATAACTTATTCTAGCAATCGCTTTTTCTAACAACTCAACCATGTCTTTTCTCCAAATTAGAAATCATTTGAACAACGAACTTTTACACAACGCCACTGCGTAACCATTTGCAAGATATTGTTCTCAAGGGATTGCACTTTATAACTCTTCACACAGAATTCTCTTGTATTTAGCCTAATCAACCATAGAGCAGTCACCGATAGATATAATCATGCCGAAAAACCCATTTTTTGCATGGATGTTCCCCATAACCACTTATCTCGAAGCACATGTTACAGTTTTCAATTTGCCATTGCCTGGGGCTTCGCTGATGAATAACTATCTTTAATCGTGTCCAACACCCTGCGACCATAGCCTACAGATTCTATGCTAGGAACACATTTTTTTTAATGGCCTGCTTTCCGTGGGAATGGTCAATTCGGACCTATATCTTCCGATGATTACGCGCCAAACTTAATAAACAAGCCGGGCCACACTTATTTCTGACGCAAAAGTGCATGCAGGTTCGGATAGATCATTTTATGTCACTCAAGGTCATTTTATGTCATTCAAGGTTATTTAAGGTTATTTAACAAGACTTAAGGTTAATCTACCGCAATTCTGCCTAAATAACCTATAATGACGTAAAATGACCTATAATAACCTTAAATGACATATCGAGGAAGTACATGCTGAAGGCAGGATAGGTGAGGTAGGCCCACCTCACAGCGTTGTTTATTCGCCTATGGCTCAACAAATGACTAGATAGCCCCAACTATGAGCCCTTTCAGCAAACGATAGCCACGGTGCGTTGCCGAATGAAATCCGTCAGAATTTGCCCTTGTGCCTCTGTCTTGGCTGAAATGGCTGCATTCTCCGCTGGAGTGACACACAGCTTTATCCAGGCACTACGGGTTTCAGGCTTGGCTTTCATGCTTTTGCATTGGCGCTTTTGCAGGGCTCGAAGGGGCGCAGCCATTCGCCAGCCCCGGCTGTGGACACCGCAAAGCGTGTGGCCACAACGGGTAGGCTGGCTATGAGAAATACCAACGGCCCAAACTGGCGTGAGGAATTTCTGTGGCAACGAAGATTTGTTGCTAAAAACCCCCACCTCGCGCTGCTAGCTTGATACTGGTTGGTAACGAAACAAACGAAATTAACGATTTTTCGTGCGCATAACATCCACAGGTCCAGGGGCTGTTTCGTTAATTTCGTTCACTGCTCCCCCCAATACCTCTGCGGCAACGGGCAACGAAAAATACGAACTAGACGAAATTGCGCTCATGCTTGCCCCTCACAGCTAGGTAGAGTTTCGTATAATTCGTTAGTTTCGTTCAGGCTGATGATTTGTGTGAAACGGGTTGGGCCACGTTTTTCTTTTCGAATGATTATCCGCTGTTGGGTTTCTAATTGTTGGAGCAGAGGCTCTAAACGAGCCTTGGGAATATTTCGATTCAAGGCTGCGCTCAATTCTGTGGACGTAAGCTGGCCTTGCCGTAGAATGCCCAAAACTTTTTCTTCCAGGGGATCAACAGCCCTGTCTCCGAAAATATACAAGGCTGAGTCTTGCGCATATTGCCACATGGCCAAGGCTGCTTGCAGATGTGTCTCCTCTATTTGGGCCTTGCCATCTAGCAAGGCATAGACAAGGGACAGCCGCAACGTCTGAGCCTCTGCTCGATTAATAATGCTGCCAGCAAGACCAAAATGTTCTTTTGACAGCTCTGAATAGACATGTTTCCAGAGTTCCACGGCATTGGAGGCCATTGCCATTGCGCCGCGCGTTTGGGCATGGGCCACAATTTGCCAAAGTTCGCGCTGTAGGGGGGCTATTTCAGTTTCTGGCATTTGAGCTGGGAGCGGGATCATCTTCGACCGGCGGGCACATATCCAGAGGAACCGATTACCAAAGCCATTCACGACCTGCACGTCTCCCAGGCGCACCAAAAGCTCCTGTATTGTGATGTGGGTGAGAATGTTGATATGCGCCCTTTGAACCACTACAGGGTTATTTTTTGTCAGAGGAGAATACGCGCCTGAATCCCAGAAGCTGCGGATGCACGATGAGAGGGTGTTGCCCTCACGTTTTGTGCAGGCGAGAGCACTGGCAAACTCCTCATCAAAAATCACCAGCCGCTTATCATCTTTCGCGCGTACTGGCTCATTTGGGTGCTGTTTATGCCACCGTTCTCGCTCTTCGTCAGATTCATCTCTGACAAAAAATGCAAGCCCTTCACCTGTTGATAATGGCCCACCGCTTTCTCTGGCAGGCAAACCTAGCTGCCATTTTTGAAGATCTGCAGCAGCACAAAACATGCGGCTGAACAGTCTCTCAACCGGTTTTCGGGAGGTGCCTTTTCTGGCCTTGCTGGAACTTCCGCAAATTACAGCAAAGAGGCGTGGAGGATGAACAGTTTCGCCAACATAGATATGTGGCCCTGCATTTGGAGCATAGCCATAGATCTCTGCGCAAAACCGCACCAAAGTAGTGATAGCAATCGCGGCTGGGTCTGCTTCACTATCTCTGGTTGCTAGCCTGACGAAGTCACCCAGAAGGCCTGGACAAGCGTTCCATGAAAAAACTGGCCATGCTTTCAGATTCATTTCCTCTGCGAGTTCCGAGGACAATTCGGAACCAGCACTAAGTGGTGCAACGCGAACGGAACGAGCCCCGATAGCCTCCCTAAATTGCTGGGGTGACAGGGCTCCATCCATAAGAGCTTTGAGAGGCACGTCTGGGGCTTCATCAGCCAAATCCCAGCCGCTTGGGAGTGAGTCTGGTGGTAAT